>CAYWZF010000003.1:0-50309 GCA_964461555.1 uncultured Robiginitalea sp. | reverse complement strand
GAAGACTTGCCATGCCGCACCAATATGATTTCTTTCATCCCATTTTATTTTTAAAACTTGTGCTGAGGCCCGCCCCTCAGGGAGCCAGCCGCTCGAGTTTCCAATCCCAGCTTTCTGTGAGGGTATAGCGCAGGCGATCGTGGAGGCGGTTCGGCCTGCCCTGCCAGAATTCCATGCTCTGGGGCCTGACCAGGTATCCTCCCCAGAAATCAGGCCGGGGGATCTCCTTGCCCCGGTAGACGGCCTCGAGCTGCTCCATGGCCTTTTCCAGATACTCCCGCGAGGGGATCACCCGGCTTTGCTCCGAGACGATGGCTCCGAGCTTGCTGCCATCCGGGCGGGATTCAAAGTACCCGTCCGAGAGGTTTTCAGCCAGTTTTTCGGCCTTCCCCTTGATGATCACCTGCCGCTCCAGGCAGGGCCAGAAAAAGGACAGGCAAACCCGGGGGTCGGCTTCAATGGCCAGGCCCTTCTCGCTCCGGTAGTTGGTGAAGAAGACAAACCCCTCGTAGGTATAGCCCTTGAGCAAGACCACCCGGCTCTTGGGGTACCCGTCGAGCCCATTGGTCGAGACCGTCATGGCATTGGGCTCGTCTGTGCTGTTGCTGGCCTCGATTTCATGGAACCACTCCTGAAAGAGCTGCAGGGGGTTATCCGGGGCTTCGGCTTCCGTCAATTGTTTCTTGGCGTAGATTTTCCTGTAGTTGCCGAGGTCTTTTTCCATAGCTTCCTTCTGGGCCCACAAGATACGCAAAGTTCCCAAAAATAGGGGGCCGCCCCATGATTAAAAGCAGGTCTTCCCGCCGGGGCTACCAGGAAAAAACCTTCCCGTCTTCGGCCAGTTCCACCCCGGGAAAAACAGCCGCTGCCTCTGCCTGGAAGCCCTTCAGGTCTTTGTACCGGGTGGAGTAATGGCCCAGGATGAGTTTCCTGACCCCGGCTTCGCGGGCGATTTGGGCCGCTTCCCTGGCGGTGGAATGCCCGGTCTTGGCGGCCAGGGCCGCATCCTTTTGCAAAAAGGTGGCCTCGTGGTACAGGGTATCGACTTCCGAGATCCATTCAGGGAGTTCCGGCTTGTAGGCAGTGTCGCTGCAATAGGCATAGCTGGCAGGGTGGGGCGGCGGATCGGTAAGCTCGGCATTGGGCACCCGCGTGCCGTCGGCCGCGATGGCATCGGCCCCTTGTTTGATCTTTCTGAAATAGGCTTTGTCAATCCCGTGGCTGCGCGCCACCTCGGCCCGCAGCCGGCGTTCTCCCGGCGATTCGCGGAAGAGGAAGCCGTTGGTGTAGATCCGGTGGCTGAGGGGCAGGGTTGAAACGCGCACCCCGGCCTGTTCCAGGATCACCTCAGGTTCCGGGGCCGTCAGCTCGTGGAAATGCAGGGGGTACTGGGTCCAGGAATCTCCCAGGCGCAGCAGCAGGGTGATCGCCTCGCGCAGCCCCCTCGGCCCGTAGATGTGGAGCGGCTTTTCGCGGCCCAGCAGGCGGAAGGTGGAGACCAGCCCCGGCAGGCCGAAGAAATGGTCGCCGTGGAGGTGGGAGATAAAGATGTGCTCGATTCTGGAAAAGCGCAGGCCGTGGCGCCTCAATTCCATCTGTGTGCCTTCCCCGCAGTCGATCAGGAAGAGGTTGCCGCCGGCCTCCAGCACCTGGGCACTGGGAAGGGTCAGCGCCCGGGGGGTGGCCGCATGGCATCCGAGGATGTGGAGCTTCATCGGCATGGGGCCCGGCCTATCCTCAAAGTTCGAGGTCGCGCTCGATCTCCTCCATCTCGATCACGTCACGGGCCTCTTTCAGGGTGGGCACCACGCAGATCTCATCCGGTACGTGCTCGTAAGAGATGGCGCTGGTGACCAGCACGAAAGATTTACCCCCTGCCCGGTGCCTGTTGGAGAGCTCCAGAAACTCCAGCACATCGCTCGTGCTCAGTTTTCCGAACGAAAACAGGTTGAGAATCAGGTGGTCATTTCGCAGGCGGGGATAGGCTTCCCTGAAATTCTCCAGAAATGTTTGCAGGGAGACTTTCTCCTGAAACACGATGGTGGTGTTTCCTTCCTTGTCGAAAATCATGGCGTCTTATTTTATTTTGGAAGCTAGCAAATAAATCACTGCCATCCGAATGGCGACTCCGTTCTCCACCTGGTTGAGGATGATCGACTGATGGGAATCGGCGACGTCACTGGTAATTTCCACCCCACGGTTGATGGGCCCGGGGTGCATGATCACGATTTCCTTGCTCAGGCTTTCGAGCAGGGCCCTGTTGATCCCGAAAAGGCGTGAATACTCCCGCGTCGAGGGGAAATAGCTCATGTCCATGCGCTCGTTCTGCACGCGCAGCATGTTGGCCACGTCGCACCATTCCAGCGCCGTTCTCAAATCCGTTTCGACCTGCACCCCCAGGGTTTCCACATATTTGGGGATGAGCGACTTCGGCCCGCATACGCGGACCTCGGCCCCCTGCATCTGCAGGGCGAAAATGTTGGAAAGTGCCACCCGGGAATGCAAAATATCGCCCACGATGACCACTTTTTTGCCCCCTACCCCGCCCAGCTTCTCACGGATGGAATAGGAGTCGAGCAGGGCCTGGGTGGGGTGCTCATGTGCCCCGTCGCCCGCATTGACGATGGAGGCCTTCACATGGCGGGAAAGGAAGATGCCTGCCCCCGGGTTCGGATGCCGCATTACCACCATGTCAACCTTCATGGAGAGGATATTGTTTACCGTATCGATGAGGGTCTCCCCTTTTTTCACAGACGACTGGGCTGCCGAAAAGTTGACCACGTCGGCCGAGAGCCGCTTCTCGGCGAGCTCGAAGGAGAGGCGGGTGCGGGTGCTGCTCTCGAAAAAGATGTTGGCGATGGTCAGGTCGCGCAGGGAAGGTACTTTTTTGATGGGGCGCCCCAGCACTTCCTTGAAATGGTCTGCCGTTTCGAAGATCAGGTCAATGTCCTTCCGGTTCAGGTACTTGATCCCCAGTAAATGTCGTACGCTCAGTTCGCTCATGGGCTACTTACTAATCAGGTAAACCGCATCTTCCCCATCGTTCTCCTTCCAGCACACCTTCACCTTGTCGCCCCCGATGGCATCGACCTGGCGGCCACGGTAATCGGGCTGTATGGGCAGGTGGCGGCTGAACCGGCGGTCGATCAGGGTCAGCAATTCAATGGAACCCGGCCGCCCGAACGACTGTATGGCCGTCAGGGCTGCCCGAATGCTCCGGCCCGTGTACAGCACGTCGTCGACCAGCACCACCCGCTTGCCCTCTACCAGGAAATCGATCTGGGTGCTGCTGGCAGCCAGCGGTTTGTCGCCCCGGCGGAAGTCGTCGCGGTAAAAGGTGATATCGAGGAGGCCGAATGGGATGTTTTTGACCTTGTACTGCTGCTCGAGCAGCTCCAGCAGGCGCCGGGCCAGAAAGGTGCCCCTGGGCTGCATCCCGATCAACACGCTTTCGGAAAAATCGAGGTGGTTCTCAAGCAGTTGGCAGGCCAGCCGGTGCAGGATGATGTGGATCTCTTTGGAGGTAAGCAGCACTTTTTGACTCATACTGAGGCGGCCCTAAGACGTTGGTACACAAAAATAGGTATTTCTCTCCAATTCCCCTGCCTGAAACCGGGACGGGATGCGGGCAGGGCATGGCCCGGCCGGGGGGCGAAAAAAAACCCCGGGAAATTCCCGGGGCTTCTGACTATTGCGAACTGCCTTATTTCTTTTTCTTGGCAGCTTCCATCCGGTCTTTCAGCTTCTGCAGCTGGGCGTTGGCGTCTCCCAGGGTGGGCTTGGACTCTTCGGCCATGGCGGCAGCCTTTTTCTTGGCAGCCCGCACATTGCGTTGCTCTTCTTCCTTGAAGATGGCGGTGTGGCTGGCCACGACCCGCTTGTAGTCCTTGTTGAACTCAATGATCTTGAATTCGGCTTCCTCCCCGCGGGTGAGCTTCTTGCCGTCTTCCTTCTCCATGTGGCGCTGGGGCACGAAGGCGGTGATATCCTCGTTGAATTCGATGATGGCACCCTTGTCGACGATCTCGCTGATCGCGGCCTTGTGGATGGTTCCCTCGGCGAAGTCATCCTCGTACTTGTCCCAGGGGTTTGCCTGGGTCTGCTTGTGGCCCAGGCTCAGCTTGCGGCCGTCCACATCGAGTTCGAGCACTTCGACCTCCAGGGTGTCTCCGACGTTCACGAATTCGGACGGGTGCTTGATCTTCTTGGTCCATGACAGGTCAGAGATGTAGATCAGGCCGTCGATCCCTTCTTCCAGCTCGACGAATACGCCGAAGTTGGTGAAATTCCGAACGATGCCCTTGTGGCGTGAACCCACCGGGTATTTCGTGGTGATATCGGTCCACGGGTCGGGGGTGAGTTGCTTCAGGCCGAGCGACATTTTGCGGTCTTCGCGGTCGAGGGTCAGCACCACGGCTTCCAGCTCGTCGCCTACCTTCACAAAGTCCTGAGCCGAGCGCAGGTGGGTAGACCATGACATCTCAGAAACGTGGATGAGCCCTTCTACGCCTTCGGCAACCTCCAGAAAGGCACCGTAATCGGCGATGACCACTACTTTTCCTTTCACCTTGTCGCCTACCTTGATCTCGTCGCCAAGAGCGTCCCAGGGGTGCTTCTCAAGCTGCTTGAGCCCCAGCTGGATACGTGACTTGTTGTCGTCGAAGTCGAGGATAACCACGTTGAGCTTCTGGTCGAGGTCGACCACCTCGCTGGGGTGGTTGATGCGGCTCCAGGAGAGGTCGGTGATGTGGATCAGGCCATCTACGCCGCCCAGGTCGATAAAGACCCCGTACGAAGTGATGTTCTTGACCACCCCTTCCAGTACCTGCCCTTTCTCGAGCTGGCTGATGATCTCTTTTTTCTGCTCCTCGATATCTGCCTCGATGAGCGCTTTGTGCGAAACCACCACGTTCTTGAATTCCTGGTTGATTTTCACCACCTTGAATTCCATGGTCTTTCCGACGTACTGGTCGTAGTCGCGGATCGGCTTCACATCGATTTGGGAGCCCGGCAAAAAGGCCTCGATGCCGAAAACGTCTACGATCATACCGCCTTTGGTGCGGCATTTCACATAGCCGGTCACCACCTCTTCCTTGTCGTGGGCCGAGTTTACACGGTCCCATGCCTTGATGGTGCGGGCCTTGCGGTGCGAGAGCACGAGCTGGCCGTTGCGGTCTTCGCGTATGTCGATCAGAACTTCCACTTTGTCCCCTACCTTCAGGTTCGGGTTGTAGCGGAATTCATTCAGGGAAATAACCCCTTCCGATTTCGCATTGATATCGATAATCGCCTCCCGGTCGGTCAGGTGGGTAATAACCCCTTCGACTACTTCCTCGTCGGCGGTATCAACAAAGTTTTTCGTTACCAGATCCTCGAATTCCTTTAACTTGGCATCCTCGACCCTCTCAATACCTTCTTCGTATTTGGTCCAGTCGAAATTGGCAAGGAATTCCTGGGGGTCCTGTTGTTTTACAGGCGCCTTGGCCTGCTTTTCGGCGGCTGCGGTCTCTACCGCTGCGGCGCCTTTCTTGGTTTCAGCCATGTGCTGATTTGATTTGTATCCCGAAGTACCTCAAGAGTTCGCTTTTCCTTCGGAAGTTGTTATCCTGTTTTTTGTCTGTACCCTTTTCCTCTTGATTCCTGGCTAAAAAAGGTGTGCAAAAATACAATTAAAAGCCGGGTTTGCAAAGCTTTTCGCCCAAAGGTTGGGCCCTGCTGCGAATTTTCGGCCCCATCCCCGGGGCATACGGGCAGGTTTCCGTATCTTAACCGGGAAATAACAACCCAAAAATTGTAACAAATGAACGTTAAGGAAAAGTATCAGCCCGTGCTCGACCTGGGCCAGCAGCTTGGGGTGCGCGACGGCGACGTCAGGGAAGAAGCCGGCATCCTGAAAATCAAGGGTATGACCCGCACCCAGTACGAAAAAAACATCCTCTGGGACAAGATCAAGGCCATCGGGGGCGAACACCCGTCAGACATCAAGGCCAACATCACGGTCGAAGATCCTTCGGTTTACCACCGGCACGTGGTGCAGCGGGGGGAATCGCTGAGCAAGATCGCCAAACATTATTATGGCGACCCCATGAAGTACAAACAGATTTTCGAAGCCAACACCAACATTCTTAAGAATCCCGACCTCATCCACCCCGACCAGGTGCTGGTAATCCCGAATCTCTAGCGAAAAGCCGGCCTTCCGGCAACGACAGGCGCCCCTCAGGGGGCGCTTTATTTTTGGGCGATCAGCCGCAGGGCGTGGGCGTGGACCCTTTCGTACTGTTCTTTGAGCCCCATGTCGCTGTTGTCGAGCTCCAGGGCATCGGCCGCCTTGCGCAAAGGGGATATCTCCCGGTTCGAATCGAGGTAGTCGCGTTCGCGTACATTGTGGAGCACCGCCTGGTAGGATACCTTCTCGCCCCGCTCCAGCAATTCCTTGTAGCGGCGGCTGGCCCGAATCTCAGGGCTGGCCGTCATAAAGATCTTCAGTTCGGCCCGGGGCATCACCACCGTCCCGATATCGCGTCCGTCCATCACCACGCCCCCCTGCTTGCCCATGGCTTGCTGCAGGGCAACGAGTTTCTCCCGCACGGGGCCCAGGGCAGCGACCTGGCTTACATGGGCCGAAACGTCGAGGCTGCGGATTTTCTGTTCCACGTTTTCGCCATTGAGGACAATTTCGGAACGGCCGGTTTCCGGGTTTCGCTCAAAGTGCAGTTCGATTTCCGGAAGGCGGGCTTCCAGGGCGGCAGCATCAGGCTGGTGGCCGATCAGCCCGTGTTCGAGGGCGTAGAGGGTGACGGCCCGGTACATGGCCCCGGAATCGATATACACATAGCCCAGGGACTTTGCCAGCTGGCGTGCCAGGGTGCTTTTCCCGGTAGAGGAATAGCCGTCTATGGCGATGGAGATCTTTCGCATGCGCCAAAAATACGGATTATTGCCGAGCGTCGTTCCCGAATTCCGTTACCGGCACCGGTCAAAGCGTTTTGGCGTTCTTCACCTTCTGGTCGGTAATGGCCAGCTCGATCACCTGGTCCATATCGGTCACGTAATGGAAGGTGAGCCCCTTGAGGTATTCGGGCTTGATCTCGGCCACATCGCGGCGGTTCTCCTCGCAGAGGATCACCTCCTTGATCCGCGCCCTTTTGGCTGCCAGGATCTTTTCCTTGATGCCGCCCACGGGAAGCACCTTGCCGCGCAGGGTGATTTCACCGGTCATGGCCAGGCTCTTGCGCACCTTGCGCTGGCAGAAAAGGCTCATCAGGGAGGTGAGCATCGCAATACCGGCGCTGGGGCCGTCTTTGGGCGTGGCGCCCTCGGGCACGTGGATGTGCACGTTGTATTTCTCAAACACCCCGGGGTCGATGCCATAGCGCTCGGCATTCGCCTTCAGGTATTCGAGCGCAATGGTGGCCGATTCTTTCATGACCTTGCCGAGGTTCCCCGTTATGTTGAGGGTCCCCTTCCCCCTGGAGAGGATCGATTCGATGAAGAGGATGTCGCCCCCCACGCTGGTCCAGGCCAGGCCGGTTACCACCCCGGCAACCTCGTTGTTCTCGTATTTGTCGCGTTCCATCCGGGGCGGGCCCAATACCTTTTCGATGGTTTCGTCGGTCACTTTCACCTCATAGGATTCTTCCATGGCGAGGTGCTGGGCGGCATAGCGCACCATCTTGGCGATCTGCTTTTCCAGGCCGCGCACCCCTGATTCACGGGTATAGCCCTCCACGATCTTTTCGAGCTGCCGCTTGCCGATCTTCAGGTGCTCAGGGCCCAGGCCGTGCTCTTTCAGCTGCTTGGGAAGCAGGTGGCGGCGGGCAATCTCCACCTTTTCCTCGATGGTGTAGCCCGTCACGTTGATCACCTCCATCCGGTCGAGCAGGGCCGGCTGTATGGTCGAAAGGCTGTTGGCCGTGGCGATGAACATCACCTTGGAAAGGTCATAGCCCACCTCCAAAAAGTTGTCGTGGAAATCATTGTTCTGTTCGGGGTCGAGCACCTCGAGCATGGCCGAGGAAGGGTCGCCCTGGTAGCTCGAAGAGAGCTTGTCGATCTCGTCGAGGATGAAGACGGGGTTGGAGGTACCCGCCTTGCGGATGCTTTGGACGATGCGCCCGGGCATGGCGCCGATATAGGTCTTGCGGTGGCCGCGTATCTCGGCCTCGTCGCGCAGGCCCCCCAGCGACATGCGCACATATTCCCGTCCCAGCGCCTCGGCCACCGATTTGCCCAGGGAGGTCTTGCCGACCCCGGGCGGGCCGTACAGGCACAGGATGGGAGATTTCATGTCGTTTCTCAGCTTGAGCACAGCCAGGTACTCCAGGATGCGCTGCTTTACGTCGTCGAGGCCGTAATGGTCGCGGTCCAGGATGCGGCGGGCCCGCTTCAGGTCGAAGCGGTCTTCGGAGTACTCTTCCCAGGGCAGGTCGAGCAACAGGTCGAGGTAGTTGCGCTGGATGGAATATTCAGCCACCTGCGGGTTCATCCGCTGCAGTTTGGCCAGCTCCTTCTCGAAGTGAGCGGCCACGGCCTCGCTCCAATGCTTTTCCTGGGCTCGTGCCTCAAGCTCATCGATTTCCTCGTCGTAGGCCATTCCGCCAAGTTCTTCCTGTATGGTCTTCATCTGCTGGTGCAGGAAGTATTCGCGCTGCTGCTGGTCGAGGTCGCTGCGCACCTTCGACTGCAATTCGTTGCGCAGCTCGAGCTTCTGCAATTCGGTATTGAGGTGCTTCAGCACGGCCAGGGCCCGGTCTTGCAGGTTGCTGATCTCCAGGAGCTCCTGTTTTTCGGCCACAGTCAGGTTCAGGTTTGACGAGACAAAATTGATCAGGAAGGGGTTGCTCTGGATGTTCTTGATGGCGAAGGCCGCCTCGCTCGGAATGTTCGGGTTGTCTTTGATGATCTGCAGGGCGAGCTCCTTGAGGGAATCGATGATGGTGGTGAATTCCACGCTGCCTTCATCGGGGCGAATCTCCTCTGTTTCACGCACCGTGGCGGTCAGGTAGGGTTTTTCGGTGAGGATCTCGGCGATCTCAAACCGCTTTTTGCCCTGCAGGATCACCGTGGTGTTCCCGTCGGGCATCTGCAGCACGCGCAGGATGCGGGCCACGGTACCCAGGGTATTGATATCCTTGATGCCCGGGGCTTCAACTGCCTCGTCTTTCTGGGAAACCACCCCGATCACCTTCGAGCCCATGTTGGCATCCTTGATCAGGTGGATGGAAGTATCCCGGCCGGCGGTGATGGGGATGACCACCCCCGGGAAAAGCACCGTATTGCGAAGTGGCAATATCGGCAGAACCTCGGGCAATTGCTCGTTGTTCATTTCCTGTTCGTCTTCGGGGGTGAGCAGGGGAATCAGCTCTGATTCGGGCTCCAGGTCCTGAAGCGACAGTTTGTCAAAAGTGGTGAATTTTGTATTTGCCATATGCTTTTTTCGGTCATTCTGTCACTTGCGGACAGGTTTCAGGTATTACACTGCCGGCCCTGTATTTCCTAATATCCTCATTTTCAATTATTCTAACCTTTCAGAGGCGGCATGCTTCGCTTATACATGTCAATTCCTGTGCCAAGGCTTTGCATTTCTGTGCACACAAACTGTAACAATCCGTAAATTGATTCATCTATAAGGCAAACAACAACAACTTTTTGAGCCAACGTACCGAACATACTGATGTTTTGTTGCAAGCCTGCATGCAAGGCGACCGACGAGCGCAGCTGGAGATCTACGACCGGTATTACCGCGCCATGTACAACACGGCGCTCCGGATTGTGAAGGATTCCGCAGAAGCGGAAGATATCATGCAGGAATCTTTCCTGAGCGCTTTCACCAAGCTCCACACCTTCAAAGGAGAGGTGACTTTCGGGGCCTGGCTGAAGCGGATCGTGATCAACAACAGCATCTACCAGTACCGGAAGCAGCAAAAGCATCAGGAGGTCGGATTGGAAAGTGTGATGTACAAGGTCGAAGACAAGGAAGTGGCCGGGATGGAAACGGGGAGTACGGAACAAATGGCTCAAAAAGTGCTGGAAACCCTGAACCAGCTCAAAGAAAGCTACCGAATTTCTTTGACCTTACACTTGATCGAAGGTTATGATTACGAGGAAATCTGCGAAATCACGGGGATGAGCTACGGGAATTGCCGTACGACCATCTCCAGGGCCAAAGAGAGTTTGCGAAAAAAATTGACTTTATCTGAAAACGTATGAACCAAAAAGACCCCATAGAATCCCTGTTCGGCCAACTGCAGGGCACTTTTGACCAGGCCGAGCCCGCCCCCGGGCACCGCGACCGGTTCCGCCTTCGGCTGGAAGGAACGCAGCAGGGGGTGGTGCAATTGCCGGTCAAACGGAGCAGGAACTGGTGGAGGCCCCTCTCCATCGCCGCCACGGTGGCCCTGCTGGTCAGCGCCTCGGTATTCCTGTTGCGGCCCGACACCAGCCTGGAAGCCCGGGTGGCCGAAATCTCTCCCGAAGTCTCGGAAACCTCCAACTACTTTGCCAACCTGGTCAACCAGCAGGTAAAAGAACTGGAGCTTGAGAGCAGCCCGGAAACCCAGCCCCTGATCGAGGCCACCCTCAGGCAGTTAGACCAGCTGGAAGCCGACTACCGAAAAATGGAACAGGACCTGGTGGGCGGCGGCAACAGCAAGCTGATCCTCAGCGCCATGATCCGGAATTTCCAAACCCGCATCGACCTCCTGCAGGATGTGATGTTGCAGATCGAACAAATAAAACAATTTAAAAATGACACCCATGCTACCCAAACAATTTAGAATATTCCCCCTGATGCTCGCGCTTCTGGCCGGCCTGGGGATCGGAAATGCCCACGATTTCAAGGGCAGGCACACCAAAGAGAAAACCATCCGCAAAGAGTTCAGGGTCAACGCAGACGCCCTGCTGAAGATCGAAAACAGCTACGGCAACCTGGTTCTGAATTCCTGGGATGAAGACCGGGTGGTGATCGAAGTGCATATCACCACCAACGGCAGCAACGAGGAAAAGGTGCAGCGCAAGCTCGACGAGATCACGGTTGAATTCGAAGCCAGCGCCGATATGGTCTCTGCCATTACGCGCTTCGGGAAAAGCAGTTCCTGGGGCTGGTGGGGCAAGAACAACAATGTGAACATGCAGGTCAACTACACCGTCAAGATGCCGGTCAAGAACTCGGTGAACCTCAGCAATGATTACGGGAACATCACCCTCGACCGCGTTGACGGGCACGCCAAGATCAGCTGTGATTACGGGCGCCTCGACCTGGGCGAGCTCAGGGGGCGGAACAACCAGCTCAGCTTTGACTACACCTCCAAGTCGCGGATCGGCTACATGAATTCCGGGGAGATAAAGGCCGACTATTCGGGCTTTACCGTCGAGAAAGCCGGGGACCTGAACATTTCTGCCGATTACACCAACTCGACCGTGATGAAGATGGAAAACCTGACCTATTCGTGCGACTACGGCAACCTGGAAGTGGAAGATGCGGGGAATATCGCCGGCAATGGCGATTACATCAACGTGCGGCTCGGCAGCATCCACGGCAAGGTTGACATCAGCGCCAATTACGGCTCGGTGCGCATCGACCGCCTGGCCGAAGATGCCGGGGATATCGACCTGCGCACCGACTATACGGGCATCAAGATCGGGTACAGCCCCGCCAACCACTTCGACTTTGAGATCACCACCGAATACGCGGGGGTGAAGGGCAAAGAAGATTTTACGATGAACATCAGCAAGGAGAACAACAGTTCGCGTTATTACAAGGGGTATTACGGGAGCGCCGGGAGCGGCCGCAACCTCAAGATCCGAAGCAATTACGGCACGGTATCCTTTGAACGTCTTTAACAGCAACCTATAAGCAATCACCGCATCAATTATGAAAAAAACGATCATTCTGGCCCTGGGCAGCCTGTGCTTCGCCCTGCCGGCCACCGCCCAGTGGGGCAGCAACCGCGTGAAAGGCAACGGGGTGGAAACCACCGAAAAACGCCAGGTGGGAAGTTATGACCGCATCAGTGTGTCGCATGTCATCAAGGCGACCCTGGTGCCGGGCACCGAAGGGGAGCTGGTGCTGGAAGGAGAGGAAAACCTCCTCGAGCACGTGGTAACCGAAGTTTCGGGCAACCAGCTCACCCTGAAAGCCGAGAAGGGCTACCAGCTCGATCCCAGCCGGGGCTCAGAAGGCATCCGCATCCGGGTGCCGGTAAAAGACCTGATCGCCCTGGAGGTGAGCGGGGCAGCCGAAGTTTCGGGGCAGGGGGCCTTTACGTTCCCGCAATTCGGGATTGAAGGCTCCGGCGCCGGGGAAATGGACCTGGAATTAACCTCCACCACCCTGGAAGTGGAAGTGTCAGGGGCCTGCGAGGTTACCCTTCGCGGAAAAGCCGGCCGCCTTGAAATAGAAGGCTCCGGCGCCTCTGAGCTCAATGCCTACGGCCTGCAGGCCCGCGAAGTGGAAGCGCGCCTGTCGGGGTCAGCCGATGCCCGGGTCTCCGTAGAGGAGGCGCTCAGCGCCCAGGTATCAGGGGCGGGCGACCTGCACTACAGGGGCAACCCGGAAAAGCTGCAGAGTAAGGCCTCAGGGGCCGGCAGCGTAAACAAAGGCTGAAACCGAACCGGTAAAGTCAGTTGACAAACCAGAACTCAAATGCAAAAAACGAACTCAATGAAACAAACTGTGATTTTGGCCGCAACGGCCATGTTGCTTGCCGGAAACCTGAATGCTCAGTGGGGCAAGCGTATCAAAGGAAACGGGAATGTTGTGACCCAGGAACGCTCAGTGGGAACCTATGATGGCATTTCCCTCTCCGGCTGGTTCGACGTGGAACTCGTGGCCGGGACCGAAGGGAGCATCACCCTCAAAGGGGAAGAGAACCTGCTGGAATTCATCGAGACGGAGGTCAAGAACGGCACGCTCGATATCAGGCCGGAACGGGGATACAACCTGCAACCCTCTTCCTGGAAAGGCGGGGGCATCCTGGTGACCGTCCCGGTGGAATCGATCGGGGAAGTCTCCATGTCGGGCTCTGGCGACATCGTGGGCAAAACCCGCCTCAAATCCGAATCGCTGCGCGCCAGCATGTCGGGGAGTGGCGATATAAGCCTGGAGGTAGCTGCCGGCATGCTCGAAGTGGTACTTTCCGGATCTGGGGATATCGCCCTGAGCGGTACGGCCGACCGGGCCGAGATCCGCGTTTCCGGCTCGGGCGATGTGGAGGCCTACGAACTGCAAGCCCGCGAGGTGGAGGCGGTTTTGGCAGGCTCTGCAGACATCCAGGTCACCGCCTCAGAATCTCTGATGGCCCGCGTTTCGGGTTCAGGTGATATCTTCTATCGGGGCAATCCCTCCAAGCTGGATACCAAAACGACGGGTTCGGGGGAAGTGACCCCGGACAAATCAACCCGAAGTGAAAAATCCTGGAAATAGCGCTGAGTCCACTTCCTTCCATACCTAAGCCCCTGAAGTGAGCCTGCCTCGGCTTCAGGGTTTTTCCATTTTGGGCACCCGCATCAGGAGCAGCACGCCCAGGGCGAAGAAGAGGCCCAAAAAGATGGTGGCGTTTCGCACGCTGCCCGTAAACTGGGCCACAAAGCCGTAGAGGAAGGTGCCGATCACGATCCCGATCTTCTCGGCCACGTCGTAGAAGCTGAAGAAGGAGGTGGTATCAGAGGTCTGGGGCAACAGTTTGGAATAGGTAGATCGCGAAAGGGCCTGTATGCCCCCCATCACCAGGCCCACTGCCCCGGCGGCCAGGTAGAAATCCATGGGGGTCTGCAGAAAATAGGCGTAGATGCAGATCAGCACCCACAGGCCATTGACGATCATCAGGGTGCTGATGTTGCCAAAGGCGCGCGAAGCCCGGGCCGTGAGGGTGGCCCCGGCAATGGCCACGATCTGTATGAGCAGGATGCTCACGATCAGGCCGGTGGTCCGCTCCGAATCAGATCCCCAGGCAATTTCCTCTTCCCCGAAATACGTGGCGATGAGCATGACGGTCTGCACGGCCATGCTGTATACGAAAAATGCGCCGAGGTAGCGCTTCAGGCGCACCGCCTCGCCCAATTGCCGCCAGACCCCCTGCAGCTCGCGAAACCCGTTGAAGATGATATGGGTGCGCGCACCTTCTTTCTTGAAGCCCCGCGGGAGGTGGAAAAAGGTGTACTGGCTGAATGCGATCCACCAGATTCCCACCGAGACAAAGGAATACCGCATGGCCAGGAGTTCGGCCGGCTGCCCGCCTGAATCGGCAATGCCGAAGGTTTGCGGGGCCATGACCATGGCCAGGTTGAATACCAGCAAAAGCACGCTGCCGGCATATCCGAGCGAGAACCCACGGGCGCTTACCTCGTCTTGCTGTTCAGGGTAGGCGATATCGGGGAGGTAGGAATTGTTGATGGCATAGCTCACCCAAAACCCGACCAGGCCCATGAAATAGCATACCAGCCCCAGGTAGATATTCTCAAGCGAAAACCAGTAGAGCCCCATGCATGAAACCCCTCCCAGGTAACAGAAGAACTTCATGAACACCTTCTTGTTGCCGAGGTAATCGGCAATCCCCGAAAGCAGGGGCATAATCAGGGCAATGAACACAAATGCGGCCGAGGTAACATAGCTGATCAGCGGTGCCCGTGCGATTAAGCCTCCGAACACCTCGACCTCCTCTATCCCCGCCAGCCTGAATAGGGCCCCGTAGTAGATGGGGAAAATCGCCGAGGCAATCACCAGGCTGTACACCGAGTTGGCCCAGTCATAAAACGCCCAGGCGTTCAGCAGCCTCCGGCTTCCTTTGATGGCTAGCGCTTTGTCCATAAAAAAACCATTCCGGTCAGAATGGTTTCAATATACGATTATTCCCGTTTCAGAGGGCCTTTACTGAAAGGTCGTCACTCCGAATTTGCGGGCTTCCTCTTTGGCGGCCGGGGCCCATTGGGTGAGGTTGGATATCCGGGTCTCGTTGGAGGGGTGGGTGCTCAAAAATTCAGGCGGGGCCCCGTTTCCCTGGGCTTTCATCCGTTGCCAGAGCTCTGCGGCCTCGTCTGGGTTGTACCCGGCAATGGCCATGATCTGCAGGCCGATCCGGTCGGCTTCGGTCTCATGGCTACGGCTGAAGGGCAGCATGAGCCCCACGGTGGAACCTACTCCGTATGCCTGGTTGAAGGCATTGAGGGCTGCCGGGTCCTGAATGGCAATATTGCCCGCCACGGCCCCGATCTGCTGCAGCATGCCCGCGCTCATGCGCTGGGCGCCGTGATCAGCCAGCGCATGGGCCACCTCGTGCCCCATAACCACGGCAATGCCGGTTTCACCCTGGCAAATGGGCAAAATACCCGTATAGAATACGATCTTGCCCCCGGGCATGCACCAGGCGTTCACCTTCGGGTCCTGTACCAGGTTGTATTCCCAGCGGTAATCCTTCAGGTAGCCCGCGTAGCCATTGGCGGTAAGCCAGCGTTCTGCGGCCGTGGCGATACGCTGCCCCACCTTCTCGATGGCCCGGGCATCAGCCGTGTTTTTGACTACCTTGTTTGCCCCGAGGAACTCGTCATACTCGGCAAAAGCCATGGGGAAGATCTGGCTGTTCGGATAAAAGTTCAGGGTACTCTTCCCCGTGAAGGGATTGGTCTTGCAGGCCGCTGAGAGCAACAGCAGCGCCACGATGAGTCCGGTCTTCTTCATAGTCAACAAATTTTTGCAGGTGTCGGAATTTACAAAAAATCAGGCGCCTGTAATATGCAGCACGTTGAAATTCTTGTCGAGCACAATGGTGTTGTCGCCATTGAGGCGCACCGCGCTTAGGGCCACCTCCTCGTTGTCGACCTCGATGCGCTCGATGCGGAACGGCAGGCCGATCAGGTTCACCTTGAAGGTCGCATACGGGGTGATGTAGGTGCCATCTTTGTATTGCTGGATGATCAGGTCCTTGTCTTTCCCGTTCAGCCTGAAATTCCGCACGCTGTATTCGCCCTTGCGGTAGTCGTAGCCGTCCTGGGCGTCTTCGTACACCGAAGACTGCTCGATCCCCTTCTTGAAATACACATTCAGGGTAAGCTGCTCGATCTTCTTCTCCCCTACATACTGCTGCACCGGATATTTGGGGATGATGGCCCCTTCCTTGATGAAAAGCGGGATCTTGTCGATATCGGCGGCTATCCACTTTTCTGCCCCGCCTTCTACGATCTCGCCGGTCCAGTAGTTGTGCCAGCGCCCGCGCGGGATGTACATGCGGCGGCCCTTGGCGTTGGGCTCCTGTATGGGGCATACCAGGATCTGCTCCCCGAAGATGAATTCATCGGTGCGGAAATGGGTCTGCGGGTCTTCCTGGTCGTAATAGACCAGGGATTTCAGCATGGGTACCCCCTCGCGCACGTATTTCCAGAACATGGTGTACAGGTAGGGCAACAGCTGGTAGCGCAGCTCGATGAACTTGCGCACGATGCCGGTCACCTCCTCGTCAAACGACCAGGGCTCCTGGTCGCCGTGGTCGCCGCTGGAGTGCACCCGGCAGAAGGGGTGGAACACCCCGAGCTGGATCCAGCGGGCAAAGAGCTCCCCATTGGGCTGCTCGGCAAAGCCGCCGATGTCGGACCCCACGAAAGAATACCCGCTCAGGCACATCCGCTGTACCTGCACGTTGGCGATCCAGAGGTGCTCCCAGGTGGCCACGTTGTCGCCGGTCCAGGTGCACGAATAGCGCTGGGTACCCGCATAGGCGGCCCGCGTGATCACAAAGGGCCGCTTCGGGAAGACCGACTTCTTGACCCCTTTGTAGGTGGCCCGCACCATCTGCATTCCGTAAACGTTGTGCGCCTTGCGGTGGCTGCACGGATGGCCGTCGTAGTCGTGCCGCATGTCGAGGGGGGCCGTCTTGGTGGGTACCTCCATCACCGCGGGCTCGTTCATATCGTTCCAAACCGCATGTATGCCGGAATCTTTCATAAAATCCTCATAAAGCCCCGCCCACCAGCGGCGCACATCCGGGTTCGTGAAATCGGGGAAGCTGCAGGGCCCCGGCCAGACCTTGCCGGTCATCACCGGGCCGTCGGCCCGCTTGCAGAAGTAGTCGTTCTCGAGCGCCTCCTGGTACACCCAGTAATCGCGGTCGATCTTGATGCCTGGGTCGATCATGACCACGGTCTTAAAGCCGCTGGTCTCGAGTTCCTTCACCATTTTTTTCGGGTCGGGGAAGCGCTTGCTGTCCCAGGTAAAGCAGCGAAACCCGTCCATGTAGTCGATATCGAGGTAAATCGCATCGCAGGGGATCTTCAGTTTCCGGAAGTGCCGCGCGAGCTCCTTCACCCGTTTTTCAGGGTAATAGCTCCACTTAGACTGGTGGTAGCCCAGGGCCCAGAGGGGCGGGAGCTCGGGGGTCCCGGTTAGGTCGGTATACGACTGCACGACCTTGGAAAGGGCCGGCCCGTAAAAAAAGTAGTAGTTCATCTCGCCCCCGTCTGCCCAGAAGCTGGTCACATTCCTCCTCTCGTGCGAAAAGTCAAAATGGGTGCTGAAGGAGTTGTCGAAGAAAATGCCGTAGGCCATGTTGTTGTGCAGGCCGATGTAAAAGGGGATGGCCTTGTAGAGCGGGTCTTGCTCTTTGCCGTAGGCGTACTGGTCGGTAACCCAGTTGGTCACCCGGCGGCCCTTCAGGTTCAGGTGGGTAGCCTTGTCACCCATGCCGTAAAAGCTCTCCGAGGCCTGGGTGATCTTGCTCATCTTCACCGTATTCCCCCCGAAGGCGTAGTTCTCCTCCCAATGGAAGCCCAGCTCGTCTTCATTGATGATGTTGCCTTCGCGGTCGGAGATCTGTATACGCATGGTCTTCTTGTCGACCAGCACCTGCAGGCGCGAGGTATAGATCCGGTAATCGGTAGGGGTGCTTTCGTCTTTCAGCTCCTCGTATCCCCTACTCGCCTGAGACGAAATGGCGTAGGAGAAATCAGGTTCGAAGATATGGTCGGTGGCGTAGCGGACCCGCAGCACGCTGTTGCGGATCACGGTGATCTCCAAAATCACGCCGTTTTCGCTCGTAAAGTAAAATTTTCCGGAATCGCGCCGGTACTCCACCACCTGGTTCGGGTAGAGGTTCCCTTTGTACTCCAGCTCGGTATTGGTAATCATAACCGTTCCTATTTAAACCAAGCAAAAGAAACACATTCGCACCAGAATGTGAAACCTTCGGCCGGGCAATTATAAACTATAACGATTTCGGGTGGGTTTTACCGGAAGATCACCACGCCAAGGGGCGGAAGGTTCACTTCGATCGACCGCTCAAAGCCGTGCCAGGGGGTTTTGCTGATCCTGGCGGTGCCATTGAGCATGCCGCTTCCGCCGTACCGGGCATCGTCGCTGTTGAAGATCTCCTTTAACTGGCGGGCCTTGGGCACCCCGATCCGATAGCCCTCCCGCGGGACCGGCGTAAAATTGCAGGCCACGATCAGGTCGTCTTTGGCCTCATGGCCCTTGCGGATATAGGTGAGCACTGAATTCTCAGAGTCGCCGTAATCGATCCAGCGGAAGCCGTCGGGGCTGTACTGTTTTTGGTGCAGGGCCGGCTGCCCGCGGTACAGGGCATTGAGGTCTTTCACCACTTCCTGCACCCCTTTGTGGAAATCGTACTGCAGCAGGTGCCAGTCGAGGCTGTGCTGGTAATTCCATTCGGATGACTGCCCGAATTCGCCCCCCATGAAGAGCAGCTTGCTGCCCGGGTGGGTGAACATATACCCAAAGAGCAGCCTCAGGTTGGCAAACCGCTGCCATTCGTCACCGGGCATGCGGTAGAGCAGCGATTGCTTGCCATACACCACCTCGTCGTGCGAAAAAGGCAGCATGAAGTTCTCCGTAAAGGCATAGGTCATGCTGAAGGTGATGTCGTTCTGGTGGTATTTGCGGAAAACGGGTTCCTTTTTGAAGAATTCGAGGGTATCGTGCATCCAGCCCATCATCCACTTCATGCCAAAGCCCAGGCCGCCCATGCTCACGGGCTTGGTAACCATCGAGAAAGCGGTCGATTCCTCGGCGATGGTCTGCACCCCCTTGAAATTCCCGTAGACTTCGGTGTTGAGCTCCCTCAAGAGGGAAATGGCCTCAAGGTGCTCATTGTTTCCGTAGATGTTGGGTTCCCACTCCCCTGCCTCGCGCGAGTAATCGAGGTAGAGCATGGAGGCCACGGCATCGACCCGCAACCCGTCTGCATGGTACTGGTCGAGCCAAAACAGGGCGTTGCTGATCAAAAAGGCGCGCACCTCGTTGCGGCCGTAGTTGAAGATCAGGCTCTTCCAGTCGGGGTGGTAGCCCCGGCGCCGGTCGGGGTGTTCATACAGGTGCGACCCGTCGAAAAAGCCCAGGCCGTGGGCATCTTCGGGGAAGTGCGAGGGCACCCAGTCGAGGATCACCCCGATGCCGTTTTGGTGCAGGGTATCTACGAGCACCTTGAAATCCTCCGGTTTGCCAAACCGGGAGGTGGGGGCAAAATACCCGGTAAGCTGGTAGCCCCATGACGGGTCGTACGGAAACTCCATCACCGGCATAAACTCCACATGGGTAAAGCCCATTTCTTTGACGTAAGCCACCAGTTCGTCGGCCATTTCGAGGTAGGTCATGAAGGTATCCCCCCCGTTCTTCCGCTTCCAGGAGCCCAGGTGCACCTCATAGACCGAATACGGCCTGTCGAGGCTGTTGTGGCCCTCCCGGCTTTGCATCCAGGCATCGTCTTTCCAGGAATGTCGGGCATCCCACACCACCGAGGCGGTTTTCGGGGGGTGCTCGCAAAACCGGGCATAAGGGTCGGCCTTTTCTGTCTTTACATCGTTGATGTGGGAATGGATCTTATACTTGTAGAGGGTTCCCTGGTCAAGGCCCGGGATGAACCCCTCCCAGATACCGCTGGCATCCCAGCGCACGTTGAGCGGGTGCTCTCCCTCGAGCCAGTAGTTGAAGTCGCCCACCACCGAAACCGCCTTGGCCGAAGGGGCCCAGACGGCGAAATAGACGCCCTTTACCCCGTTGACCTCAACCAGGTGGGAGCCCAGTTTTTCATAGAGGCGAAAATGCTTGCCTGCCTTGAACAGGTCAATGTCGAAGTCGGTGAATAAGCTGTGCGGGATTACTTGGCCCATAGTCTTGTCGGGAATTTAATCGTTAATGATGCTTCGGATCCCCTCCAGGGGGATCACGGCCCAGTCAGGCCGGGAATTCATCTCATAGCCCAGTTCGTAAACGGCCTTTTCGAGCATGCAGTATTTCAGCAAAAAGATCCGTTCGTCATTGTAGCCGATATCGATGTTGTGGTCCTGGATCAGCTGCACGTAAGTCTCCATGAAAACCCCGATGAAATAGCGATAGAGCAATTCCCCTGCCCGGAACAGGTCGGCCTGCGAATACGGGTATTTGTCGGGGTTCATGAACAGGGTGGCATAGACCGCGTAGTGGAACGAACGGAAAATGCCCGCAATGTCTTTCAGCGGGGGCTGTTTTACCTTGCGGTCGCGAATGGTGCTCTCGGGTTCGCCCTCGAAGTCGAGCAGGTAGAAATCGTCGCCCTGCACCAAAATCTGCCCCAGGTGGAAATCCCCGTGCACCCGCAGCCGCTCGCCCTTGAGTCTGGTCCAGTCAAAGTTCAGGAAGCGCTTGCGGATCTCGTTTTTGCGTTCCAGGAATTCTTTGGCCAGTTCGAGGGCCTTGCCCTCGAGGCGGCCCAGGTTGTTCTCGACGGTGTTGATCCGGTTCTGGAACATGTAGATGAGGCGGTTTTTCAGCCACACCTCATAATCGCCATTGAAATGGGAAGGCGTGAAGGCGGTGTCTTCGAATTCGGAGCCCAGGGCTATGTGCATCTCGGCCGTGCGACGGGCCATCTTCTGGAGCTTCAGAAAAACGTTCAGCCCCGCCCAGTCGATGATTTCCGGGGGCACGTCGCGGATCTTCAGGCGGCGGAAGAGTTCCACCTCGGGCAATTCGGGGATCCGTATGTTTTTGTGCTCCAGGTTGCTGAATATCTTGTCGAGCTCCCCGAGCATGTATTCCCAGGCATCGCCCTGGTTGGGCACCATCTGCTGCATGAGGGCGATGGTGATGTCGTCTCCGTCGATGTCGATCAAACTCAGGCTGCCCTGGTAGGCCGGGGTGTTCTGGTAGCCCTTGCGGTCGCTGAGGAAGCGGCTCATCTCGTAATCGGGGTTCTTGTCGGCATAGATCCGGCGGAAGAACTTCAAGACCGAGGTGTCATTGATGATCACCGAGCTGTTGCTCTGCTCCAGGCCCATGAGGCGCGAGGAGGCATAGGGGGCCGGCTCGAAATTGACGCTTTTGTGATAGCGCACCCGGGTGGTGTCGTTGAGCTCAGCTGTAGAGATCCGCTCATACACCAGCTTCCGGAATGCCTCCAGGTTCACGGCGTCTATGATGAAGCCCTCCTGCCCCCGCATGCGGATGGGCAGAATCCGGTCCTTTTTGGCAAAATTCGCATCTGAGACAAAGGCGATGGGCAAAAAGTAATGCTGGTAGAAGGCCTCTTCAAAGTTGACCTCCAGCAGCAGGCCGTAATAGACCTCTTCGCGCTGCTGGATGCGGAAGTATTCGTGAAGCTCAATGTATTTGAGGGTGCTCGACTTGCCGCCATACCAGCGCTGCTGCTGCACATAGGCTTCCAGAACGTCCGAGAGAAAAGCCTGCACGAAGCGGCTGTCGTCCATGATCGATTCCCAGGGCTGGTCGATGCTGAAGATGGCGTCCTTTTCGGGTGCGGTTTCTTTTTTGGCCATATCGGGTGGTTATCCTCTTAGCTGAAATACGTGGAAGGGCAGGTTGGGATGGAGCTCCACATAGTTCCATTCTTCCCGCCACTGGTAGGTGGTCTGGGTAATCAGGTCGTGCATTTCCATCGGCTGCCCGCCCCGGCCCATGGCGTGGAAGGGCAATTGCACATACCCCTGCTGCATATTGTTCGGGTCGAGGCTGATCACGATCAGCAGCTCGTCGGTGCGGTCGGCATTCCACTTGTAGAAGGCAAGCATGTTCGGATTTTCCAGGCCGCAGAAATAAATATTGTTGGTCTGCTGCAAGGCAGGGTGGGCCCTGCGGATGGCGTTCAGCCGCCCGATAATATGGGTGAGCTTGTTCTGCAGGGTCCAGTCCCAGTGGCGGATCTCGTATTTTTCCGAATCGAGATATTCTTCCTTGTTTGGCATGGGCTGGCTTGCCATGTACTCGTACACCGGGCCGTAGATGCCGATATTCCCGCAGAGGGTAGCCGCCAGGGCGTACCGGATCATATGCATGGACTCCCCGGCGTGCTGCAGGTGGTAGGGGTTGATGTCGGGGGTGTTCGGCCAGAAATTGGGCCGGTAATACTCGCGCATCTCGCCCTGGGTGAGCTCGATCATATAATCGATGATCTCCTGCTTGTGGACCCTCCAGGTAAAATACGTATACGACTGGGAGAAGCCCTGCTTGGCCAGTTGCTGCATGATGCGCGGGCGCGAGAAGGCCTCGGCCAGGAACAGCACGTCGGGGTGTTTTTTCTTCACCTCCGAAATGAGCCAGTGCCAGAAAAAGAACGGCTTGGTGTGGGGGTTGTCTACCCGGAATATCTTCACCCCGAAGCCCACCCATTGCAGGGTTACTTCCAACAGCTCTTTCCACAATTCCCTGTAGGCGCCCGATTCGAAGTAGAAATTGACGATGTCCTGATACTTCTTGGGGGGGTTCTCGGCGTACTGGATGGTTCCGTCGGGGCGCTTGCGGAACCACTCCGGGTGTTCACTGATGTACGGGTGGTCAGGGGCCGCCTGGAAGGCCAGGTCCATGGCGATTTCCAGGCCGTGTTCCGCTGCCTTTCGGATGAGCCTGCGAAAGTCATCTTCGGTACCCAGTTCGGGGTGCAGGTGGCGGTGCCCGCCATGCCGTGAGCCGATGGCCCAGGGCACCCCGCAGTCACCCGGCTCAGCAGTGGTGCTGTTGTTCCTGCCCTTGCGGTTGACCTCCCCGATGGGGTGTACCGGCGGCAGGTATACGGTATCGAAGCCCATTTGCGCAATGCGGGGCAGCAGGCGCTCGCAATCGCGGAAGGTGCCGTGCGCCCCCGGGGTCTCAGATGCCGATCGGGGGAAGAATTCGTACCAGGTGCTGAAATTGGCCCGGGCCCGGTCTACGTAGACTTCCAGGGGCTCAGAGGTATTGGCCAGCAGCCTCTGGGGGTTTTCCAGGAAAAGGGTGTGCAGGCGCTCGGATAGGGCGGCCTCCACGGCTTCGCCATAGCGTCCTTCGTCGGGGAAACAGGCGGCAAGCCCGCGGGCATAGTCGGCGTCGGCCCCGGTAGTCGTCCGGGCGAGGTATTCCAGGTACTGCACCCCGTCGAGCAGCTCGCTGCGCACGTGCTGTCCGTCGCGGAGCTTGGCCTCGATGCCGTGTTGCCAGTTGAGGGCGTAATCGACCCATCCCCGAACCTGGTATTGATAAAAGCCCTGCTTCCCCACCGTGAAGGTGGCCTCAAAACGATCGTTTCCAAGGGGGTTCATGCGCACCTGCCGCCACTGCCGCTCAGACTGGTGTTTGTAAAGCACCTCGGCCTGCATCACGTCGTGTCCGTCGGGCAGCACATCAGCCGAAACCGTAACGGTCTCGCCCACAACTCTTTTAATAAAAAAACGGCCGCACTCCAACTGCGGGTGCACGGCGTCTATCACAACCCTTTCTTGTCGCAACATGTTTGTTTTGCTTGGCTATCGGCTAAATGTAGGGATTTCTCCCCATTTCCGGCAAGTCTAATTTGTGCGTCGCGGGCCTCAGCCGATGTCTTCAACCGCCACGGTAGCCCGGTCGTGTACCCTGAGGGTGAGCAGGCCCGAGAGCACCATCGAGCATCCGCCAATGATGAGGGCATACACGGGTTGGCCGTCAAAAAAGGCCGTGACCAGAAACCCCAGGATGGTGGCGGCCACCATCTGCGGAATCACGATGAAAAAGTTGAAAACCCCCATGAAGTACCCCATTTTCTTGGGGGGCAGGGCCCCGGCAAGCATGGCATACGGAATGGAGAGAATGCTGGCCCAGGCGACCCCCACCCCGATCATGCTCAGCACGAGCCAATCGGGATTGCTCACGAAATAGACCGAGATCAGGCCCAGCCCGCCCAGGGAAAGGGCAATCAGGTGGGTCATCTTGCGGCTGGTCTTGCGGGCGAGGACGGGCAGCAAAAAGGCAACGATGGCGGCCACCCCATTGTAGACCCCGAACAATACGGTGACCCAGTCGGCCCCGTCATTGTAGAGCTGCGAGGTGGTGTCATGGGCCCCGTAAACGTGTCCGGTAACGGCCTGGGTGGTATAGATCCACATGGAAAAGAGGGCAAACCACGAAAAGAACTGCACCCAGGCGAGCTGTTTCATGGTCTGTGGCATGTAGAGCAGGTCGGTCATGATCACCACGAACCCGGTGCGCCCCTTGCGGCTGCGCACCCAGGCCGCCAGCAGGAACAGGCACCCCACCACAAACAGGCCTACGGTCAGGATGTAGAGCTCTTTCTGCAGCTGCAGGTAATAGGGCACAAGGGTAGCCAACAGGCCGAGTCCAAAAAGTACCAGGCCATACTGCCTGAGCTTGCGGATGCGTTGCAGGTTCTCTTCGGGGGTGATCTCCGGTGCCTGGAATTCCTGGTTTTCCTCGAATTGCTCCAGCTCTTCGGGGGTGTATTCCTTAGACCGCCAGACAGTCCAGAGCACGGTGCTCAGAAAGACGATGCCCCCCACGTAGAACGACCACTTTACCGAATCGGGGATCACCCCTTCCGGGGCGGTATTGCTGATGCCCAGCCAGTTGGTGAACACATACGGCATTACCGAGCCCACCACGGCCCCCACCCCGATGAAAAAGCTCTGCATGGCAAAACCGAGGGTGCGCTGGTCGCCCGGCAGGTTGTCGCCCACAAAGGCCCGGAAGGGCTCCATCGAAATGTTGATCGAGGCATCCATGATCCACAGCATGCCGGCTGCCACCCACAGGGCCGGGGAGTTGGGCATGATGCAAAGGGCGATCGAAGCCAGAATGGCCCCAACCAGAAAATAAGGCCGGCGACGGCCGAGGCGCGTCCAGGTCCGATCGGAAAAATACCCGATAATGGGCTGCACTACAAGGCCCGTCACGGGGGCGGCGATCCATAGGATGGGGATCTCTTCGACCTGGGCGCCCAGGGTTTCGAAAATGCGGGAGGTATTGGCGTTTTGGAGGGCAAATCCGAACTGGATCCCCAGGAACCCGAAACTCATGTTCCAGATCTCCCAAAAACTCAGGTGTCGTTTCTTCATGCAGTCGTTTCGTTTGGCTGAAAGGACAACTTGATGGTGTCCCTTGACTAAAGATAGATTATTTTTGGAATTGGCAAGGGTGCCGGGCGCAATTCAGGAATGCATGAGAGTAAAATTATTTATTTTACAAGTAATTGAATAACAAGCTTTTATATCATTAAAATTTTTTTGGAACGCTTTTTGAAACCCTCTCCACTAAAGTCCCGGTTCCCGGGTTTAATCCATTAAAACCATTCCATTATGAGAAAGTTCAGCTTTATTTTCAGCCTGGCAACCGCCCTGTTCGCCCTTTCGTGCGAAGGACCTGCCGGCCCTCCCGGCCCTCCCGGCTTTGACGGGCAGGACGGCCTTGACGGGGTCAACATTCTGGGGCAGGTGTACGACATCACCGGTGATTTTACCCCCGGAAACAATTATTCCCTGTTCTCGGTATTCTCTGAAGACGCACCCTCTGTAGAGGTCTTCGAAACCGACGTGGTGCTGGTCTACATCTTGTGGGAGCAGGTAGACGCCCCGGGCGGGGGCGCCCCGATCGACGTATGGCGCCTGTTGCCACAGACCCGGCTGCTCAATCAGGGGATTTTGCAGTACAATTATGACCACACCTTTTTGGATGTGAGCATCTTCCTCGAAGCAGACTTTGACCTGGGCACCCTGTTTCCCGGCGACACCGACAACCAAACCTTCCGCATCGCCATTCTGCCGGCAGACGGAGTGGGCGCTGCCAAGCTCGATGTTTCCAACATGCAGGCCGTGCTCGACTACCTGGGCGTGGAGGAAGCCGCTGTGCCCGAGGTTTTTTCACGGAACTGAGTAATTAAGCTTTTGTTAAAAATCCCCCGCAACCCGGGGGATTTTTGTTTTCCCGGCCTAATTTTGAAAGGAATGCGCCCCGGCGGCGTCAAAGGCACTAAAAAAAGCGACTATGAAAACCTACCTCTTATCCCTGGGCCTGTTGCTCACCCTGGCCTGCAAGGGGCAGACCGGTGAGAAAAATGACAAGGCGGCCCAGGCCCCCACCTCAGAGGGCTCCTTTGCCGTTCAAAAAACCGATGCCGAGTGGCGCTCCCAGCTGGGCGAGATGGCCTATTACGTTTTGCGGAAGGCGGGCACGGAGCCCCAGGGTTCCAGTGAATTATTGCACAACAAAGAGAAGGGCACCTATGCCTGTGCCGGGTGCGGCACCCCCCTGTTCGAGAGCGCCCACAAATACGATTCGGGCAGCGGATGGCCGAGCTTTGACCGGGAAGTGGAGGGGAATGTGGCCTACAGCATCGATACCTCCTTCGGCATGCAACGCGTCGAAGAGCACTGCGCGGTATGCGGCGGGCACCTCGGGCATGTCTTTGACGACGGCCCCCGCCAGACCACCGGCAAGCGGCACTGCATCAACGGGGCGGCCCTGGAGTTTATCCCGGAGCGCCGATAGCGACTATCAGAACACCCTGAAAAGGTCTTAAATTCTTGTTTCACAAAGACATGCAATGGCCCTGAAAAAGTCCGTTGCCCGGTCGCTCCATGGGGTGGCCGCATTCGGAATGGTTTCGTACCTTTGCCGGGCAATCACAGAGAAACCAAACCACTATGAGCAACTTTGATGTCATTGTGCTGGGCAGCGGCCCCGGCGGGTATGTAACGGCCATCCGGGCTTCCCAACTGGGCCTGAAAACGGCCATCATCGAAAAGGAAAACCTCGGGGGCGTCTGCCTGAACTGGGGGTGTATCCCCACCAAGGCCCTGCTGAAATCGGCCCAGGTATTCGGCTACCTCCAGCACGCAGAAGACTACGGGCTCAAGGTGACAGGGGCCGAGAAGGATTTCGGCGCGGTCGTAAAGCGAAGCCGCAACGTGGCCGATGGCATGAGCAAAGGGGTGCAGTTTCTCATGAAGAAGAACAAGATCGAAGTCATCGAAGGGTACGGAACCCTGCAGCCCGGAAAGAAGGTAAGCGTAAAGGGGGCCGATGGGAAGGAAACCGTCTACTCGGCCTCTCACATCATAATAGCCACCGGGGCACGCAGCCGGGAATTGCCCAGCCTGCCGCAAGACGGGAAGAAAGTGATCGGATACCGCGAGGCCATGACCCTGGAGAAGCAACCCGCCAAAATGATCGTGGTGGGCAGCGGGGCCATCGGCATCGAATTCGCCTACTTCTACAATTCCATGGGCACCGAGGTAACCGTGGTCGAATTCATGCCGAACATTGTCCCGGTTGAAGACGAGGAGGTGTCCAAGCAACTGGAGCGGAGCTTCAAAAAGGCCGGGGTAAAGATCATGACCTCTTCAGAGGTGACTAAAGTTGACACCTCCGGAGCAGGCGTTAAAGCTACCGTCAAAACCCCCAAAGGGGAAGAAGTGCTGGAGGCCGACATTGTGCTTTCGGCCGTGGGCATCAAGACCAACATCGAAAATATCGGCCTCGAAGCCGTCGGGATCGCCACCGACCGAGACAAGATTCTGGTGAACGACTACTACCAGACCAACATCCCGGGCTACTACGCCATTGGCGATGTGACCCCCGGCCCCGCCCTGGCCCACGTGGCCTCGGCAGAAGGCATCCTCTGCGTCGAGAAAATCGCCGGGATGCACGTAGAGCCCCTCGACTACGGCAACATCCCCGGGTGTACTTATTGCATGCCCGAGGTGGCCTCGGTGGGCCTCACTGAGAAGAAGGCCCTGGAGGCCGGGTATGAGATCAAAGTGGGCAAATTCCCCTTCTCAGCCAGCGGCAAGGCCAAGGCCTCCGGGAATTCGGAAGGGTTCGTGAAGGTGATCTTCGACGCCAAATATGGCGAATGGCTCGGCTGCCACATGATCGGGGCCGGGGTGACCGACATGATCGCCGAAGCCGTGGTGGCCCGCAAGCTCGAGACCACCGGCCATGAAATCCTGAAAGCCGTACACCCCCACCCTACCATGAGCGAAGCCGTCATGGAGGCTGTGGCCGATGCCTACGGGGAAGTCATTCACATTTAAGTTTGGCCCAGCCAACCCATGAAGGTCCAGCCATGTTGAAAACACTCCGAATAACTGCCATCCTGGAAGGGATCAGCTACCTGCTGCTCTTTACCCTCAGCATGCCCCTGAAACACTGGGCAGGCATCGGGCAACCCAATATCTATATCGGGTACGCCCACGGGTTCCTGTTTATAGCATACCTGGCGCTGGCCCTGCTGGTGTGGAGGGAGCGCAGCTGGCCGCCGAAAATTCTGGTGTACCTGATTCTGGCCTCCCTGCTGCCCTTCGGGACCTTTTACATGGAGAGCCGCTTTTTGCGCACGGTGTGACCGCTAGCCGGGCAGAAAGCTGCGTATCGCGAGTTCGTACCCTTTGAGGCCGAACCCGAAGATCACCCCTTTGGCGCCGGCCGAGATGTAGGAATCGTGCCGGAAGGGTTCCCGGGCCGACACATTTGAAATGTGCACCTCTACCACCGGGGTTTCGATCGCCTTCACCGCATCGCCTATGCCGATTGAGGTATGGGTATAGGCCCCGGCGTTCAGCACAATCCCGTCATAGCCGAAGCCCACTTCCTGGAGCTTTGAAATTAATTCGCCCTCGATGTTAGACTGGTAGTATTCCAGCTGCACGTCCCTGAACTTGAACTGCAGGCTGCTGAAATAGTCTTCAAAGGACTGCGCCCCGTATACCTCGGGCTCGCGCTTGCCAAGCAGGTTCAGGTTGGGGCCGTTGATGATGATCAGCTTCATACGGGTAAAAGTAGCAAAAATCGCCTTGCCAGTGCCACTTCGGCACCGGGGCGATTGCGAATTTCTTCATGTGCTTATTTGTATTGTTTATTATTTAAGCGAAGGTATTTCCCACCATGAAATGCACCCGGTATTTTTTGTGAAGGCCCCCCAAACCGATGCCTACCTGCATTATCTGAAGTCAGGGCGCCGGGTATTGCTTCGGGATTGCCGTCGCACAGGTTTTGACAGACAAACCGGGGTCTGCACCTGAAAGCCGGCGAACATCTATATTTGCCTTGTGAACTGGGAACAAGCCATTCAGGATTACCTGCACTTCCTCAGGCTCGAAAGGGGGCTTGCCGATAACTCGGTGCGAAACTACCGCCGGGACGTCGGCAAGCTTGCGGTATTCATGCGCAACCACGCCCCTGACCGATCGCCTAAAAACACCCGGCGCGAAGACATCGAAGCCTTTGTACACGCCCTGGCCGGGCAGCTGAAGGCCCGCTCCCTGGCCCGCATCCTTTCAGGACTGCGCGGTTTTTTTGCCTACCTCATCTTTGAAGGCTACCGCCAAGACAACCCCATGGAGCTCATTGAATCCCCAAAGATCGGGCGGAAACTCCCCGATACCCTCTCGGTAGACGAAATCGACCGCATCATCGGGGCCATTGACCGCTCCCGGGCCGAGGGGGAGCGCAACCGGGCCATGCTCGAAACCCTCTACGGCTGCGGGCTGCGGGTTTCGGAATTGCTCGACCTGCGCCTGGGCGACCTGTTCTTTGCAGAAGGATTCATCCGGGTCACCGGAAAGGGGAACAAGCAGCGCTTTGTGCCCATTGGCCGCTTCAACCAGGATTGCATCGAGCTATACCTCCGTGAAATTCGGCCCCACTGGAGCCCGAAAAAGGGGAACGAGGACATCGTTTTCCTGAGCCGTCGCGGGAGCAGGCTGACCCGGGCCCTGGTCTTTGCCGTGGTGAAAGACCTGGGGGAGCGGGCCGGGCTGCGGAAAAACATCAGCCCCCACACCTTGCGGCATTCCTTCGCCACCCACCTGCTTCAAAACGGGGCAGATATACGCGCCATACAGCAAATGCTCGGGCACGAGAGCATAACCACCACAGAGGTCTACATGCATGTAGACCGGAGCCACCTTGCTGAAGTGGTCAACCGTTTTCACCCCAGAAAAGCCCTCTGATGGGGCAAAGGTTTGTGCGGTTGGTGCCAGTTCGTATCTTTAAGACCATTCTAATCCAAAACCGATGAAACTACGCATTGCCTTTTTACTGGGCGCCTGTGCCATGGGCCTGCACGCCCAGGAAGACGCCCTGCAACAGCTCGACGCCCGCGCGGGGGCCTATGGCGATATCGCCCTGCAGATCTGGGACTGGGCCGAAATGGGCTACAAGGAAGAAAAAAGCTCTGCCCTGTTGCAGAAAACCCTGGAAGAGGCCGGGTTCAAGGTCACCAAAGGGGTGGCGGGCATCCCGACTGCCTTTGTGGCCGAATTCGGAAGCGGCTCGCCGGTAATCGGCATTTTGGGCGAATACGACGCCCTGCCCGGGCTATCGCAGAAAGCGGTGCCCGAGAAGCAATCAGCCGGCGGCCTTGCCGGGCACGCCTGTGGCCACCACCTGTTCGGCACGGCCAGCACGGCCGCGGCCATTGCCGTGAAAGACTGGCTGCAATCGGGCGGGCATGCCGGCACGATAAGGTTTTACGGCTGCCCGGCTGAAGAAGGGGGCTCGGGCAAGGTCTATATGGTGCGGGCCGGATTGTTCAACGACCTCGACGTGGCCCTGCACTGGCACCCCGGGGCCCTGAACGGTGCGAACCCCATGGGCGCCCTGGCCAACATGTCGGCCAAGTTCCGCTTCCACGGCATTTCGGCCCACGCGGCCGGGGCCCCTGAACGCGGCCGCTCGGCCCTTGACGGGGTAGAAGCCATGAACATCATGGTAAACATGATGCGCGAGCACATCCCGCAGGAGACCCGGATCCACTACGTGATCACCGACGGGGGCAAGGCCCCGAACGTAGTACCCGATTTTGCAGAGGTGTATTATTACGCACGCCACGGCAACCGCACCGTGGTCAAGGAGGTATTTGACCGCATCGTGAAAGCTGCTGAAGGCGCTGCCATGGGCACCGGCACCACCATGGATTACGAGATGATCGGCGGCACACACGAACTGCTCCCGAACCTCGCCCTGCAGGAGGTTGTGTACAAAAACCTCAAAGAGGTTGGCGGCATCACCTATACCCCCGAAGAAATGGCTTTTGCCGAAAAGATTTCTGAATCTATGGGCCGCAAAAGCCTCGATACCCGTGAGGCAACCGAGATACAGCCCTTCCAGGAAATTGAGCGCGCCTACGGCTCCACCGATGTGGGAGATGTGAGCTTTGCAGTACCCACCGCCGGCCTGAGCGCGGCCACCTGGGTACCGGGCACCCCAGCCCACAGCTGGCAGGCCGTGGCGGCCGGGGGCACGGGCATTGGGCTGAAAGGCATGATGGTCGCCGCCAAAACCCTGGCGGGAACGGCCATCGACCTGATGAAAGACCCGGAAGCGATCGCAAAAGCGCGTGCAGAGTTCGAAGAGCGGCGCGGGCCCGACTTCAGGTACATCCCCCTGCTCGGAGACCGGCAGCCGGCCCTGGACTACCGCGACTGAAAGACCCAACAGGACCCTCCCGGGTCCTTTTTTTCAGGGCCGGGCTGTAACGTTCGGCCCAAATCGGATACTAATTTGTCAAACAACGACCAACCCTCGTGACCCAGGAACTTGAGCACCAGTTTGTGTCGCAGCTGGAGGCCCACCAAAACATCGTACATAAGGTCTGCAGTCTCTACACGGATAACCGGGAAGCCCACAACGACCTCTTCCAGGAGATCGCCATCCAGCTGTGGAAGGCATATCCCCGGTTTCGCGGCGATTCCAAGTTCAGTACCTGGATGTACCGGGTGGCGCTCAATACGGCCATCACCCTGTATCGCAAGTCCAAAAAGCAACCCGCAACCCAGGACTTCGACACGGTGCTGTACCGGGTGAAGGCCGAACAATACGACCCTACCGAAGAGCAGCAGCTGAACCTGATGTACAGCGCCATCCGGGAATTGGGTGACATCGACAAGGCCCTGGTCTTCCTGTACCTGGAAGACAAGAATTACAGCGAGATTGCAGAAACCCTGGGCATCAGTGAAGTAAACGCCCGGGTGAAGATGAACCGCATCAAGACCAAACTAAAGACCATTCTCAATCCGTGAGTGTATGCTGGACGAACTTGAATTACTGAAACGGGACTGGCAGAGGCGCGAACAGGAGTTGCCCAAATTGTCCTATGAACAGATCCACCGGATGATCTGGAAAAAGTCTTCCTCCCTGGTGCGATGGATTTTCTATATCAGCATCCTGGAGTTCCTTGCCCCCCACCTGCTCTACCTGCTCCCTTCCTTCCGCGACGGGATGAATTACGAAGTGGCGGAAAACCTCGGCATCAAAGCCCTGCTGATCGGCCTTACCGTCGTGCAGTACGGGGTGGCACTTTATTTCATCGTCCAGTTTTACCGGCGCTACCGGGAAATTTCAGTGCTCGACAGCGCCCGCAACCTCATGAACCGCATCATCCGCACCCGCAAGACGGTGATGCACTATATCGTGTTTTGCCTCAGCATGATCCTGGTCTTTTTCGGGGTCTTCATAGCCGGCATCTTCTTCACCGACGACCTGATGGGCAGCCTGCACCTCAACCAGCCCACCAATACCGACCCGGAACACCTCAAATGGGTGGTGATGGGCATCATGGCCGGGGCGGGCATCCTCTTCACGGCCGTGATGGGCGGGGTTTACTTTTTGCTGTACGGGTTGCTCACCCGGAAATTGTATCGGAATTATCAGGAGCTGAAGCGGATGGAGACTTAGGCCGGTCGGGCCGCCACCTCCGCTGGTTGTTTGCCGCTTCGTAGGCCAGCAGCTCTTCCTGGGGGATCACCTTGAGGAAGGAAGGGTGCTGCTCGATGGCGTATTCGAGCTTTTCGATGATGGTATCGACCGAATCGTTCTCGTAATCGAACTCCAGGGGCGGCTTGATGACCATCGATTGCAGAATCCCCTTTTTCTTGATGAACAGCCCCTTCTTGTCGAAAGACCGGCGGAACCCGTCAATGACCACGGGCACCACCAGGGGCTTGTATTTCTTGATGATATGGGCGGTCCCTTTGCGCAGGGGTTTCCAGGGGGTGGTGGTTCCCTGGGGGAAGGTAATCACCCAGCCGTCTTGCAGGGCCTTGCCGATGTTGGTGATGTCGCTCATCTTCACCTGCCGCTGTACCTCCTGCCCCCCGGCCCGCCAGGTGCGCTCGATGCTGATCGAGCCGGCATAGGCGAGAACCTTGGTCAGCAGGCTTTTGCCCATGGTCTCTTTGGCCGCCACATAATAGATATTCAGCTTGGGGTTCCAAAGGTACCCGATGTTCTTGATGGTGTTTTCGCGCCCGCTCAGGCTGGCGTTGAACACGTGGAACATGGCCACCACATCGGCGAAATAGGTCTGGTGGTTGCTCACAAAAAGCACCCCCGTATCTGGCAGGGAGCGGATCACATCCGACCCTTCGATCTCCAGTTTGTTGAACCCCTTGTAGCGCTGGTGGGTCAGCAAGCCCATAATTCGGATCAGCCACTTTTTGAGGAAGAGGATATGGCCGAACGGATTTTTCTTAAAGATTCCCATGGGGGGCTAAAGTACAAAATAATCGGCTTCAGACGGCCTGCAACAGCAGCTTGAGCTCATTGAGCATCATGGCCGTCGCACCCCATACCACGTGGCCCTCCAAAAGGAAGGCCGGCACCTCGATCTCCCGGGCATAGGAGGTGGTAAGGCGACGGCTGGTCAGGCTGCCTTCCTGCAGCAGGTTTGCCAGCGGCACCTCGATCAGGGAAGCCACCTCAGACGGTTGGGGCACAAAAGATTGCGGCCGGCTGGCCAGGCCCAGGTAGGGGCTTACCTCAAAATTGCTGGGGGGGATGTACAGGGGGGTCAGGGCCCTTATCGGGCGCACCTGGGAGGGAGGCAGGCCAACTTCTTCGCGGGCTTCCCGAAGCGCGGTATCGAGCAGGTCGGCATCGCCCTCTTCCATGCCGCCGCCCGGGAAGGCCACCTGGGCCGAATGCACCCCGGGGTAGGTGGGCCGAAGAATGAGGAGCAACCGGGCCATGAGGTCGGGGCCCGGGTAACACAGGGCCAGCACCCCCGCCTTCCGGGCCTGGCCCAGGTCGGGTTGGTACTTTTCAAGTTCGCGCAGGCGCTCTACCGGGGCCATCTGATAATGCGCCTGTACCCCCGGTAGGGGAAGATTTTTTATTTTTGGTACCGAAAGGGCAAAATCCTCAAACCTCATGACGCTTTCCAGACAGGCTCTGGCAGCCGGTATCCTGCTTTTCGGGATGCTGGGCTGCGGGCAACAAAGTAAAGAAAATCGAAGCAATACCCCAGATGGCGGGGCCGGAAAAAACCAGGAAGCCCCTGCAGACAGCCTGCAGGGTCAGGAGACCGAAGCCACAGCGGAAAAATTCGTGCTCACCGAAGACAACGCCATTGATTTCTTTTTCCGCTACCAGAAAGGGCTCAAGGCCAACAAGGTAAAGCTCACCACCAGCATGGGGTCGTTTACCATTCAGCTCTACGACAATGTGCCCTACCACAAGGCCAACTTCATCTACCTGGCCCGGCAGGGCTATTTCGACAGTACCATGTTCCACCGGGTGGTACGGAATTTTATAATTCAGGGCGGCAATGCCGACAATGAGAAGACAGCCCGAAAACGCTCCGAAATAGGCCGCTACCTGCTCCCGCCTGATACCCGCAAGGGCTACCGGCACGACCGCGGGACGATTTCGATGCCTTCAAGCGAGATCGACAACCCCCACATGCTGGCTTCCCCCTATGAATTTTTCATAGTGGTGACCCGGCCCGGCTCGTACCACCTCGATGGCGGATATACCCCGTTCGGCAAAGTGCTTGAGGGAATGGAGGTGGTAGACGCCATCAACCAGGTCGAAACAGACGACGGGGAATGGCCCATGAAAAACATCTATATCCTGAAGGCGGAAGTGCTGGAATAAAGGCCTCAGGGGTTCCGGTAGATATTCGGCAGGGCGATGTGGAAACGCACCGCCACGATGCGCACCGCGATCACCAGAAAGATGCCCCCCAGGTATGAGTAGGTTTCGGGCAGGCCGGCCTCCAGCAGCCCGAAGTACAGGGCGCCCCCGGCAATGCAGGCCGTGGCGTAGATTTCCTTCCGGAAGATCACCGGGATCTCGTTGCAGAGGATATCCCGGATCACCCCCCCAAAACAGGCGGTCATGGTGCCCAGGGCCACGCAGATGACCGGGGAAAGCCCGGCGGCCAGACCCTTCTCGATGCCCACCAGGGTGAACAGCCCGATCCCGATGGTATCGAAGAGGAAGAGGGAGCGGCGCAGGTATTTCAGGCGGCCCTGGAACAACACGGCAACTACAGCCGTGGCCAGAATAAGGTAAAGATATCCGGGCTCAGCCATCCACCCTACCGGTACATTGCCAATCAGCAGGTCGCGGAGGGTTCCGCCCCCTATGGCAGTAACCCCCGCGATGATCACCACGCCGAACAGGTCGAGCCTCTTTTCCATGGCCACCAGTACCCCTGAAACGGCAAAAGCAGCGGTGCCCAATAGGTCGACGGTGGTTTGAAGGGATTCCATTTGCGTCAGATCATATGCCCAAAGGTACGGCTGTCAACCGGAATTCGCACGCCCCGGCCAATTTGCCCCGGGGCTTCCGGTTTTGTTAGCCGTCGATTTTGTATTTTCACTCCGAACCAAACCCACTTGCCATGAAAACCCTGACCCCCGGCCGCCTTCTGCCCGCCCTGCTTTTGCTCATCAGCATGACCCCTTTATGGCTTATGGCCCAGGCCCAGCCCCGGGTAAACAGGGACCGCCTTTGGGGCACCCTCCAGCAACTGGCCACCTATGGGCTCGACGCCGGGGGCCGGCCCAACCGCGTGGCTTACAGCGACGGGGACATAGCCGGGCGGGCCTATGTAACCGGGCTGATGCGGCAGGCGGGCCTGGAGGTGCGCACCGACGCGGCGGGCAACCTCATCGGCACCCGGCCCGGGTCAGAACCGGGCTTAAAGCCCCTGGCTATGGGATCGCATATCGACATGGTTCCGCATGGCGGGAATTTCGACGGGTGCGTCGGCTCCCTTTCAGCCATTGAAGTGGCCCGCGCGCTTCATGAGCAGCAGGTAACCACCCGCCACCCCCTGGAAGTGCTGATCTTTACCGACGAGGAAGGGGGCCTGACGGGAAGCAGGGCCATGGCCGGCGAACTTTCGGCACAGGCCCTGAAGGTGACCAACAGCACGGGCTACACCATCGCCCAGGGCATCCAGCGCCTGGGGGGCGATACCCTGCGCCTGGCCTCGGCGGCCCGGGCAAAAGGGAGCCTGGCCGCCTACCTCGAACTGCACATCGAACAGGGTGGCATCCTGGATCGGGAAGCAATTGAAATCGGCGTGGTGCAAGGCATCGTGGGCCTGAAATGGTGGGATGTCACCGTCAAAGGCATGGCCAACCACGCGGGCACCACCCCGATGGACCTCAGGCATGACGCCCTTTTGGCAGCAGCCCGCTTCGTCCAGGCCGTAAATGAAGAAGCCGTTGCCATGGAAGGGCCGCAGGTGGCCACCGTGGGGCGCATCCGCGCCCTGCCAGGGGCGCCGAACGTCATCCCGGGAGAGGTGGTGCTGAGCCTTGAAATCCGCGACCCGTCGGCAGAAGTCATAGAACTGCTCTACCAGAAAATAACCGATCGGGCGATGGCGATTGGCGCTTCTTCGGGCACTTCATTCGAGTTTACCCACCTGGATACCACCGGGAAACCGGCCCTCACCCACCCGGGCATACAGGACCTGATCGAAAAGAGCGCTGCCGACCTCGGCCTGAGTTCCAAAAGGATGTACAGCGGGGCCGGGCACGACGCCCAGGATATAGCCCTGATTGCTCCCATCGGCATGATCTTCGTTCCGAGCCAGGGGGGAATCAGCCATTCCCCTGAAGAATTCACCAGTGGGGGCGACATGGCGAACGGGGCCAACGTGCTGCTGCAAACCCTGCTCAGGATCGACCGGGAATGGGATTGACCCCAATTTTTGACAAGCCGGCCTGAAACCCACGGAAAAAAGATGTATTTTCCACACTAATTCTTTTACCAACACCCGAGATGAGAACACTTTTAGCCATTTGCCTGCTGCTGGCGAGCCTCAGCCTGCAGGGCCAGGCCCTCACCGGCTTTTCAGCAGCCGGAGCCGAAAAACAACGGCAGTTGGAAGCCGCCTTTGACAGCCGCCTCTCCGCAGAAAACCTCGACGCCTGGCTGAAGCGGATGAGTGCCCGGCCCCACTGGGTGGGCACCGAATACGGGGCCGAGAACGCCCGCTGGATGCAGCAGCAATTCCAGTCCTGGGGCTACGATGCCCGGATCGAGACCTATCAGGTGCTCTTCCCCTACCCCAAAGTGCGCCTGCTTGAGATGACCGGCCCTGAGCCATTCACCGCCGCCCTGCAGGCCGTTCCGGTGGAAGGGGACCCCTACTCCCAGCAGGGAGATGCCCTGCTGCCCTCCTACAACGCCTTCTCGAGAGACGGAGATGTAGAGGCCGAGCTCGTGTTTGTGAATTACGGGGTACCCAGCGATTACGAAGAACTTGAGAAACTGGGGATTGATGTGAAGGGCAAGATCGTGATTGCCAAATACTACGGATCATGGAGGGGCATCAAGCCCAAGTTGGCTGCCGAAAAAGGGGCCATTGGCTGCATCATCTATTCCGACCCGAAAGATGACGGCTACTACCAGGGTGACGTGTACCCGAAAGGGGCCTTCAAGAACCCGACCGGCGTACAGCGTGGCTCGGTGATGGACATGCCCCTTTACCCCGGCGACGTGCTTACCCCGGGCTATGCGGCCACTGAAAATGCACAGCGGCTGGAGCGGGACGCTGCGCCTACCATTACCCAGATTCCGGTGCTGCCTATTTCCTATGCCGATGCCGAGCCCCTGCTGCGGGCATTGGAGGGGCCTGTCGCCCCGCCGGCCTGGAGGGGTGCCCTGCCCATCACCTACCACATCGGGCCCGGCCCGGCCCGCGTACACCTCAGGCTGGAATTCGAATGGAGCCTGCAGCCCGCGCACAATGTGATCGCCACCCTGAAGGGGTCTGAGTTCCCTGACCAGTGGATTGTACGGGGCAACCACCACGATGCCTGGGTGCACGGGGCGGCTGACCCGGTGAGCGGCATGGTGGCCCTGATGGAGGAAGCCCGCGCCGTGGGCGAGCTCGCCAAAAAGGGAAACCGGCCCAAACGCACCCTGGTCTACTGTGCCTGGGATGCCGAGGAACCCGGCCTGATCGGCTCTACCGAATGGGTGGAAGACCACCTGAAGGAATTGCAGGAAAAAACAGTCGCCTATGTCAACACCGACGGGAACGGGCGGGGATTCATCGGGGCGGGGGGATCTCATACCCTGCAAACCCTGGTCAGCGAGGCCGCCGGCGACGTGACCGACCCCCAGACCGGGGTTTCCGTGAAGGAGCGCCGCGTGGCACGCAGCCTGACCGAGGGGGGTTCGGGCGATTTCAGCATCTACGCCCTGGGGTCGGGCAGTGACTACACCCCTTTTATCCAGCATGCCGGGATTGCCTCCCTGAACCTCGGTTTCGGGGGCGAAGACGAAGGGGGGGAATACCACACCATCTATGATTCCTACACCCATTTCAAGCGGTTCAAAGACCCGGATATGTCTTACGGCCTGGCCCTGGCCAAGGTGGCCGGGCGCATCGTGCTGCGGCTGGCCAATGCCGAGGTGCTCCCCTTTACCTTCGGGCCCTGGGAGGCGACGGTCTCGGGTTACCTGAAAGAGGTGATGGAAACGGCCCAAACCATGCGCAAAAAAGTGGAGGAGCACAACAAGCTCGTCGCCCGCAACGCCTATGGCCTGGCAGCCGACCCGAAAGAGCCTGTAGCCCGGCCGTCGGAACAGGCTGCGATCCCCTACCTCGACTTCTCCCCCCTGCAGAACGCTCTTGTGCTGCTTAAAAACGAGGTGGAAACCCTCTCAGCCAAAGATGCCCAAAGCCTTCCGGCCGGGAAGAAAGCCGAGCTCAACCGCCTGCTGATGGCCACCGAGCACCAGCTCACCAACCCGGAGGGATTGCCCCGGAGGCCCTGGTACAAACACCAGATCTACGCCCCCGGGTTCTATACAGGCTACGGGGTCAAAACCCTGCCCGGGGTGCGGGAGGCCATCGAACAGAAGAACTGGGATGAAGCCCGGGCCCAGATCGGGCGCCTGGCCGAAACCTTTCAGAAAATGACCGCCCACTTACGGAAAATCAACCAATTGTTCCCCTAAAACCCAGTAACGCCCATGCCAACAAAAATGAAAGGAACCTCCCGTACCAAAAGCCGTTCCATGGGGTTCGCTTCCCTGGCCCTGCTCGGGGTATCTGCCTGGCTGTCTTCGTGCAATTCCGGTCCCGACATCCCGCCCGAACAACCCGTGGTGCTCACGCAGAACGACAGCGTGGCCGAGATTTTGGCCAGTACCACCCGCGCCGGGGTGGCGGCCCGGGTGGCAGATGGGCTGCAATTGAGCCTGTGGGCCACCGATTCCCTTGCCCCGGACCCCGTGGCCATGGACATCGACGATATGGGGCGGGTGTACCTGACGCGGACCAACCGGCAGAAGAACTCCGAATTCGACATCCGCGGCCACCGCGACTGGATGATCCGATCGATCAGCCTGCAATCGGTGGAAGACCGGAGGGCCTTCCTGCGGGAAACCTTTGCCCCCGAGAAAAGCGACGAGAACAGCTGGCTCGAAGACCTGAACAACGACACCATACACGACTGGCGTGACCTGACCGTGGAGGAAGACGAGGTCTGGCGCCTCGAAGACACCGACGGGGATGGCATGGCTGATGTGTCTACCCGCATCCTGCACGACTTTACCGAAGAAGTTTCGGATGTGGCCGGCGCCCTGCTGGTGACCGACAAGGAAGTCTATGTGGGGATTGCCCCCGACCTTTGGCGCCTCACCGATACCAACGGCGATGAGGTGCTCGATACCAAAGAGTCTCTGGCAACCGGCTTCATGGTACATATCGGCTTCGGGGGGCACGGCATGTCGGGTGCCGTCATGGGGCCTGATGGCAAACTCTACTGGGGCATCGGCGATATTGGCGCCAGCATCACGGCCCGGGATGGTTCGAAGCACCATTATCCGAACCAGGGGGTGATCGTGCGCTGCAATCCGGATGGAAGCGATTTCGAAGTTTATGCCAGGGGCCTTCGCAATACGCATGAATTCGTCTTTGACGCCTACGGGAACCTGATCACTTCAGACAACGACGGCGACCATGCGGGCGAAAGCGAGCGCCTGGTGTACCTGGTAGACGGATCCGATTCGGGCTGGCGCACCAACTGGCAGTTCGGCAAGTATACCGACCCGACCAACAACGAGTACAAAGTCTGGATGGACGAGAAGCTCTACCTGCCCCGCTGGGACGGGCAGGCGGCCTATATTGTTCCCCCCATCCAGAACTACCACAACGGCCCCACGGGCATGCAGTTTAACCCGGGCACCGCCCTGGGCAAGGCCTGGCGGGATAAGTTCTTCCTGGTGGAATTCATCGGGGACCCCGCCCGTTCGCATATCTGGGCCTTCGACCTGCAGCCGAAAGGGGCCGGGTTCGAGCTCAAATCGGAGGTCGATGTGCTGAGCGGGGTATTGCCCACCGGCATCCGCTTCGGGCCCGACGGGGCCCTGTACCTGGCAGATTGGATCAACGGGTGGAGCACCAAGAATTCGGGCCGGGTCTGGAAACTCGACGTAACGGACCAAACGAACGACCTGGCGGCCGAACGGGCAGAAACCCTGCGGCTGATGCAGCTCGACTACCAGGAACTCGACCTCGACAGCCTGCCCCCCCTGCTGCGCTACCCCGACCAGCGCATCAGGCAGAAAGCCCAGTTCGAGCTGGCTGACCGGGGCCGCCGGGGTTTCAGGGCCCTGAAAGAGGTAATCGCCGATTCGACCCACCAGCTGGCCCGCGTCCACGCTATCTGGGGCATCGGGCAACTGGCCCGTGGCGATGAGGACCGGGCCGGGGCGCTGCTGCCCCTGCTGGCTGACAGCGACCCGGAAATTGTTGCCCAGGCAGCCAAAACATTGGGAGACCTGGCCTTTACTCCTGCCGGGGAATCGCTCCTGCCCCTGTTGCAAAGCGAGGCCCCCCGGGTTAAATTCTTCGCCGCCCAGGCCCTGGGCCGCCTCGCCTACAAGCCTGCCGTGCAGCCCCTGCTCGACCTGCTGGCCGAAAACGACGACCGGGATGTGTACCTGCGCCATGCCGGCGTGCTGGCCCTGGCCCGGATCGGGCAGGCAGAGCCCATGCTGGCCCTGGCCGGGAACCCCGATGCCAGCCTGCGGCTGGCCGGGGTGTTGGTGCTGAGGCGCCTGGCCCACCCGGGCATCGCAAATTTCCTCCAGGATGAAGACCTGTACATTTTAGCCGAAGCGGCCCGGGCCATCAACGACGACTGGTCGATCCCCGAGGCGCTTCCGGCCCTGGCTGCCCTGCTCGACCGGCCGGGCCTGACCTCTGAGCCCATCCTGAGGCGGGCCATCAACGCCGCCCTGCGCACCGGCAGCCCCGAAGACCTCGACCGGCTGCTGGCCTTTTCGCTCCGGGAAGACGTGCCTTCCGTATTGAGGGGGGAGGCCCTGGCAACCCTTGGGGGCTGGCACGCCCCCTCGGTCCTCGACCGGGTTGACGGGCGCTACCGAGGGGAGATCCACCGCGATTCCACCCCGGTCATCAACCGGGTGGAAGGGGAACTGCCCAGGCTCCTGGCCGATCCGGACCCGAATATCATCGTGGGCGTTTCACAGGTGCTGAGCCGGCTGGGCATCGACCGCTTCAACCCCCAGCTGCGCCGTATCTTCGACCGCCACCCCGCTCCCGAGGTGCGGGCCGCCATGCTGCAAACCCTTGGAACCCTGGGCGACCAGGCGATGGGCATCTATCTCGAAAAGGGCATGCGCGACCCCAGCCCCCGGGTGCGCACGGCGGCCATCGGCCTGCTGCCTTTGCTTGAGATTCCTGAAAATGAGCTGGCCGGGATCGTCTCCCCCATCTTCCGGACCGGGACTATTGGCGAACAACAGGAAATGCTGGCAACACTTGCTGAAATGCCCCTGCAGAAAAGCACGCCCCCGCTTCGCAAGCTCATCTCGGATGCCGCTGCGAACCGGCTTGCCCCGGAAGTGATCCTGGACCTGATTGAAGCCGTGGAGGCCACGGGGTCTGAGGCGCTGGTCGCCTCCCTCTCTGACCTCAAAGCAGGAGGGTATTCGGCCGACGCCTACAAAGAAACCCTGTACGGCGGCCGGTTTTGGCAGGGAAGGGAAGTGTTCAACAGCAACCCGGCTGCCCAGTGCGTGCGCTGCCATGCCGTGGCAGGAGCCGGCGGGCAGGTAGGGCCTGCCCTCGATTCGATAGGGGCCATCCTGACCCGGGAACAGCTCCTGGAATCCCTGATCGAGCCCGGGGCGCGCCTGGCGCCCGGGTACGGGTCGGTTACCCTGACCCTGACCGACGGGGAAACCGTGAGCGGGCTGTTGCTGCAGGAAAACGCAACCCGGATCTTCCTGAAAGGCTCCGAAGCGGAACCCATCGCGATCCCCAAGGCCCGGATTGCCCGGCGCGTGAACCAGCCCTCGGCCATGCCCCCCATGGGCCAGGTGATCAGCCGGCGGGAACTGCGCGACCTGATTGAGTACCTCTCGAGCCTGAAAGGCAAACGCAGGCGTTGAACCCAAAGCACAGACCATGAAACGAATGGCAGTGTTCGTGCTGGCAACAGCGGCCCTGGCCTGCAGGGACCGGCAGGCGCCTGCTCCGCAGACAGGCGCCGGGGATCAGGAAGCGGTGGCACAGGTGCTGGAAGCCGGGCGCCTGGAAGCCTATTCAGAGGCATTTTACGACATCGTTCCGCGCGGTGCCCGACTGGAGATCCTCGCTGAAGGGCACGACTGGACCGAAGGCCCCCTGTGGATTGCGCAGGGCGGGTACCTGCTGTATTCCGACATTCCCCGCAATGCCGTCTACAAGTGGGCCCCGGGTGAGGGTTCGCAACTATACCTGCAGCCTTCGGGCTTTTCGGGCACGGGCTTCAGGGGTGAAGAACCGGGTTCGAACGGCCTGCTGCTCGACCCGGAGGGCCGGCTGGTGCTGTGCCAGCACGGAAACCGGCAGGTGGCCCGCATGAAGGCCCCGCTTGAACAGCCTGCCGCGGAATTCGATACCCTGGCCGCCTCATACCAGGGCAACCGCCTGAACAGCCCGAATGATGCCGTGTACGACAGCCGCGGGAACCTCTATTTCACCGACCCTCCCTACGGCCTGCCGGGGCAGATGCAAGACCCGGGCAAGGAATTGGATTTCCAGGGGGTGTACCGCCTGGCTGTGGATGGGCAACTGACCCTGCTTACAGGTGCCCTGAGCCGGCCGAACGGCCTGGCCCTTTCCCCCGATGAGAGCCGGCTCTTCGTTGCCAACTCAGACCCGGAAGCTGCCTACTGGATGGAGTTCGACCTGCTGCCCGACGGCAGCCTCGGGCCCGGCAAAAGCCTGTACGACGCCACCGACCGCACCGCCACCGAAAAAGGGCTGCCAGACGGGATGAAGATTAACAGGAAAGGAGTGGTTTTCGGCACCGGCCCCGGGGGTGTCTATGTCTTTGCCCCCGACGGGGCCCTGCTGGGGCGGATCCTCACCGGAGAGGCCACTTCGAACTGTGCGTTCAATGAAGGGCAGACGACCCTTTTTATCACGGCGGACGCCTATGTGCTGAAACTCGACCTGAACCGGGAGTGACCGGGCAAGCCCGGGGAAAGCAGCATACAATGTTTACGTGTGGATTTTTTGCGTACCTTAGGGGTTATTGACCCGCTACCCCGCTTGCCCCCCGGGGATTCCGCTTCTCGCTTCACATAACCTGAAATTCCTTTCGATGAAAACCAAGTCGTTCTTCGCCCTGCTCGTCTTGTTGATGGGTGTGGCAGCTATCCTCCTCCAACCATCGCAAAAAACCGAGGAACTCCCCAAACGCGCAGCGGCATCCATGGGCTCCCTTAAGTGTACGGTTGCAAAATTCCTCCTCGGGCCAACAGACAGCACCCGGCAGATCGCCCCGTTGTTCGACAATCTGGGAACCCTTTCCTTTGCCGTTGGCACCCGGTCACCCCGGGCCCAGCAATTCTTCGATCAGGGGCTGCGCCTGACCTACGCCTTCAACCATGCCGAAGGGCACCGCTCTTTCCTGGAGGCCGCGCGGCTCGACCCCGAGTGCGCAATGGCGTATTGGGGGCAGGCTTACGACCTGGGGCCGAATATCAACGATCCCCTTCCGGACGCCGACCGGAGGCGCACGGCCTGGGAAGCCCTGGAACGGGCTGGTCGGTATGCAGCGGGCTCGGGTCAACTGGAACAGGACCTGATAAGGGCGTTAACCGTCCGTTACAGTGCCGATCCGGAAGCCGACATTGCCCAGCTGAATGAAGCGTATCGCGAAGCCATGTCAGGGGTGGCCCGAAAATATCCCGATGACCCTGAAGTACAGACCCTTTATGCCGACGCCATCATGAACACCATGCCCTGGAATTACTGGGACGAGGCAGGCAACCCAAGGCCGCATACCCTGGAGGCCAAGGCCGCCCTTGAAAAGGCAATCCGACTGAACCCGGACCACCCGGGAGCCCACCACTATTACATCCACCTCATGGAACTCCCCGACCCTGACCGGGCCGTTTCCAGTGCCGAGACCCTGGAAAGCCTGATGCCCGCCGCGGGGCATATGGTCCATATGCCTTCCCATATTTACATTAGGGTGGGGCGGTATGAGGACGCTGTAAGGGTAAATCAGCTGGCCATCGCAGCCGATGAAGACTATATTTCGCAGTGCTATTCCCAGGGAATTTACCCCCTGGGCTACTACCCGCACAACATCCATTTCCTGTGGTCGGCCGCCAGCCTGATCGGGCAAAGCGAAACCGCCCTGTTTGCCGCCCGGAATACGGCAGAAAAGGTCCCTGTAGGGGAAATGGCGGAACTGCACTTCCTGCAGGATTTTGCCTCGACGCCCCTGCTGGCCTACCTCCGGTTCGGCCAATGGAACCAAATCCTCACTTTCCCGGCCCCCCGTGCGGAAATCAAGCACCTGAACCTGATCCGCCATTACGCCCGGGGCATTGCTTTCGTAAAGAAAGGCAACCTGGCTGAGGCGCGGGAAGAACTGGAAGCCCTGGAGGCCATGCAGGCAGACCCGGGCCTGGCCGATATTGTGGCCACAGCGCAAAATTCCTCCGATCGGATTGCCGGGGTGGCCCAGGCCGTGGTAGCCGGGGAAATCGCAGCGGCTTCGGGAGATTATGCCCAGGCCATTACCCACCTGAAACGCGCGGTTGCCCTCGAGGATGCCCTGACCTATACGGAGCCGTCTGCCTGGCACATCCCGCCGCGCCAGAACCTGGGCGCCGTGCTGCTCGATGCCGGTGCGCCGGCGGAAGCCGAGGCGGTCTACCGTCAGGACCTCGCTAAACTGCGTCAGAATGGCTGGTCCCTTCACGGCCTTGCACAGGCGCTGGACGCCCAGGGCAAAACGGCCGAAGCGGCAAAAATCCGGGAAGAATTCAACAGGGTCTGGAAAAATTCAGATATCCCGATCCAACGGTCGGTTTTCTAAACCCGGGCGCCTAACGGGATGAGTTTAGAAGAGGTCCGGCACCTTGTTCCGCGCTGCCTCGAATTCCGACATCATCCGGCGCACGATTTCGGCAGCCGGCAACACCTCGTGGATCAGGGAGGCCACCTGCCCGATCTCGAGCTCCCCTTCCTCAAGGTCGCCCTCGAACATGCCCCGTTTGGCGCGGGCCCTCCCAAGAAGGGTTTTAAGGTCTTCGGGGCCGGCACACCGGGCATACGCCGCCTCCACATCACGGTAGAATTTGTTCTTGAGCAAGCGCACCGGGGCCAGCTCTTTCAGGGTCAGGCGGGTATCCCCTTCGCCTGCATCGACCACCCGCTGCTTGAAGGCCGGGTGAGACGAGGCCTCTTCACTGGCCACAAAGCGGCTGCCTACCTGCACCCCGTCTGCCCCGAGAACCATGGCGGCCAGCATGGCCCGCCCGGTGGCGATGCCCCCCGCTGCGATCAGGGGGAGCTCCAGTTGTTCGCGCACCGTGGGAATAAGGGTGAGGGTGGTCGTTTCTTCGCGTCCGTTGTGCCCCCCGGCCTCGAACCCTTCAGCCACCACGGCATCAACCCCGGCGTCGCGTGCCTTCAGGGCAAATTTCAGGCTGCTCACCACATGGACTACCTTTATCCCGCGTTCTTTCAGGAACGCCGTCCAGGTATTCGGATTCCCCGCAGAGGTGAAAACGATCGTGACCCCTTCTTCAGCTATGATCTTCATGATCTCATCGATCTGGGGGTATAGCATGGGCACATTCACCCCGAAAGGACGGGATGTGGCAACTTTGCATTTGCGGATATGCTCGCGCAGGACCTCCGGGTACATGCTCCCGGCCCCGATCAGGCCGAGCCCCCCGGCATTGGAAACGGCCGAGGCAAGCCTCCAGCCGCTGGCCCAGATCATGCCGGCCTGTATGATCGGGTAATCGATTTCAAAAAGCTCGGTGATGCGGTTCTTCATGGCTCAGGTGGTTTTGGTGCCGGGCTGGCGGCTCAGGAGATCACCCCGGAGCCGATAAGTTCATCTTCGAGGTACCAGGCTACAAACTGGCCCTCGGTGATGGCAGCCAGGGGTTCGGCGAAGTCGACGTAAAGCCCCCCCTCGGCCTTGTAAAGGGTTGCGGGCTGGAGCGCCTGGCGGTAGCGGATGCGGGCCCGTACTTCCATAGTGCCGTCTGTTTCCAGGGCCAGGTCGGGGCGCACCCAGTGCAGCTCCTGGTCCGAAACAAAAAGGGTTCGGCGATAGAGGCCCGGATGGTCTTTGCCCTGCCCGGTGTAGATCACATTGGTATCGACATCGGTCTGAATCACAAAAAGGGGCTCGGGGGTACCCCCCACGTTCAGGCCCTTGCGCTGGCCGATCGTAAAATAGTGGGCGCCGTTGTGACGGCCCACCACCTTGCCGTCGGTCAGGTCATAGCGCGGTTTTTCGGCATAAAAGGCCAGCTCTTCTTCCCGGTTCACAAAGCGGGGGGCCCGCACCTGGTAACGGGGGGCCGAGGCCGGCACTTCCACGATCTGCCCTTCCCGGGGCTTAAGCTGTTGCTGGAGGAATTCCGGCAGGCGCACCTTCCCGATAAAGCAAAGGCCCTGGGAATCTTTTTTCTCAGCGGTTACCAACCCGTGACGGGCTGCTATTTGCCGCACCTCCGATTTCAGCAACCCGCCTATGGGGAAAAGCGCCCTGGAGAGCTGCTCCTGGGTGAGCTGGCAGAGGAAATACGACTGGTCTTTGCCGGGGTCTTTGCCGGCCAGCAGGCGGTACACCTCAGTGCCCTCATTGTTGACAAAAGAATCCTTGCGACAGTAATGCCCGGTGGCTACATAATCGGCCCCGAGTTGCAGGGCCATTTTCAAAAAGAGGTCGAACTTGATCTCCCGGTTGCAGAGCACATCGGGGTTAGGGGTACGCCCCCTTTCGTATTCCCGGAACATATAGTCTACGATGCGCTCTTTATAGGCAGCGCTCAGGTCTACGGTCTGGAAAGGGATCCCGAGTTTCTCGGCCACGATCAGGGCGTCGTTGCTGTCGTCGAGCCAGGGGCATTCCCGCGAGATCACCACCGAGTCGTCGTGCCAGTTTTTCATGAAAAGGCCAATGACCTGGTACCCCTGCTCTTTAAGCAACAGGGCGGCCACACTGCTGTCTACCCCTCCAGAAAGACCGACTACTACCTTTTTCATGGTGCCTGAGAATTCCTGGCAAAATTACGAAATATTTCACGTGGCCGGGCCTTCCGGAAGGCTTGCCCACCCCCCGGCCACGGGCAACCGTGTTAAACTTTTCCCAAGCTGTTTTTGTTTTGTTTAATTTTTTTCAAGATTTGCTAAACAAAAAACCTATAAAACTATTTCGTTATGAAAAAGAAACACTTCTTCTCCCTTCTTCTTGCAGGGACGCTCATCCTGAGCGGCTTTTCCTGCTCGAACGATGACGACAGCCCCATGCCCGAGCCCGAGCCCCTGGGTACCATCGTCGAAACAGCCGTGGCCACCAGCGACCTGAGCAGCCTGGCAGCCGCCCTGACCGTAGCCGACCAGACAGTGGGCACCGACCTGATCGGCACCCTGAGCGGAAATGGCCCCTTCACCGTTTTCGCCCCGACCAATGCGGCCTTTGAAGCCCTGCTTGCCCAGCTCGACGGGTTCGACAGCCTGGACGATTTCGACACAGACGAAGAGCGCGCCCTGCTGACCAGCATTTTGACCTACCACGTGGTAGCCGGGGCCGAGGTGTTCTCAGGCGACCTTTCAGAAGGCCAGGTGGTTACCACTGTGCAGGGTGAAACCCTGTCTGTATCCCTTCAGGGAGGGGTGACCATTACCGATGCCACCGGCACACCGGCTGCAGTGACCGCTGCTGATATCGAAGCCAGCAACGGGGTGGTACATGTAATCAACAAGGTGCTGATACCCCAAAGCGTACTGGATGCCCTTTCTGTGGAAGAACCCCAAACCATCGTTGACCTGGCCGTGGCCACAGAAGACCTTTCCAACCTGGTAGCTGCCGTGACACAGGCCGGGCTTGTTACAGCCCTTCAGGGAGATGGCCCCTTCACCGTTTTCGCCCCGACCAATGCCGCTTTCGAGGCATTCCTGAGCGACAATGGCTTTGCCAGCGTGGCCGAAGTACCCGTTGATGTACTCACCCAGGTACTGCTCAACCATGTGGTATCAGGCAAATTCCTCTCCACAGATCTGAGCACCAGCTATGTTTCTTCCCTGTCTACCGCCGGGCCTGACGGCGCCAACCTGAGCCTCTTTATCGACACGGCTTCAGGGGTAACTGTCAATGGCATCTCGGATGTGGTAACACCCGATATCGAGGCATCCAATGGGGTCGTACACATTGTAAACGCCGTGATCGGCCTTCCCACCATCGTTGACCATGCCGTGGCCAACCCCAGCTTTACCAGCCTGGTGGGAGCCCTGACCAGCGGAGGCAACACCACTTTCACTGACCTGCTTTCAGGAGACGGTCCCTTTACGGTGTTCGCCCCGGTAAACGATGCCTTTACAGCCTTCACCAACCCGAACGGGAACGAGTTGAACAACATTCTGGCAAACCATGTGATCTCTGGCGCTGCCGCCTTCTCAACAGGTCTTGCCAACAGCTATGTAAACACCCTGGGCACCAACGCCGACGGGGATAACCTGAGCCTGTACGTCAACACCGACAACGGGGTGACCCTCAACGGAAGCAGCGACGTGGCCCTTGCCGACGTGGTTGCCGTCAACGGAGTCATCCATGCGGTGGATGCCGTGATCGACATTCCCACAGTAGTTACTTTCGCCCTTGCCGATCCAACCTTTGCGCCCCTGGTGGCCGCCCTGACCGAAGGTACCCCGGCTACCGATTTCGCAACTGTGCTGAGCGGCACCGGCCCCTTCACCGTCTTTGCCCCCACCGATACTGCCTTCCAGGCGCTGCTCGACAGCAACCCGGCCTGGAACCAGGTGAGCGATATCGATGAGGCCCTGCTGACCGCGGTGCTCAACCACCACGTGGTATCGGGCAATGTCCGGTCCGGCGACCTGAACAACCCGGGCGATACCACCGCCCCCACCCTTGAAGGCGATAATATTACCATCACCCTTCCGGGAACTGGCGGGAATATCGCCGACGTAACCGACGGGGCCGGCAATACCGGCATCGGCATCATCGCCGTAGACGTACAGGCCGGAAACGGGGTGATCCACGTGCTGAACCAGGTACTGATCCCCGACACGCACAACTAATTATAGTTCCCCCTCATATAAAAAAGCCATCCGGTAACCCCGGATGGTTTTTTGTTGGGAACTCCCGTCCTGGCATTACCAGACTTCAGCAGGCCTGCCGTTAGCATACAAAATAAGACGCTTGACAACTTTCGTTTTGAAATCCGGGCAGGTGTGGGCATTTTAGTCGTCCCAAATCTTACCAGACTCAACCTGCCAAGCCAAAGAAAGAGCCCCGAACGC
>CAYWZF010000002.1:0-89766 GCA_964461555.1 uncultured Robiginitalea sp. | reverse complement strand
TTGCAGGGGGGAGCCCTCACCACCACGTTCACTGCCTCACAGGGGCTGCTGCTGATGATCCCCAATATGTACAAGATCGCCGGGGAATTGCTGCCCTGCGTGATCCATATTGCCGCACGCACCGTCGCCACCCACGCCCTGTCCATTTTCGGGGACCACTCCGACGTAATGGCCACCCGGCAGACCGGTTTCTCCATGCTTTTCGGGGGATCGGTTCAGGAGGCCATGGACTTTGCCCTGATCTCACAGGTGGCCACCCTGAAATCGAGGGTACCCTTCCTGAACGTTTTTGACGGGTTCAGGACATCACACGAAATTTCGAAGATCGATGCCATCCCGGATGACATCATCAAGGCGATGATGCCCGAAGAGGAGATCATGGCGCACAAAAACCGCTCATTGGATCCGGACCATCCGGTGGTGCGGGGTACATCCCAGAACCCCGACGTGTTCTTCCAGGCCCGGGAAGCCGCCAATACCTATTATGAGAAGGTGCCCGGCATCGTGCAGCAAACCATGGACGAATTCTACCAGCATACCGGTCGCCGCTACAGCCTGTTCTACTATATTGGCCACCCCGAAGCCGAGAAATTGATCGTCATCATGGGCTCAGGCCAGGGGCCGGTGATCGAAGCCGTAGACACCCTGGTGAAACGGGGCGAGAAAGTAGGCGCGATCATCGTGCGGCTGTTCCGTCCGTTCTCCATGGCGCACTTCATGGATGCCATCCCGAAAACCGTTGGCAAGATAGCCGTTCTGGACCGGACCAAAGAGCCCGGCAGCGTGGGCGAGCCCCTCTACCTCGACGTGGTTACCGCCTTTAACGAAAGCGATCGCGGCATTCCGAAAATCATCGGCGGCCGCTACGGGCTCTCCAGCAAGGAATTCGATCCGGCCATGGTGAAAGCCGTTTATGACGAACTGGACAAAGAACATCCGAAGAATCACTTCACCGTGGGTATCCACGACGATGTGACCCATACCAGCCTCGAGGTCGGCGAGCGGCTGCAGACCACCAAAAGCACCTTCAACTGCATGTTCTATGGCCTCGGCTCTGACGGTACGGTAGGGGCCAACAAGAACTCCATCAAGATCATTGGCGAAACCACCGACAACTACGTGCAGGGGTATTTCGTCTACGACTCCAAGAAGGCCGGGGTACAAACCGTTTCGCACCTGCGCTTCGGGCCCGAGCCCATCCGTTCTTCCTACCTGATCCACAAGGCTGATTTTATCGCCTGCCACCAGTTCAACTTTATCGAAAAGTTCGACATCCTCAGGAACATTAAGAAAGGAGGTACTTTTCTGCTGAACTCGCCTTTCCCGGCTGCAGAGGTGTGGGATAAACTGCCCATGAAGATCCAGGAAGAAATCGTGGAAAACCAACTGGAATTCTACGTGATCGACGCTACCAAGGTGGCCGAGGAAGCCAATCTGGGCAAAAGGACCAACACCATTTTGCAGACCTGCTTCTTTGCCATTTCAGGAGTTTTGCCCAAAGACGAGGCCATTGAAAAGATCAAGAATGCCATTGTGAAAACCTATTCGCACAAGGGCGACAAGATCGTGCAGATGAACTTCAAGGCCGTGGATACCTCCCTGGAAAACCTCGAGAAGGTAGATTATCCGCAACGGACCACCAACAAACGGGCCTTCAAGCCCGTGATGACCGGTACCGACGATCCGTTCGTGAAGGAAATCCTGGGGCGCATCCTGGCCGGAAGGGGCGACGAGCTCCCGGTAAGCGCCTTCCCGGTAGACGGAACCTTCCCCACCGGCACCACCCAGTATGAGAAACGGGGCATCGCTACTTCTGTACCGGTTTGGGACGATGTAAGCCTGTGTACCCAGTGCAACAAGTGCGTGGCCATCTGCCCGCACGCTGCCATCCGTGCCAAGGTGGTGCCCAACGAGATGCTGGCAGACGCCCCGGCTTCCCTGAAATCGGCCCCGGCCAAAGGAAGGCCGTTCGACGCCTCAACCGAATCGTACGTGCTGCAGGTATCGCCTGAAGATTGTACCGGCTGCGACCTGTGCGTGGCGGTTTGCCCGGCCCAAAGCAAGGAGATTGAAGATTTCAAGGCCATCAATATGCACAGGAAACTCGACGTGGAAAGTGCCGAAGATGCCAACTGGGATTTCTTCATCAAGCTTCCCGATTACGACCGCACAGCCCTGCAGATAACCAATGTCAAAGGCTCTCAGTTCCTGGAACCGCTCTTTGAGTTTTCGGGCGCCTGTTCAGGCTGCGGCGAGACTCCTTATATCAAAATGCTGACCCAGCTGTATGGCGACAGCATTCTGATCGCCAACGCCACCGGCTGTTCGTCCATCTTTGGCGGAAACCTGCCGACCACCCCTTACAAAACCAATAAGGAAGGGCGGGGGCCGGCCTGGGCCAACTCCCTCTTCGAAGACAACGCCGAGTTTGGCTTTGGCATGAAGCTCGCCCTGAGCAAGAAACAGGAAATTGCCGTGAATTTGCTCAAATCGCAGGAAGCCCTGGTTGGCAAGGAGCTCACCGATGCCATTTTGAACAATCCGGAAGAAGACGAAACCCAGCGCCAGCAGAAATTTGACGACCTCGACAAACTGCGCAAAATCCTGGAAGGAAGCCAGGATGCCGAGGCCCGGAAACTGCTCCGCCTTTCTGATTACCTCCGGAAAAAAGCAGTCTGGATCCTTGGCGGTGATGGCTGGGCCTATGACATTGGCTACGGCGGCCTCGACCACGTATTGGCTTCAGGCGAAGATGTAAACATCATGGTGCTGGATACCGAGGTGTATTCGAACACCGGCGGACAGACCTCCAAATCGACCCCGCTGGGGGCCAGCGCCAAGTTCTCGGTTTCCGGGAAACGGACCAACAAGAAGAGCCTGGCCATGCAGGCCATGTCGTACGAGAATGTCTATGTCGCACAGGTAGCCCTGGGGGCCAAAGACCTTCAGACCCTTCGGGCCATCGAAGAGGCTGCGGCCTATCCCGGCCCGTCCCTTATCGTGGCCTACTCCCACTGCGGAGAACACGGCTATGATCTGAAAGACGGGGCCCTGCACCAGGAATATGCGGTGGAATCGGGCTACTGGCCGCTGTTCCGCTTTGACCCTTCAAAACCCAAAGGCAAGAAGTTCTCCCTTGATTCCAAACAACCCAGCATGCCGCTGGAGGAATTCATGTACAAGGAAACCCGGTTCAAGCGGGTGGCCAAGGAGAATGCCCAATTGGGTGAAGCCTTGCTGAAAGGCGCACAGGAAGAAGTCGATACCCGGTGGGAACGCCTGGAACTGTTCAGGAACATGTAAGCCGAGCGATTGGTTTTCGGCCAGGCCCGTGATGCATTATCACTAGGTATAACCTTAAAATTTGTCGGCCATGAAAGACAAAGCCCGAGTATTATTTGAAGAAGCCATCCAAAAACTGAGGGATGCCAACGAAGAGTTGTGCAGGCCTGAAGAAGATGTGGTCTCTGCCCTGGTTTGCAGCAATGCCCATGCCGCCATCGAGAATTACCTGAAGGGCTTCCTGGCCCTGAATTCGGTTGATCCCGGAGCCGATGCGACCATTGATGGCCTGTACGAAGCGTGCAGGAGGCTTAACAACCACTTTGACGAGGTGCACCTTTCAGGTTTTGAGTGCCGCGCCCACAAAGATGAATCGAGGTTTGGCAACAAGGCCTCGAGGTACAGCCGGTGCTTCGATATCGCCGATAGCCTCGACACCTTCCTGAGGCGCGAGCGGATTATTGCCTGATCGTACCTCACAGAGGGCATTCAGCGGAATTGGGCCCCCGAAACACGGGTAACCAGGGAAGGGTTATGAGGCAATGAAAATTGCCCCGGGTTACAGGATCACGATCCTTCGGGGGCCAGTTCCACCACCAGGCCATCCAACTCCTGCGTAAGGCGGAGCTGGCAGCCCAGGCGGCTGTTTCCCTGCACGAAGAAAGCCTCCGAGAGCATGGCCTCTTCCTCATCGGAAGGCAGGGGCAGGCTGTGGTCGCTCAGCACGTAACACTGGCACGAGGCGCACATGGCCATCCCCCCGCATACCCCGATGGTCCCTTCCGGGGCGAGTTCGTAAACGCGCACCAGTTCCATGACATTCATGTTCATGTCGGTAGGGGCATCCACTTCGTGCTCTACCCGGTGCCGGTCAATGATGGTTAATCGTATGTCGCTCATTGAAGGGATGATTCTGGTTTAATCGATGGATTTTACCACGGCTTTGGGCGCTTCCTTCACACTGCCGTCAAACCCGTGAATGCCCCCGACGGTGGTGTATTTCATCACGTAGCGTTTGTCTGGGAAAATGCGCTGGTAGGCGCTCTGGCACATCAGGGTTGCCTCGTGAAAGCCGCAGAGGATCAGTTTGAGCTTCCCGGGATAGGTATTTACGTCCCCGATGGCGTAGATGCCCGGGATGTTGGTTTGATAATCCAGGGCATTGTTGACTTTGATGGCATTCTTCTCGATCTCCAGGCCCCAGCTGGCCAGGGGCCCCAATTTGGGAGACAGGCCGAAGAGCGGGATAAAGGCGTCCGTTTGAAGGAGCAGGTCCTCTTCCGTATCGCCCGAGATTCGTACCACCAGCGATTCGAGGTGGCCATTGCCCTGGAGCTTTACCACTTCTGCCGGGGTGATCAGGCGAATCCGGCCCTGCTTTTTGAGCTCCCTTACTTTTTCCACAGAATCGAGCGCCCCCCGGAATTCGTTCCGGCGGTGGATCAGGGTGACCGATTCGGCGATTTTGGCCATATAGATGCTCCAATCGAGGGCGGAGTCGCCCCCTCCGGCGATAACTACCCGCTTGCCCCCGTAGTTATCAGGGTTGCGAAGCATGTATTCGACCCCTTTCCCCTCGTATTGCTCCAGGTTGTCGAGCAGGGGCTTCCTGGGCTCGAAGCTGCCCAGCCCCCCGGCGATGGCAATCACCGAAGCCCTGACACAGGTGCCCGCATCGGTGGTTACCTGAAAGGTGCCGTCTGGCAGCGTTTCGAGGCTCTCTGCCCGCTCGCCCAGGGTAAACCCGGGCTGGAAGGGGCGGATCTGTTCCATGAGGTTGTCGACCAGTTCCCCTGCCAGTACCTCAGGGAAACCGGGGATATCATAAATGGGCTTTTTGGGGTAGATCTCAGCGAGCTGGCCACCGGGCTGCGGAAGCGCATCGATCAGATGGCATCTCAACCCCAGTAATCCTGCCTCAAAAACTGCAAAAAGACCCGTGGGGCCTGCTCCTATGATCAGTATGTCGGTTTGAATCATGCCGATAGGGGGTTTCACAGGGCTCAGGCCGGCGGCACGCCGCGGCCCGCAGCCATATCAATCTACATTGACTACCTGTTCGATTTGGGGGGCGTGTTTCTTGATGGTCATCTCCACACCGCTTTTCAGGGTCATCTGGTTTACCGAACACCCCACGCAGGTGCCTTCGAGCCTCACCCTGACCTTCTTGCCGTCCTCTATGGAAACCAGGGAGATATCTCCCCCGTCGTTCTGCAAAAAGGGCCGTATTTCCTGGAGGGCCTCCTCAACTTTGCTTTTCAATTCTTCCTCTGTCATGCCGCTTATTTTTTGATGGCCGAACATCCGGCCATCGTCGTGATTTTGATCGCCTCCGTAGGGGGGAGGGATTCGTTGCGGGCCACCAGTTCCCTGACGGTATTGCGCGTGACCTCCTCAAAGGCTCGCTGAGCGGGCGTATCTGCCTGCAGGGCGGCAGGGCGACCCACGTCGGAAGCCTCCCGAATGCCCTGTACCAGGGGTATTTCACCCAAAAAGGGGATCCCGAGATCTTCAGCCAGGTTGCGGGCCCCATGTTGCCCAAAGAGGTAATACTTGTTCTCAGGCAATTCCTCGGGGGTGAAATAGGCCATGTTCTCGACAATGCCCAGCACGGGCACCTGAATGGCCTCCTGCCGGAACATTGCAACCCCTTTGCGGGCATCTGCCAGGGCGATCTGCTGGGGGGTGCTGACCACGACGGCTCCGGTCACCGGCAGGGATTGCATGATGCTCAAATGGATGTCGCCGGTGCCCGGGGGCAGGTCTACGAGCAGGAAATCGAGCTCGCCCCAGTGGGCGTCGAAAATCATCTGGTTCAGGGCTTTTGCCGCCATGGGCCCCCGCCAGATCACGGCCTGGTCGGGTTCGGTGAAAAAGCCGATAGACAAAACCTTCACCCCGTAGTTCTCAACGGGGCGCATCCGCGATTTTCCGTTCACCTGCACGGCGAGCGGCTTTTCGAGGGCCACGTCGAACATGATGGGGATAGAGGGCCCGTAGATATCTGCGTCCAAAAGGCCCACATCAAAACCCATGTTGGCGAGGGTTACGGCCAGGTTGGCCGTAACGGTGCTCTTGCCCACCCCGCCCTTGCCGCTGGCCACGGCAATGATATTGCGGATGCCCGGGATGGCATTCCCGCGGATGGAAGGGGCCTGGGTTTTGGCCGGGGCATCTACCTGTATGTTCACGGTGATCTTGGCTTTCTGATATACCAGTTCGTGCACGGTTTTCAGGATGCTCACCTCCGCCTTCTTGCGCGCCTGCAGGCTGGGATTGCTGATGGTCAGGTCAACGATCACCTCGTCGCCGAATACCTGTACGTTGCGCACCGCGCCGCTCTCGACCATGTTTTTGCCCTCCCCGGGCACGCTGATGGTCTCCAACGCCTTGAGCACCTGCTTCTTGTCAATTTTCACCGCCATTGATTTTATTCAGATTCTTTTAAAATAGCAAAGATACGGCACGGAAACGAAACGGGAAAAGGCACAAGACTTAATTCGGTGTTAACCTGCGCTTTCAGGTTCCTTTCAACTCACGGGCGGGGTCCCAGAAGTGGCGGGCGAAATCGACGACCTGGTCGTCTCTGACCCGGATGCCCTCGCTTTCCAGCAACTGCTGCATGAGCCGGGTGCCCCCGAAATGGTGCTTGCCGGTAAGCAGGCCGTTGCGGTTGACCACCCGGTGGGCCGGAACATCGTCGAGGTCATGGCACTGGTTCATGGCCCACCCCACCACCCGGGCACTTCGCCCGGTGCCCAGGTAGCGCGCTATGGCGCCATAAGAGGTAACGCGCCCGTAGGGCACCTGACGTACCACCTCGTATACCCTTTCGAAGAAATCGCTTTCGCCGGCTGCCATGGTTCAGGTATAAAATATCCGGATCAGGGTGATGACCAGCAAGATCAGCATCAGCACGCTGAGGATGTAGTTCGAATTTTTGGAGAAGGCATTGTTGCGCGATTCCAGCTTTTTGAAATAAACGGTGTACAGGTAGAGTACCGAGAATGTTCCGCATCCGGCCGAAAGGATGAAAACGGCTATGTCCCAGAACTGGAACTGGATCCAGCCCGAGGCATTCCACATGGCGTTCAGGGCGCTGTAATACGGCACGGTCAGCAGGTTGAGGGAGGCCAGCAGCAGCCCTTTGAAAAAACTGTTCTTTTTGCTTACCTGCACGATTTTCATCGGCCGCTGGCGCTGTTTGCGGGCCACCAGGAAAAAATAGATGGCAAAAAAGGCGAAGACGATCAGGGCTGCTTTCTGCAGCCAGGAGATTACTTCAGGGTGGCGGTAGAGAAATTTGGAGATCAACACGGCCACATAGGCCTGCATCACGACCATGACCGAGACCCCCAGGCTAAAGATGATGGCATTGCCCCTGCCCTTCTCCACGCTCACCTTGGCAGCATTCATATTGAGCAGGCCGGGTGGCACGGTGGCCATGAATGCGGCGGAATAGGTGGCGAAGAACAGGATGAGCAGGTGCGTCATATCGGTTCGAGGCTAAATGCCAGATAGGTGATGGCCTTTCCTTGCTGAAGATACTGTTTTTCGTAGAAAGTCTGGACCTGGGTGACCTCTTCAGGCGCCCCTCCCAGCCGGTAGATATCGTGGTTGGAGTAAAGCACCCGCCTTCCGGTGCCGTGCAAGATGCCCAGGGTATAGCCGTGCATGAACTCGCTGTCGGTCTTCAGGTGGATGCGGCCCTCTGGCCGCAAAATCCTGCGGTAACGCTCCAGAAAATCGAGGTTGGTCATGCGGTGCTTGGTGCGTTTGTACTTGATTTGAGGATCGGGGAAGGTGATCCAGATCTCCGACACCTCCCCGGGGCCGAAGGCCTGGTCGAGCAATTCAATGTGGGTGCGCAGGAAAGCCACATTGGGCAGGGGTTCTTCCAGGGCCGTTTTGGCCCCCCTCCAAAGCCGGGCCCCTTTGATATCTACCCCTATGTAATTGACCCCCGGGTTTCTGCGGGCCAGGGCCAGGGTGTAATCGCCCTTGCCGCATCCCAGTTCGAGCACAATGGGGTGGTCATTGCCGAAAACCCGGTGCCATTGCCCGCGATGTGCGAACGCCCCGGCCAGCAGTTCATCCCGGCCCGGTTGGATCACGTTGGCAAAGCGCTCGTTGTCGCGAAAACGCCTGAGTTTGTTCTTGCTGCCCATGGAAGTGCCTTTGGTAGCGGCAAAAGTACGAAAACGGGGCTTGCCGCCGGGGGCGAAAACTCAGGCCGACTTGGCCTTTTCGAGGGTAAAGGAGAATTCAGAGCCCACATCGACCACGCTTTCGACGTAGATCTTCTCGTTGTGGGCCTCGATGATGTGCTTAACGATGGCCAGCCCCAGGCCGCTTCCGCCTTCCTTGCGGCTGCCGCTCTTGTCTACCCGGTAGAAGCGTTCGAAAAGGCGGGTCAGGTGCTGCTCGGCAATCCCCTCCCCATTGTCGGTTACCCGCACGATCACCTTATTCTTGATCAGGTTTTCGACGCTCACCTCGGTGGTGCCGTCCTGATGCCCGTATTTGATGGAGTTCACCACTAGGTTGGTGAGCACCTGCTGTATCTTTTCCTTGTCTCCCCGCACCATAATAGGCTGGGGGTACTCCGTGTCGAAAACCAGGGAAATACCCTTGCGCGATGCCTTCATCTCGAGCAACTCGAAGACGTTGCGAATGAGTTCGATGATGTCAAAATCTTCCCATTCCAGGTTCAGGTCGCCGATCTCCAGCTTGGTGATCAGGTCGAGGTCCTTGATGATGTAGATGAGGCGTTCTACCCCTTTGGCGGCCCGGTTCAGGTACTTTTTGCGGACCCGCCGGTCTTCCATCGCCCCGTCGAGGAGGGTATGGATGTAGCCCTGTACGGTGAACAGGGGGGTCTTGAGCTCGTGGGAGACATTGCCGAGGAATTCCTTCCGGTATTCTTCCCGGATCTTCAGGGTATCGATTTCGATTTTCTTGTCGTGGGCAAACTTTTCGATCTCCTCGGTGAGGGTCTTCATGTCGGTGGTGATGGGGCCCTTGGTAAGGGAAGTCGATTCCAGCAGGGTCACATCATCGTAGATCTGCTTGATGCGGCGGTAAATGAACCGCTCGGCACGCACCTGTATGACCAAAAAGGCAACGCCAAAGGTGATCGCCACCCAAAGCAGGTACCAGGGCCACGAACCTGCCGGCATGCCGGCAAGCCAGGCCAGGGGCAGAGACCCCACGCCTAAAATCAGGGTTATGAACAGGGCAGAACGGGAAGCAAAACGATACGATTTGCGGAGCTGGGTGGCCATTACTGAACGAACTTATAGCCTACCCCCTTGACGGTTTTAAAATGGTCTTCCCCGATTTTCTCACGCAGCTTGCGGATATGGACATCAATCGTGCGGCCACCCACCACTACTTCCTGCCCCCAGACCTTGTCGAGGATCACCTCCCGCTTGAAAACCTTGTCGGGCTTGGAGGCGAGCAGGGCCAGCAACTCGAATTCCTTGCGGGGCAGGATGAGTTCTTCCCCGTTGTTGATCACTTTGTATTCTTCCCGGTTGATCACGAGCTTTCCGATCTTCATCACCTCCGTGGGGGCATCCTCTTCCTTCTTGATGCGCCTGAGCAGGGCCTTGACCTTGCTCAGCAAAACCTTGGGCTTGATCGGTTTGGTGATGTAATCGTCTGCCCCGGCGTCAAACCCGGCTACCTGCGAATAGTCTTCGCTGCGGGCCGTCAGAAAGGCGACGATGGTGTCTTCGAGCCCCTCGGTGCGGCGGATGATCTCACAGGCTTCAATCCCGTCCATTTCGGGCATCATCACGTCGAGGATAATCAGATGGGGATGCTTTTTCCGGGCCTTCTCGACCCCTTCTGCCCCGTTCTTGGCGGTGAAGACCTGGTATCCCTCGGCGGTGAGGTTGTAGCTGAGGATTTCCAGAATATCCGGTTCGTCGTCTACCAGCAATATCTTGATGTCCTGATTCTTCATCGGGCTCCTTTGGATTGATTCTATCAAAAATAGTCAGAAAACGGCAAAGCCCCCTTTCCTTAACCCCAATTTAATGCGCATAACCATTTGGTAACACAACAGGTGCCCAACATGCCGGGCGGGAACGGGCCTGTGCATTTCGTCGAAAATTCATACATTTTTGAAAGGACTGAAAAACCTTGGCAGTTCAAAAATAGTATATTTGTGGCGTGCCTTTTGTGAGGTTTTGAGTATGAAGCACTTATACACCCTGATTTTCCTGCTTTTCGCCAATCTCTGCCTTGCCCAGCAAGTAAGGGAGAAGGGAGATATTGAAGGCTTCAAGCTCTACCCGAACCCCGCCACCCAGGGCAAGGTCAATATCGTGACCGACCACAGCGGTCCGAAAATCATCCGCATCTACGACGTGTTGGGAACCCCCGTTCTGGAAACCACCCTGTTCGGGAATGAACTGAACCTTACAGGGCTCGACGCCGGGGTGTACCTCATCCAGGTCTTCCAGCAAGAGAAAGTGGCGACCCGCAAGCTCATCGTCAAGTAACCTGACCCCCAGGCCCCATCGATGAACGGCATATAAATCCGACGAACGGAAAGCACTTTTTCCTTTACCTACAAAATTCCCGGATTCACAACAAATAAACCGCACAGGGAGGCAATTGACCTATTTTTAAGGTGTTGATCCCAAATCAATGCTGCTCCCATGAAGCAACTTTACCTACTGCTTTTCCTTATGGGAACCTGTGCCCTTTCGGCCCAACAGGAACCGGTTGCCGATGCAGCCTCACAGGCTGAGATCAGGGTGCACCCGAATCCGGCCGAGGGAGACCTCGTGTATGTGGTATCTACCCATGCAGGCCCCAAAACCGTTCGCATCTTTGACCTCTTCGGGAAAGTGGTCCTGGAGCGCCGCCTGACCGGCGAAGCCCTGCCCATAGAGACGCTGATCCCCGGGGTATACATGGTCCGCGTGGAGCAAGGCGGGGTGGTGGCCACTAAAAAACTCATCGTGCGCTGATAGGGGGCAGCCCCGAATACCCGCGTCATTTTCCTATTTTTGCCTCAAGGCAGGCCCCATGTTTTCAGAAGAACTTTTTGCCATTGACGGCCCGGAGGCATTTGCCCGGGCTGCGCTGGAAACCTTTCGCAACCAGTACCGGCGCATTCCGGTATACCGGGAATTCTGCGATTTGCTGGGCCGCCCCCCCGGGCAGGTGAACAGCCTGGAGCAGATCCCGTTCCTGCCGATCGAATTCTTCAAGTCGCACAAGGTGCTCGACCCTGCCCTGGAACCCGAGACGGTCTTCACCAGCAGCGGCACTACCGGCATGGCACTCAGCCGGCACTACATCGCTGACCTTTCCCTTTACCGACAGAGCTTCAAAACGGCCTTCGAACTCTTTTACGGCCCGGCAAGCCGGTATTGCATTCTGGCCCTGCTCCCTTCCTACCAGGAGCGCCCCGGATCGTCCCTGATTTATATGGTCGACCACCTCATTAGGGAAAGCGGGGACCCGCGCAGCGGCTTCCTGGGTGGCCCGCCGGAGCGGGTCGCCGAACAGGTGCGTGCCTGCGATGCAGGAGACCGCCCCGTTATATTGATCGGGGTTTCCTTTGCCCTGCTCGACCTGGCGCAGGCTGCCCCGATGCGGCTTGCCAATACGCTGGTCATGGAGACCGGCGGCATGAAAGGGCGGAGGGTCGAGCTGGTGAGGGAGGCGCTGCACCAGGAACTCCGGGAGGGCTTCGGCCTTGCGGAGATCCACTCTGAATACGGGATGACGGAATTATTGTCGCAGGCCTATTCCAGGGGTTCCGGGTTGTTCCATACGCCCCCCTGGATGCGGGTCATGCTCCGCGATACGGAAGACCCCCTGAGCTACCTGGGCCATGAGCGCACCGGGGGGATTAATATCATCGACCTGGCGAACCGGGATTCCTGCGCTTTCGTGGCCACCCAGGACCTGGGGAAAAACCACGCCGACGGAACTTTTGAAGTCCTGGGCCGTTTTGACCACTCCGATGTGCGGGGTTGCAACCTGATGGCCCTTTAGGCCTCCCCGGCAACCAGCACGAAGTAATTTTTCCTGCCGCGCTGCAGCAGCACATACTTCCCGCCGATCAGGTCTGCCCCGGTAATGGTATAGGCCTCGTCAACCTTCGACTTGTTTACCGAAATGGCATGCTGGGCCAGCTCGCGCCGCGCCTCCCCGTTCGATTTCAGGAATCCGGTCCGGGCCGACAGGGCGGCGATCATGTCCATCCCGGCGCGGATCTCCTCCAGGCCCACTTCGGCCTGGGGCACCCCTTCAAAAACCTCCTCAAAGGTTTTCCGGTCTAATTCCTTCAGGGCCTCTGAGGTATCCTGCCCGAAAAGGATGGAGCTGGCTTTCACGGCCCGGTGCAAGTCTTCTTCGGTATGTACCATCATCGTGAGCTCCTCGGCAAGCCTGCGCTGCAGTTGCCTGAGGTGGGGGGCTTCCCGATGGGCATTCACCAGGGCCGCGATTTCTTCCTGCCCCATGAAGGTGAATATCTTGATGTATTTTTCCGCATCCTCATCTGAGGTGTTGAGCCAGTACTGGTAAAACTTGTAGGGTGAGGTCTTATGCGCGTCGAGCCAGACATTCCCGCTCTCGGTTTTGCCAAACTTGGTGCCGTCGGCCTTGGTGATCAGCGGGCAGGTGAGGGCAAACCCCTTCCCCCCATCAATGCGCCGGATCAGTTCTGTGCCCGTGGTGATGTTGCCCCACTGATCGCTGCCGCCCATTTGGAGGGTACACTGGTAATTCCGGTATAAATGGAGGAAATCGTACCCCTGCACCAATTGGTATGAAAACTCGGTAAAGGACATCCCTTCCCCGGAATCTTCTGTGATCCGCTTGCGCACCGAATCTTTGGCCATCATGTAGTTCACGGTGATATGCTTGCCCACGTCGCGGATAAAATCGAGGAAGCTCATGGGCTTCATCCAGTCGTAATTGTTGACCAGCAGGGCTGCGTTTTCAGCCTCGCTTTCGAAGTCAAGGAAGCGCGACAGCTGGCCCTTGATAGCTTCCTGGTTCATCCGCAGGGTGGTTTCATCGAGCAGGTTGCGCTCAGCCGATTTTCCGGAAGGGTCGCCGATCATGCCCGTGGCGCCCCCTACCAGGGCGATGGGCCTGTGGCCCGCCAGCTGGAAATGCCGGAGCATCATCACCCCCACCAAATGGCCGATATGCAGGGAGTCGGCGGTGGGGTCTATCCCCACATAGGCGGTTTGCATACCGGTGAGCAAATGCGCTTCGGTACCCGGCATCACATCGTGGAGCATGCCCCTCCACTGGAGTTCTTTCACAAAATTCGTAGTCATGACTCCTGAATTTTCGCAGCAAATATAGTTAAATCGAGTGGGGCTGACGGGTTATGGAATCGGAGAATCCCTATTTTAGGGCCATGGTATTCACAACAGGTGCAACCGGGCTGCTGGGCAGCCATTTGTTGCTGGAATTGCTCCGCCGCGGAGAACACGTCCGTGCCCTGGCCCGTCCGGGGAGCGACCTGGGGAAGGTGAGGGAGCTCTTCCGGTGGTATGGCCCGGAGGCCGAAGCAGGATGGGACCGCATCGAATGGGTTATGGGCGATCTCCTCGACATCCCCTTTTTGGAGACCGCCCTCGGGGGGGTCGAAAAGGTATACCACTGCGGGGCGATGATCTCGTTCGACCCGGCCGATAAAGAAACCCTGCTCAAAGTGAATTGGGAAGGCACCCGCAACCTGGTAGACCTTTGCCTGGCCCTGGGGGTGCCCATCTTCTGCCATGTGAGCTCCATTGCCACCCTGGGGGGCCTCGGGGCGGTCCGCACCGAGTCAGACACCTCCGAGCCGGCCAGCAGCAGCGGCTATGCCATTAGCAAGTACCTGGCCGAAATGGAGGTCTGGAGGGGCAATCAGGAAGGCCTGCGCACGGTGATCGTAAACCCGGGTGTCATCCTCGGGCCCGGTCCATGGACGCGGGGCAGCAGCCGTTTCTTTTCCGAAACAGCCTCAGGGCTTCGATTCTGCCCCCCCGGGGCGACCGGCTTTGTAGGCGTGCGCGATGTGGCACGCGCCATGCTGGAGCTTACCGAAGCCTCCTGTTTCGGCGACCGGTTTATCCTGGTCTCAGAGAATCTGGCCTACCAGGACCTGATCGGCCTTATTGCCGGCCAGCTCCAGGTCCCTGCCCCGCACAAGACACTCCGGGCCTGGCAGCTCGAGGCACTTTGGCGGCTCGACTGGCTCCGCCGGGCGCTGGGCGGCAGAAGGCGCCGCCTGAGCAAGGCCTCGGCACGTTCCCTGAAACGCAGCAGGATATACAGCAATGAAAAGATCCGGCAGCGGCTGGGGTTCGAATTTGAACCGATCGAAGCGGTGGTTCGGGAGGTGGCGGCATATTACCGGACCCGGCACCCCAACCCCGGAAAGCCCTGAACCTATTCGGGATCGGATTTCTCCTTGGCCTGACTGGCCTTCAGGTCTTCCCGGCCTTTTTCGTTCACCCCCCTGATCACCTCGTTGATGCTGTCGCGCTGGGCAGCGATCCGGTCTTCAAGGGTTTTGTAGATCTCCTCGTATTCGTTCGGCCGGGAAGCGTAATACAGATCGCTTTCTGCCAGCTGCAGGCTGTCGATCCCGTATTTCTCATAGATAAATGGCATAACCTCGATCCCGTTGCGCTCCAGGGCCTTTGTATACGTGCCCTGTATCGCATCCAGGACGGCGATGTCGTAGAGGATCTTGACCATCTGCCCCTTGGGGATCAGGTTCTCGGGCCGGGTCACCTGTTTTTCGGCACACCCCAGCAGCAACAGGGAAAGGGCTATGTATTTCCGAATCTGCATCAGCGGTTGAATTCGAGCCTTCGGGCGCGGCGCACCTCCGAAAGGCGCCCCAGCTCAAAAGCAGGGTGTCCGTTCACAAAAGTATAGAGAACCTGCGCGTGAAATTGCTGGCCTTCAAAGGGCGACCAGCCGCATTTGTAAAGCAGGTTTTCCCTTGAAACCTTCCAGGGCCGGTCTTCGGCCAGGGCGGTGAGGTCTGCGTAATAGCCTTCGCGGAGGTAGCCGCGGCGGTCGATCTGGAAGAGGATGGCCGGATTATGGCACATTTTCTCAACGATCTGTTCGAGGGTAATCAACCCCTCGCGCCGTTTTTCCATGAGGGCGGGCAAAACGTGCTGCACCAGCGGGCCACCCGAAGGGGCCTGGGTATAGGGCCGTTGTTTTTCCTCGAGGGTGTGGGGGGCGTGGTCGGTAGCCAGAATGTCAATTCGGCCATCGTTGACGGCCCGCCAGAGCTCTTCCCGGTCTGCTGCCGTTTTGATGGCGGGGTTCCATTTGATCAGGCTTCCCTTTTGCGCGTAATCTTCCTCGCTGAACCAGAGGTGGTGCATGCAGGCTTCCGCGGTGATTTGCTTCTCGGCCAGGGGGATGTCGTTCCGGAACAATTCCGTTTCAATCCCGGTAGAGACATGAAAAACGTGCAGCCGGGCGCCGGTTTGCCTGGCCAGGGCCACTGCCCGGCTCGACGAGATATAGCAGGCTTCGGCGCTCCTGATTTTGGGATGGCACCACATGGGGATATCTTCCCCATACCTTTCCCGGTAGTCTGCCAGGTTCCTGCGAATGGTGGCCTCATCCTCGCAATGGGCCGAGATCACCAGGCTGGTGCTGCGGAAAATCTGCTCGAGCACCCGTTCGTCATCGACCAGCATGTTGCCGGTTGAGGACCCCAGAAAGAGTTTGATGCCCGAGCAGCTGAACGGGTCGAGGCGTTTGATCTCTTCGAGGTTGTCGTTGGTACCGCCGAAGGGGAAGGAATAATTGGCATAGGAAGTCTCGGCTGCCCGGGCAAATTTTTCCTCCAGCAACAGTCGGGTCGTGGTCTGGGGCACCGTGTTGGGCTGTTCCATATAGGAGGTTACGCCCCCGGCAACGGCCGCCCGGCTCTCGGAGGCAATGTCGCCCTTGTGGGTGAGCCCGGGCTCCCGGAAGTGTACCTGATCGTCGATCAGGCCGGGCATCAGGAAGTGCCCTTCCAGGTCTATCACCCGGGCCCCGTCGTCTGAGATGCCGGTCCCTATCCGGGCGATGAATTCCCCTTCGATCAGCAGGTCTCCCTCCGAGATGCGGCCCTCGTTCACCATCCGGGCATTTTTCAGCAAGATCCGTTCCATGTCAAAAGCCGTTTCGTTTGAAAATACTGCGGAGCTTCATGCTCATCACGCCGAAAACTGCTTCCCAGACTATGGTTTTGCTCATCTTCGACTGCCCCTTTTCGCGGTCGGTGAACACAATGGGGACTTCAGTGATCACAAAGCCCTTTTTGTGGGCCCTGAATTTCATTTCGATCTGGAATGCATACCCGACAAACCGGACCTCATCGAGGTTGATGCCTTCCAGGACCCGGCGGTGGTAACATACAAAGCCCGCAGTGGGGTCGTGCACTTTCATCCCGGTGATCAGCTTCACGTAAATCGACGCCCCGTAGGAGAGCAGAATGCGGTGCAGCGGCCAGTTTACCACGTTCACTCCTTTCTTGTACCGGGAGCCGACCGCCAGGTCGGCCCCATTGAGGCAGGCCCGGTGGAGCCTGGGCAGGTCAGAGGGCCGGTGTGAAAAATCGGCATCCATTTCAAAGACATACGTGTAGGGCCGCTCCAGCGCCCATTTGAAGCCGGCGATATACGCGGTCCCCAACCCGGTTTTGCCCTTCCGCTCGAGCAGGTGCAGGCGGTCAGGGAATTCCCGTTGCAGGTCGCGCACCTTTTGGGCGGTCCCGTCAGGGGAAGCGTCGTCTACAATCAGGATGTCGTAGGCCCGGGGCAAATCAAAGACCGTACGGACGATATCCTCTACATTGTCGATCTCGTTGTAGGTGGGTATGATAACCAGTCCTTCGGCCATGCAATCTTCGGATTTACGGGCAAAAATACCACATTTAACCCCGTGCTGATCACCCTTAGCGCTTTTTTGTAGCAGGTTGGCCCGGCCATCGAAACCCTTATTTTGTACCTTTGAGCCGTGGAACGGCCATTGAGAACAAGACTTCCCCGGTTATTGATCCTGTTGCTCGGGTGTTTGTTGCTGCTTAATTTACTGCAGGCCCACTTTACCGATCTCCTCTACGACGAAGCTTACTACTGGTACTACGCCCAGACACCCGCCTGGGGGTATTTTGACCACCCCCCCATGGTGGCCTGGATGATTGCGCTCGGCGGCCTGTTCGGGCAGGGCGAGCTGGGGGTGCGCCTTTTGAGCTGCCTGATGGGGACTGGCACAATTGCCCTGCTCTGGATACTCATTGACCGCCCCGACCGGAAAGAATTCCTGCCCCAGCTTTCGGTCTGGCTTTTCTCCATCGCACTGATCCACGCCTACGGGTTTCTGAGCCTGCCCGATACCCCCCTGCTCTTTTTCACGGCCCTTTTCCTGTTGGTTTACCGAAAGTTCCTGAACAATCCCGGCCTCCTGACGGCCGTGGCCCTTGGCGGGGTCATGGCCGCCCTGATGTACAGCAAGTACCACGCGGCCCTGGTGATCCTTGCCGTGCTGGCTTCGAACCCGGCCCTGCTGCGGAACCGGTATGCCTGGATGGCCCTGGGGGTTTCGCTCCTGGCCTATGCCCCCCACCTGCACTGGCTGTACCAGCAAGATTTTGTCTCGGTCAGGTACCACCTGTTTGAACGCCCCAACCAGATGTACCGTTTCGACGGTTTCACCCTGGGGTTTTTCCTGAACCTGGTAGCCCTTTTCGGCTTTACCTTCCCCTGGGCATACTACGGGTTGTTTACTTTCCGGCCTGCTAACCGGTTTGAACGCGCCCTGGTATTTGTGGCGGTCGGCATTATCCTGTTTTTCTTCCTCTCCAGCTTCCAGAGGCGTGTGCAGACACAGTGGTTGATTGCCGTTTGCATTCCGATGGCCGTGATCGTAGGGCGGCAGTTGCTTGAGAAGCCCGTGTTGAGGCGTTGGCTCTTTCGGGCAGGATGGGCCAACCTTGCAGTAATGGCCGTGCTTCGGGTTGGCCTGGTCTACCGGCCCTTCTTTCCGATCCGCTTTGAGACCCACGGCAACGAACAATGGGTCAAAAGCCTGGAGGCCGTGGCCGGCGACGCCACCGTGGTCTTTGAGAACTCCTACCGCAAGGCCTCCATGTTTTCGTTCTACTCGGGTAAGCCCAGCTTTACCCTTAACAATGCTTTTTACCGCAAGAACCAATATTCCATAGACAGTTCGGAAGATCGGGTGCAGGGGAAGAAGGTGTTTTACCTTCCGGTAGTGAACCGGGAAACCCCCTACGCCTATCCCGACCAGGATGGGAGGCCCAGATACGGGCATTTCATTGAGACATTCAGGTCGTTCCGCAAACTGCAGGCAGGCATAAGGCCAGACCCGCCGTCGGCGGCTGACCGGTCCGGGCAATTCTGGGTCTACAACCCGTACGCAAAAAGCGTTTCCCCTGACTCACTCCGGTTCGGGATCGCCTATCTGGATGCCTATAAAAAGGTCATGCAGATCAAGGACGTAACCCCGGAAAGCAAAGCCGGGTGGCCGCAACAACTCCACCCGGGCGACAGCCTTTCCTTTCGGTTTGCATTTCCGCCCATGCCTGATGGCCCGCCTAAATTCATGCGGGCCGTGGTGACCCGGCAGGGGTTGATCTGGGGGTTGAACGGCGACAGCCAGAAAATCGTTCCCTGATGGAAGCAATAGAACGCACGGTGCTCTCAAACGACTGGATTACGGGCATTTTGCTGCTGAGCCTGCTGAGTATGGTCTTCGCCAAAGAAATGTTCTACAACCGCTTCCTGAACTTTATCATCCTCCCCTTCAACAACAAATACATCTTCCTCTACAATAAGAAAGGGCGCTTGCTTTCGGGGTTCCACCTGGCGTTTTCGCTTTTCCAGATCCTCAACCTCTCCTTGTTCGTCTACCTGGGAGCACAGGCCTGGGAACAGGAATCACGATGGGGAGACGCTTTTGTTTTTCCTGTCATTCTGGGGGGGTTATTGGGCTTTATCCTGCTGAAGACAGGAATGCAGCTAACCGCGGGTTACATCTTTGAACAGGAGAATCTGGTAACCTCCCTGATCTTTAAAAAAATCAGCTACCTGAATTACAGCACCCTTGTTTTATTTGGCGCGAACCTGCTGCTCACCTATCTGCTACCGCTGTCGAAAACGATCGTACTGGCGGGGTTTTCCCTGGCCTTGCTGGTCAATATTATCGGATGGATTACCATCCTCAAAATGAATCAAAAGTACGTGTCCACTCACTTTTTCTATTTTATTTTGTACCTTTGCGCACTTGAAATTGCTCCTATTGTGATCATTTCATCCGTGCTAAACTCTTGATTGTATGAAGGTAAAGACGATTCTGGTCTCACAACCGGAACCTAAAATGGAGAATAGCCCCTATTCCAGGCTAATCGAGAAAGAGAAAGTCAAGGTAGATTTCAGGCCCTTCATCCACGTCGAAGGGGTAGATGCCAAAGGCGTCCGCCAGCAAAAGATTGACCTGGCCAAATACACGGCCATTATCCTTACCAGCCGCAACTCGGTTGACCATTTTTTCCGGATCGCTGAAGAGATGCGCTACAAGGTCCCCGATACCCTGAAGTATTTTTGCCAGTCCGAAGCCGTTGCCTTTTACCTTCAAAAATACGTGGTGTACCGCAAGCGCAAGATTTACGTGGGCAAGCGCAATTTCCCCGACCTGCTGCCCCTTTTCAAAAAATACAAAGACGAGGTTTACCTGCTCCCGTCCTCTGATGTGCTGAAGCCTGTCATTCCCGAAACCCTCGAGCAATCAGGCATCAACTGGACCCGGGGGATTTTTTACAAAACCGTGATCAGCGACCTGTCAGACCTGCGCGATGTGTATTACGACATCCTGGTATTCTTCAGCCCTGCAGGCATCGAGTCCCTCCTGAAAAACTTCCCGGATTTCAAGCAAAACGAAACCCGGATCGCAGTCTTCGGGAATTCGACCATTCAGGCCGCCACCGACGCCGGGCTGCGCATCGATATTCAGGCACCCACCCCTGAAACTCCGTCCATGACCATGGCCCTGCAGAAATACATCAACGACGTCAATAAGAAATAAGGCAACTGATGCCTTGCACAAAAAAGGGCTTCCCGACGGGAAGCCCTTTTTTCTGTTTCAGAAAGCGAACCGCTGCGGCCCGCCCCTTCTTATCTCCTCGCTGGCATACGCCTCGAATTTCCGGAAATTTTCCCGAAAGGCATTGCTCAGCTTGAAAGCCGTCTTGTAGTACGCCTCGTCGTTATTCCAGGTAGCCCTTGGGCTGAGCAGCCGGGTCGGGACACCCGGGCACTGCCGCGGCTGTGCCACCCCGAATACCGAGTGGATGTGGTAGGTGTCATAGGTGTACAGGCCCAGTTCCCCACTCAGGGCAGCCCGGATCATCGCGCGGGTATACGGGAGTTTGATGCGGGTGCCCACCCCGTAAGGGCCACCGGTCCAACCGGTATTCACAAGCCAGACATTGGTGCCGGCCTGCTGCAGCTTGCGGCTTAGCATCTCAGCGTAAACAGCCGGGTGCAGCGGCATGAAAGGAGCCCCGAAACAGGCTGAAAACGAGGGCACCGGCTCGTCTACCCCCGCCTCGGTACCGGCCACTTTGGCCGTATACCCTGACATGAAATGATATGCGGCCTGGCTTGGGGTAAGCCGTGAGATGGGGGGAAGTACCCCGAAGGCATCGGCCGTGAGGAAAAAGATGTGCCTCGGGTGCCGGCCCACGGAGGGTTCCTGCCGGTTCTCGATATGGTACAGGGGGTAGCTGACCCGGGTATTCTGGGTAATGCCCGCATCGGCATAGTCGACCCGGCCATTCTGGTCCATGACCACGTTCTCGAGGATGGCCCCTTTGCGGATCGCCCCGAAGATCTCCGGTTCGTTTTCGGCGGAAAGGTTGATTACTTTGGCGTAGCACCCCCCCTCGAAATTGAAAACAGTGTCGCGGGCAGTCCAGCCGTGTTCGTCATCCCCGATAAGCTTGCGGGTCGGGTCTGTGGAAAGGGTGGTTTTGCCGGTGCCCGAAAGGCCAAAGAAAATGGCGGTTTCGCCGTCTTCCCCCACATTGGCCGAACAGTGCATGGGCAGGGTGTCGCGATACACCGGCAAAATGAAGTTCAGGGCCGAAAAAATACCCTTTTTGATCTCGCCCGTATATCCGGTTCCCCCTATAAGGGCAATACGCTTTGTAAAGTTGAGGATGGCAAAATTGTGCTGGCGGGTACCGTCGGCGGCAGGGTCGGCCCTGAAACCGGGGGCATTGATCACGGTCCATTCCGCTTCGAAATCGGCCAGTTCGCGCTCTGTGGGGCGGATGAACATATTATAGGCAAACATGTTGGACCAGGGATATTCATTGATCACCCGAACTCCTACCCGGTAATCCGGATCGGCACAGACAAAACAGTCGCGCACGAAGAGTTCCTTCTCATTGAGGTAAGCCACCACCTTCTCATAGAGCCGGTCGAAGGCAGCCGGTTCAAAGGGGATGTTCACCGGCCCCCACCACACTTTCTGGTCGGTTACGGCGTCGCGCACGATAAACCGGTCCTGGGGCGACCGGCCCGTAAACTCGCCGGTGTGCACGGCCAGGGCTCCGGAATCGGCCTCCTGGCCCATTTCCTTCTCCAGGGTCATGTTGTGGAGGGCCTGGGAAGGCAACTGGTAGTGGACGGTCTCAGGGGACAGTCCGTATTCGGTCAGCGAAATCGTTTTCGTAACGGAATTGGATCGATTCATATAAAGGGTTTTGATTGCTTTTACCATGTGTCAGGAAGGATTCCGGAGTACCCGGAATATCAGCCAGGCCCAGCCGGTGATAAAAAAAAGCCCCCCCAGGGGGGTCACCCAGCCGATGGCCTTGAAGTCTACCCCGGTGAGGGCCGAGGTGCTCAGGGCATAGATGGATCCGGAAAAACAGAGAACTCCGGCAGCGATGAACCTAAAAATCCACTTCCGGTCAGGCTCAGGCAGCTTTTCGTTCAGCCCCAGGAAGAGCAAAAACAGGGCGTGGTACATCTGGTACTGCACCCCGGTCTGGTAGCTCTCCAGGGAAGCCGGACTTATCTGCTCGCGCAGGGCATGGGCGCCGAGGGCTCCCAAAACGACGGCCAAAAGGCCCAGGCCCGAGCCGGTTCCGACTATTGTTTTGTTCATAACTATGGCCTGTAATTTTTTTACAAATGTAACATTTTGATACCTTCGCAAGGCATTAATTCGATAATCTCCCTTCCTTATGCCACGAAGGATCTTCATCGTGGGTGCCGGCAAATCGACTTCCTACCTGCTCCAGTACCTGCTGGAACATGCGGAAGAGGAGCAATTGTTCCTGGCCGTTGCCGATAAAAACCCGGAAAACATCCCGGCAGAGTTCCGGGAACACCCGCTAACCGAAATCCTCACCCTCGACATCTCCGACAGGGAAAGACGGCGCTTCGAAGTGGGCCAGGCTGCCATTGTCATCTCCATGCTGCCCGCCACCATGCATCTGGAAGTGGCACGCGACTGCCTGGAATTCGGGAAAGACCTGGTAACGGCCTCCTACATCAGCGAGGGGATGCGCGCCCTGGACGATCAGGTCCGGTCGCGCGGACTGGTCTTCATGAACGAGATCGGGCTAGACCCCGGAATCGACCACATGAGCGCCATGCAGGTAATCGACCGCATCAAGGCTGAGGGCGGGAAAATGCTGCTTTTTGAATCGTTTACGGGCGGGCTGGTCGCCCCTGAGAGCGACACCAACCTGTGGAACTATAAATTCACCTGGAACCCGCGCAACGTCGTGGTTGCCGGGCAGGGCGGGGCGGCCAAATTCATTCAGGAAGGCACCTACAAGTATATCCCCTACCACAAGTTATTCCGGCGTACGGAATTCCTGGAGGTCGAGGGCCACGGCACCTTCGAGGCCTATGCCAACCGGGATTCCCTGAGCTACCGCGACGCCTATGGCCTGCAAGATGCCCTCACTTTATACCGGGGCACCATGCGCCGGGTAGGTTTCTCACGTGCCTGGAATATCTTTGTGCAGTTGGGGATGACCGACGACAGCTATCGCATCGAGAATTCGAAGGGGATGTCGTATCGCGACTTTACGAACCTCTTCCTGCCATACTCCCCGACCGATTCCGTCGAACTGAAGCTGCGGCATTACCTGAAGATCGACCAGGACGACATTTTGTGGGGAAAACTGCTGGAGATCAACCTCTTCGACAAAACGCGCCTCATCCGGCAGGAGAATGCCACCCCTGCACAGGTTTTGCAGGAAATCCTGGAGGCAAGCTGGACCCTGGGCCCGGACGAACGGGATATGATCGTCATGTACCACAAATTCGGCTACAAGCTTCACGGCAAAAAATACCAGCTCGATTCCAATATGGTGGTCATGGGAGAAAACAGGCGCCTGACGGCCATGGCAAAAACGGTCGGGCTCCCGGTGGCCATGGCCACCCTGCTCATCCTGAACAAAAAAGTGAAAGAGCCGGGGGTTCAGATCCCGATCCACCGGGAAGTCTATGAGCCCGTGCTGGCCGAACTAAGCAGGTATGGCATTACCTTCCGTGAATTTGAGGTCCCATACCTGGGGTATAACCCCGAATCGATCGCGATGTAGCTTTCATCCCATTTGTGTTATCTTAGGGCAGACAAACCGGCCTTAAATGAAAGCAAACCAGGGAAACCTCCATTTGGACGGGATCGACAAGAAAATCTTGCGCTACCTTATGGAAGATGCCCGCAAACCTATTTTGGAAATTGCCCGGCAGGTGGGCATATCCGGGGCCGCCATCCACCAGCGCCTCCGAAAGATGGAGAAATCCGGTTTGCTGGCGGGTTCCAAATTCGTGATCAACCCCAAGATCCTCGGATACTCCACCATGGCCTATATCGGCATCTACCTCGACAAGGCCATGAGCAATCCGTATGCTGTCAGGGAACTGGAAAAAATCCCCGAAGTGCTCGAATGCCATTACACGACGGGCAACTGGTCGATTCTGGTAAAGGTGCTATGCCGCGACAATGAACACCTGATGCACCTGCTCAATAAAAAGATCCAGCAAATTGAAGGCGTCTCCCGCACGGAAACCTTCATTTCGCTGGATCAGCAGATCGACCGGCAGATCAGTATCTGAACACCCGCCTTAATCGCGGTTGCCAAATACCTGCATAGCCCAGTAAACAAGAGAAGCCAGGGCGCCGATAGCGGCGACCACATAAGTTCGGGCTGCCCATTTCAGTGCGTCTTCAGACCCGGCGTATTCCTGGGCGGTCACAATGTTATTCTGTTTGAGCCAGACAAGGGCCCGCTTGCTGGCGTCATATTCCACCGGCAGGGTTATGAAAGAGAACAGGGTGGCCAGTCCCATCATCACCAGTCCGGCCACAGCCACATAGAACCCAAGCCCGGCCCCTGAGGCTGCGCCAAGGATCAGGCCCCCCATTACGACCCACATCGAAAGCCCGGAGGTTACACTTACCACCGGCACCAGCTTGGAGCGCAGGGTGAGCCACTCGTAGGCCTGGGCGTGTTGCACGGCATGCCCGCATTCGTGGGCTGCAACGGCCGCCGCCGCCGCATTGCGCTGGTGATAAACCCCTTCGCTGAGGTTCACGGTCTTGTTCAGGGGGTTGTAGTGGTCTGTCAGCATCCCTGCCGTGCTTACCACTTTTACATCGCGAATGCCGTGGTCGCGCAACATCCTTTCAGCAATCTCGGCCCCGCTCATGCCATTTTGCAGATGGACCTTTGAATAATGGCTGAATTTGCTCTTCAGCCGGCTGCTTACCAAAAAGCTTACCAGGGCAATTGCTCCGATCAGTATATAGTATCCAAACATAGTTTCAATTTTTTTATCCAGAATTTAAATGTAGCACAATTAAAGCAAAAATCCGGCCATATTGGCCGGATAAGCCCCGGTCGCCCACCAGGTTATTTAAAACTGACAGATTTACCTGTCAGGCCATGGCTTTTTCACTCATGTCAAACGCCTCGCGGATTCCGGCATAGACCACCTCCCCGCCCACGATGTTCAGTCCCTTTTTGAGGGAGGCATCGTCAGCACAGGCCTTCTCCCACCCCTTGTTGGCCAGGGCGACCACATAGGGCAGCGTTACATTGGTAAGGGCAAGGGTAGAGGTATAGGGCACGGCGCCCGGCATATTGGCGACACAGTAATGCACCACGTCATCGATAATATATACCGGATTCTCGTGGGTGGTGGGCCGCGTTGTTTCGACGCATCCCCCCTGATCCACGGCCACATCGACGATAACGGTGCCCGGGTGCATCAGCTTCAGCATGTCGCGGGTAATGATCTTCGGGGCCCTTGCCCCTTTGATCAGGACACCCCCCACAATGAGGTCATGGGTCTTCACATGCCGCCTGATATTGTACTCATTCGAAAATTCGGTAACCACATGGGGCGGCATGACATCGTTGATGTAGCGCAGCCTTTTCATATTGACATCCAGGATGGTTACATGGGCTCCCAGGCCTGCTGCCATTTTGGCGGCCTGTACCCCTACCGTTCCGGCTCCCAGCACCAGCACGCGGCCCGGCGGGACCCCGGGGACCCCTCCCAAAAGCACGCCCCGGCCCCTGACAGGCTTTTCCAGGTACTTGGCCCCCTGCTGGATCGCCATGCGGCCGGCCACCTCTGACATGGGTGTCAGCAGGGGCAGGCTGCCATCTTCGTCTTCTACGGTCTCGTAGGCAATGCACACCGCCTTGCTCTCGATCATGGCCTGGGTCAGCTTTTCGCTCGACGCAAAGTGGAAATAGGTGAAAATGATCTGGCCCTTCTGGACCAGGGAATACTCCTCCTTTATTGGCTCCTTGACCTTGACGATCATTTCACTCAGGGCGTAGATCTGCCCGATGGTGTCGAGGATGTGGGCCCCCACCATTTTGTAATCTTCATCGGTGAAGCCACTTCCGAGCCCTGCCCCACTTTGTACGTGTACCGTATGCCCGTTGTGTACCAGTTCGAGCACGCCTGCCGGGGTCATCCCCACCCGGCTTTCGTTGTTCTTGATTTCTTTAGGGATCCCAATGACCATTTTTGTTTGTTTTGGTTAATAGGGGTAAATATTCATTAAATAATGTTTTATCAAAAGAAAAGTCGATAAAAAGAGGGGGTATGTTGACAAATTACATTCTTTTGCTTCACTTACCCCCTCTTTTTTAGGGGGCATGTCATTTTTACGGCAATTTATTATAAACAGGCCCAAAGGATGTTGCAAGGCACTTGCAGGCAGGCGGTATAGCCTGGTGCCGGGGGTAAGGGGCAAATGCCCCGGGGAGAATGGCCGTGGGCAGCTGTTCCAGGTCCCATTTAAAAGGCGGGTCAAAATTCCGAATAAAAAGCAAGGCGAATGCACCCGGGGAAGCTACCTTGCGCCTGGGGGTAAGGGGCGTTAGCCCCGGGGGAAAGCACTGGGTAGCTGCTCCAGGCCTCTTTCAAAAGGCGGGTCAACATTCCGAATAAAAAGCAAGGCGAATGCATCCGCGGAAGCTACCTTGCGCCTGGGGGTAAGGGGCGTTAGCCCCGGGGGGAAAACACCTGGTTCAGAAACCGCGACAGCAGGTCACCCCACCACGTTCACGATTTTGCCAGGCACCACGATCACCTTCTTGGGCTCGCGCCCCTGGAGTTGTTCCCGCGTCTTCGGATGTGCCAGCACGGCCTTTTCGATCTCTTCCCTGGAGAGCTCCAGGGACAGCTCGAGGGTAAAGCGCATTTTCCCGTTGAAGGAAATGGGGTATTCCTTGCTGCTTTCCACCAGGTACTTTTCGTCGACTACCGGGTACGGAACCCGGGCTACAGACCCCTGATGCCCCAGCTTTTCCCACAGCTCTTCGGCCAGGTGGGGGGCATAGGGCTCGATAAGCACCACAAGGGGTTCGAGCACGGCCCGCTCCCTGCAGTTTTGGGCCGTGAGTTCATTCACGCAGATCATGAACGTGGAGACCGAGGTGTTGAACGAGAATTCCTCAATGTCTTCAGTCACCTTTTTGATGGTCTTATGCAGGGTTTTCAGGCCTTCCTTCCCGGGCTCGCCCTGCAGTACCTCAAAGCTGCGGTCGGGCCCCTGGTGGTACAGCCTCCAGAATTTCTTCAAAAAGCCAGAGACCCCGCTAAGGCCCGCTGTATTCCAGGGCTTGGACTGCTCCAGGGGGCCCAGGAACATCTCGTAGAGCCGCAGGGCATCGGCCCCGTGCTCTTCGCATACCTGGTCGGGGTTCACCACGTTGTATTTGGATTTCGACATTTTCTCGACCTCGCGATCGACCGCGAAAACGCCTTTTTCGGTCACAAATTCGGCATCCCGGAACTGGGGTTGCCACGACCTGACACCATCCAGGTCGAGTTCATCTGAAGCGTTGACCAGGTTCACATCCACCCGAATCGGCTCGGTCTGCTCTGCTGCTGCCAATCCTTTGCTCAGGTAGGTTTGGGTTCCGGCCTTCCGGTGCATGAACGCACTGGTCCCCAAAATCATCCCCTGGTTGATGAGCTTGCGGGCATACTCCTCCACTGGCACCCAGCCCCGATCGTACATGAAATGCTGCCAGAACCGGCTGTAGAGCAGGTGCCCGGTGGCGTGCTCGCTCCCGCCGATATACAGGTCAACGTCTTTCCAGTAACCGATGGCCTCAGGCGACACCAGGGCCTGGTCGTTGCGGGGGTCCATGTAGCGGTTGAAGTACTGGGAGCTGCCCGCCCAGCCCGGCATGGTATTGAGCTCGAGGGGGAAAACGGTTTTATGGTCGATGCGTTCGTTGGCAACGACTTCTTCCTTCCGGGTATCCCAGGCCCAGCGGGTGGCGTTGCCCAGGGGCGGCTCGCCCGTTTCGGTAGGGAGGTATTTTTCGACCTCGGGCAGTTCCAGGGGCAGGCAATGCCGGGGGATGAGCCTTGGCAGGCCTTCGGCATCGTAATATACCGGGAAGGGCTCCCCCCAATACCGCTGACGGCTGAAAACGGCATCGCGCAGGCGGTAGTTCACAGTGCCCCTGCCCAGGCCTTTTGCTTCCAGGGCCTCTATCACCTTTCGGGCGGCTTCTTTCTGCCCGAGGCCGCTGATGAACCCGGAATTGGCGATCACGGCCGAGGCCTTGTCTTCAAAGGCTTCCTCTTCCACAGAGACCCCCTCAAAAATATTGGGGATGTCTATGCCAAAATGCTTTGCAAAGTCATAGTCGCGCTGGTCGCCGCAGGGGACCGCCATCACGGCCCCGGTGCCATATCCGGCCAAAACGTAATCCCCGATCCAGACCGGCACTTTATCGCCTGTAAGCGGGTGTTCGGCGTATGCCCCCGTAAAGACCCCTGATACGGTCTTCACATCGGCCATCCGTTCGCGCTCCGACCGGCGGGCCGTGGCTTCGATATAGGCCTGCACGGCGCTTTTCTGTTCCGGGCTGGTGATTTGCGAAACCAACTCGTGCTCGGGGGCCAGGGTCATGAAGCTCACCCCGAAAATGGTGTCGGGGCGGGTGGTGAACACCTCGATCTCAAAGGATTTGGGCTGGTGCGCCGCCGGGATTGTTTTAAATACGACCGAGGCCCCCACAGACCGCCCGATCCAATTTGTCTGGGCATCCTTTAGGGGCTGGGGCCAGTCGATGGCATCGAGGCCTTCCAGCAAACGCTGGGCATAGGCGGTGATGCGCATCATCCACTGGGTCATTTTTTTGCGCACCACCGGATAGCCGCCCCGCTCCGACACACCGTTTACCACCTCGTCGTTGGCCAGCACGGTGCCGAGTTCGGGGCACCAGTTCACCTCGGCCTCGGCCAGGTAGGTCAGGCGGTATTTCAACAACATCCGCTGTTTTTCGGCCTCCCCCCAGGCGTTCCATTCTGCCGCCGAGAAAGTCGGGGTGTCGGCATCACAGGCAGCCCGTACCCCGGCATTGCCCCCAGACCCAAAAGCCATGATCAGTGTTTCAACCGGCTCGGCCCTGTCCGTTTCCCGGTTGTACCAGGAGTCGAACAACTGCATAAAGATCCATTGGGTCCAGTGGTAATAGGCAGGATCGGAGGTGCGCACCTCCCGGCTCCAGTCATAGGAAAACCCCAGGCGGTCGAGCTGCTCGCGGTAGCGGTTGATATTGGCCTCCGTAGTCAGGGCCGGATGCTGCCCGGTCTGGATGGCATACTGTTCAGCCGGCAGGCCGAAGGAGTCATACCCCATGGGCTGCAAGACATTGTACCCCTGGTGGCGCTTGAACCGGGAATAGATGTCGCAGGCGATATACCCCAGCGGGTGCCCCACATGCAACCCGGCTCCCGAAGGATAGGGGAACATGGTCAGGGCGTAATATTTCGGTTTGTCGGAAGGGAATTCGGCCCGAAAAGTCTGGTTTTCGGCCCAATATCGCTGCCATTTGGACTCTATTTCCTTAAAATCGTATCGCATGCTGCCGGGTACATCGGCAGGCCGGGCGGCCCGCTTATTTATTCGGGGCAAAAATAAGGGGAATCCGTATACTTTCCTATTTTTGAGGAGAACTCCGAAGGGGTTCCCGATACCCGTCCTGATATGAGCAAATCCTTTGAGCGCTATCAAAAGCGGAAGCTGATCTCCTCTTATTTCTCGGTCACCCTGAGCATAGCCCTGGTGCTTTTCCTCATGGGCATCCTGGGGCTGCTGGTACTCAATACCCGCAAATTGGCCGACCACTTCAAAGAGCAGATCACCATTTCGGTCTTCTTCAAAGATTCCGCCAAACAGGTAGAGATTGACCAGCTGCAGAAAAGCCTGGTCATGGCGCCCTACACCAAATCGGCCGTCTTTGTCTCCAAAGAAGAGGCCGCCGAGCAGCACAGCGAAGAAATCGGCGAGAATTTCATGGAATTTCTGGGCTACAACCCCCTGAAGAATTCCATCGACGTACAGCTCAACGCGGCTTTTGTGTCGCCGGTACAGATCGATTCCATTGCCACCGAACTCGGCAACCGGCCCTTTGTGGAAGAGGTCAGCTACGACCGCCCCACCATTGCGCTGCTCACCGAAAACGTGCGCCGGATCGGGTTGGGCATCCTGATTGCTTCGGGCGTTTTCACCCTGATCGCCGTACTGCTGATAAACAGCTCCATCCGGCTGTCAATCTACTCCAAGCGATTCATCATCAAGACCATGCAAATGGTCGGGGCCACCAAGGCATTTATCCGGTTGCCTTTTATAAAAACAAACCTCAAGCTTGGCATGCTGGGGGGCTTGATCGCCCTGCTGGGCCTGTTCGCCCTGCTCTTTTACCTCGACCTGAATTTCCCCGAGCTCGGGTTGCTCAACGAACCCCTTTCGCTGGCCATCCTGTTCGCCTCGGTCTTCATCCTGGGGGCTCTGATCTCCCTGGTCAGCACCTTTTTCGCCACACAGCGTTTTTTGAACCTGCGCACCGATGACCTTTACTACTAAAAGGGCTGGGCCGGGCGCCATTTCATTTTACAGGCAGGTTAGAAAAAGTTTCCCCGAGATGCGTACCTTTGCCCCATGAGCAAAAAGAAGTCATCCTCCGGCCCTTCAAAGAATGAGCGGCAATTCGTTTTCGGCAGGCAGAACTATCTCTGGATGTTTGTGGGCCTCGCGCTCATCGCCCTGGGGTATATCCTGCTGGCGGGCGGGGGCAGCGACAACCCCGAAGTCTTCAACCCGGAGATCTTCAGCTTCCGCCGTATAAGGCTGGCCCCGGCCCTGGTACTGGCAGGCCTCGGCCTGCAGGTGTACGCCATCCTCAGGTCTCCCGACAAAAACAAATCCCGGTAATTGGAACTCATCGATGCCATCATCCTGGGAATCGTTCAGGGCCTGACCGAATTCCTCCCGGTATCTTCGAGCGGGCACCTGGAACTGGGCAAGGCCCTCCTGGGAGATCAATCCGTGCCCGAAGAAAGTTTGCTTTTTACCGTGGTGCTTCACTTCGCCACCGCCCTAAGCACCCTGGTGGTCTATCGCCGGGACGTCTGGCAGATCCTGAGCGGGCTGCTCCGCTTCCGCGACAATGAAGAAACCCGCTTTTCGCTGAAAATCGTGATCTCCATGATCCCCGCAGCCCTGATCGGCCTGTTCTTTGAATCAGAACTGGAAGCTTTCTTCGGGGGCAAAGTTGCCTTTGTGGGGGCCATGCTGCTGCTCACGGCGGCCCTGCTTTTTTTGGCAGACCGGGCCAAAAAGACCCACCGGCCTGTTTCTTTCACAGACTCGATCATTATCGGGGCTGCCCAGGCGGTGGCCATGCTGCCGGGCATTTCAAGAAGCGGGGCGACCATTGCCACTTCCGTATTGCTCGGGGTTGACAAGCAAAAGGCTGCCCGTTTTTCCTTCCTGATGGTCGTTCCCCTTATTTTGGGGAAAATTGCCAAAGACCTGCTGGGGGGCGAACTGAGCATGCACACCGAAAACCTGGGGCCCATGGTGGCCGGATTCGCCGCCGCCTTCATCTCAGGCCTGCTGGCCTGTACCTGGATGATCAGGCTGGTGCGCAACAGCAAACTTTCCATTTTTGCCGTATATTGCCTGTTGGTCGGGATCGCAGCCGTTGTCATCGGCCTGCGTTTGCTGCCCTGAGACATGGAAATCCCACATTTGCCACTTGACAAAAACGCCTATCTGGAAGGGGAGGTCATCCTGATCGACAAGCCATACGGGTGGTCGTCGTTCCAGGCCCTGAACGCCGTGCGGTGGACCCTCAGGCGGGCCTTCTCCCTGAAAAAGCTCAAAGTGGGGCACGCCGGCACCCTCGACCCCCTTGCCACCGGGCTGCTGATCCTCTGCACCGGGAAAAGCACCCGCAAGATCAATGAATTGCAGGGCATGCCCAAAGAATATACCGGTACGTTTCACCTGGGTGCCACCACCCCCTCCTATGATCTGGAAACCGAGCCCGGGCCACAGGGGCCCGTAGACCACCTGACCCCTGAAAGGCTTCACGCTGCCGCCCGGGCCCTTACCGGCGAGATTGTTCAGCAGCCCCCTGTTTTCTCGGCTATTAAAAAAGACGGCAAACGGCTTTACGAATACGCCCGGAGCGGCCGGGACGTCGAGGTGCCACTAAGGCAAGTGACCATTGAGTCCTTCGAGATCACACGGGTTGCCCTTCCTGAAGTGGATTTTCGGGTGCGCTGCAGCAAGGGCACCTACATTCGCTCCCTGGCCCATGATTTTGGGCAAATTCTCGGAACGGGGGCCTATCTGTCGGCCCTGAGAAGAACCAAAACAGGCATTTACACCGTAAATAAAGCGCTTACCCCCGATGCCTTCAGGGCGGCCTTTCGCGATGCCGGATTCGGCGTCTGACGGCCCGACAGGGTCTGAAGGGGGCAGCAGAAATAAAATAATTTAGTTATTTCGCGGTTATAGCCTTATGAATCTGACCCGTTCGCACCTGGCTCTTTTGATTACGGCCTTTTCCCTTGGGATCGTGGTATTGACCCTGTTCAATATCCACCTTGATACGACTGTGGAAGAGGAATACGTCATTGAGATGAGCCTTGCAGACGAAGAGCTCGAGGCCCTGCTGGAAGAAAAGGAGCAGCTCGAGGAAGAGCTGGCCCAGGCAGACCCCATCAAAAGCCACATGGCGCTGAACGAAACGGCCAAGCCGAGTTTCGGGAACCCGGAACCCCTTAAAACACTTGAGGAGCTGATGGAAGAACGGGCCGCCAACGCCGAATCGAGCACGGATGAAAACCTTGCCGACACCGGCGAATATACCAGTCAGCTGCACGAACTCGCCAAACGGCGGGAAGAAAGCAAACAGCTTCTGGGCGAGAAAGAAGCCGATAAAAAAGAGTATACCAACTACCTGAAAGACAGGCGAACCTCCATCTCCTACTCCCTGATAGACCGCAATGCCCTTGAGTTGCCCCCGCCCATTTACACATGCATTGAAGGGGGCAAAGTGGTGATCAATGTGGAAGTGGACCAGCTGGGCTTTGTGGTGAATGCCGAATTCAACGAAAAGAGTTCGGGCACCGCCAATGGCTGCCTGGTAGAAATGGCCATCGAATACGCCCTAAGATCCCGCTTCAGCAAATCGGATCGTACCTCCCAGAAAGGCACCATCACCTATCTTTTCCAGAGTAAGTAAGGCCACCAGTTCGGAGATAAGCGCCTGCCCCTTGTCGCGGTTGTACCACCGCTGCATATCTTCCCGGAATTCCGGGCTGAGTTTTCCGTGTTGTTCCTTATAGGCGCGCACCATGCGCATCAGCACGGCTGGCCGTGGCCCCCAGCTGGCAAGCACCTCAAGGGAATCCGGATCCAAAACGAGGAGCTTCGGAATGGCCAGGGCGCCGTCGGTACGGTGCAAATCCATCAGTTCAGGATGGGCGTCGCGATAGGCGATGCGAAGCTCAATTTCGGGGCTGTTCTCTGCAAAGGCATTTAAAACCGGCAGTACCGGGGCGGCATCGCCGCACCAGGTCTCGGTGAGCACCAGCCATATTTGGGGCCTCACCCCCGCCGAAAGCCATCGGGCAGTCGCTTTGGGAAGCTCAAACTTCTTGTCCCAACGGAGCATGCGCCGATGGTTCAGGAGGGTATAGTGCACAAAGGCTTCAGAAGTGTTATTGCCCGAGGTGGTCCCTTCCGCCGCATGTCGGGCTACCTCTTCGCGGTACGCCTGGTAATCTGCCGAATCGAGCAGGGCCTTCCGAACAAAGTTCACCTCGCTTCCCGGGCTGCTTTTTCCATGTTTCATATCACTGCTTGCAGGGCACCTTTCAGGTTCCTGAATTCCCTTTGTAGCACCTTCGGCTTAAACCTTACACAAAAAGAGGTCAGGGGTTCGAATCCGGATTGATGGCCAGCACCTGGAAGAGCTTCGCCTTTGCCATCAGGTATTTGTTCTGAACCTCATTGGCCTTGAGCCTGGCGTCGATCAGGGCACGCTCGCGGCTGTTGATCAGGAAAAGGGAGCTTTCCCCAAAACTGAACTTCCGTTCCTCTGCCTGCAGAAGGCGCTCGTAATTGCTCACAATATCGGCAATCAGCGTATTCTGCCGATCGAAGGAAGTCAGTTCGAAACGGATGGCCGATACCTTGTTGCGGATGCTCAATTGGGCGTTGTCGCGTTCGAGCTCTGCATCCTGCAGCTTGAATTGGGCCATTTTCAGGGCCCCCCGCTCCTTCCGCAGAAAAAGGGGCATCCGAAAGGTCAGGCCTCCCTTGTAATCCTGCGTCTCGAAAGACGCAATGCGGTCGGGGGTTTCGGTCAAAAAATTGTACTCCAGGTTGATTTCCGGAAGCAATTGGTTGACCTTAAGCCGCTTGTCGACTTCCAGCCCCTGGATTTTGTATTCCAGGGAACGCAACTTGGGGTGTGCTGCCAGATCGAGGCTATCGGCCGCAAACCGGCTCAGCTGCAAGCTCTCATCCACGGCCGGGGTTGCCTCGGGCCGCACCGTCTCGCGGAGTTCGAGGGGAACATTTCCTTCGGTCCACAAATAATTCGAGAGTTCAAGGGCTGTTCCCCTCAGCCGTACCCGGGCCTGTTCGAGGCTGAGGGCACGGTTCTCAAAGGCAATCCTGGCCTCCACCGTATCGATGGCGGCCAAATCGCCCGCCAGGGCGCTTTGCCTGATCCCCTCAAGGCGCAACCCGGCATTCTCCAGGAACCGCCTGAAGACCTGTTCATCCTGGAAAGCCTGTAACCATGCAAAATAGGCCTCTGAGGCGTCAAACAGGATCTGGTTGATCAGCAGGTCCCGGTCGGCCTGGCTCTGCTGTTCGAAAAACCGGGCCTTCCTGAGGGTCGCCATCCGTTCATTGGTCCATAGCCCGCGGGCCAGGGATACCGATATGCCGGCACTGTACAACCCGTCGGTCGGGATCGTTTCGGACGGATTCAAATAATCGCCTTCGTTCTGTTCAAACTGCCCCTTCAGCTCAATGCCGTACCAGGTCGGAATCTTGAAGGCGGCATTGAGCCGGTCGTAATAGGTACTGCCCTCGAAATCTTTCCGGGCGACGTCGACCTCGAGCTTCGGGTCAAACCCCCCCCGTGATTCCTGCAGGTTGGCCTCCCCGATCCCCGCTACCAGCTGGGCCTGGCGGGCGACCGGGTGAAACTGTTTCACCTGTGCCAGATACGATTCGAAATCGAGCACCAGACTGTCTTGCTGCCCCCTGAGCGGCAGGCAGGAAAGAAGCGTCAGGAACGCTATGACAAGGTTCCGTCTCATTTTTTGGCGGTTGTTTCGGCAGCCCCGGGGCTCTGGTAGTAGTTGGGCGGGAAGCCGTTGAGCTGGCGCCACAATTCAAACCAGATGGGCACATCCTGGAGCAGGGCCAGGGTGCGGGCCCCTGACCCGACGCGCAGGTCTTTCGGCCACGGGTGGTCGTCCGGATCGGGGGCGATCAATATCCGGTACTTGCCATTAGGGCTGATGTAGGTCTCCAAAGCCACGATCTTTCCCCCGTAGGTCCCGTAGGATACGTTGGGCCACCCGCTGAACACGATGGCGGGCCACCCGTCAAACTGGATGCGGACCTTTTCCCCCAGGTGCGCCAGGGGCAGGTCTATGGGGTCTACATACGACTCCACCGCCATGTCGATCTGGGCCGGCATGATGCTCACCAGGGCATCGCCTTCCTTGAAGGTCTCCCCGATTCCAGACTGCAGGGCTTTGTTGATGAAGCCGCTCTGAGGGGCCCGGATATAGTGGAGGTCAGACCGCCGCTCATAATTGGCGAATTCGTTTTCGAGCTTGGTGACCTGTGCCTCCGAGTCGAACTGGGATGACTGGGCCGTAAACTGGTCACTGCGCGCTTTTGAGATCTTATCGGTATATTCGGCCTGCACCCGCCCGATCTCCATTTCGGCGTTGATGACCTCATTCTGGCTCGCCAGTAATTTGTTCTCCTGTGAAATGAGCTTGGCCTGCGACTCCTGCAGTTTCAGCCGCTTGTCTTCCACATCGGTGACGGCTTTCAGGCCTTCATCCTGCAGCTGGCTGGTCCGGTTGTACTGCCGCTCGGCGATGGTGAGCTGTGTTTTGGCCGCCTCGAGCTCAATGCTGTCGCTTTGTACTTTCAGGCCGGCCTGCATCAGCTTGTTCTGCGACTGGCGCAATTTCAGGTCGCGCTCCCGCAGCAAGGCCTCGATCTGGGCCTGGAGCGCACCCACCTTCTCCTGATACGATTGTACCGAACGGCTCTTGGCGTCGATCTGCAGGCGGGTGCGTTCGACCAGCCTCGGGTCGAAATACTCGTTTTTGACCTCCGAGATAAAGAGGATGGTGTCTCCCTCCTCTACGAAATCACCTTCGCGCACATACCACTTTTCAATGCGCCCCGGGATAGGCGATTGAACGGTCTGCGGCCGCTGTTCGGGCTGGAGGGTGGTCAGGAACCCGTTGCCGCTGATGGTCTGCGTCCACGGCAGGAACAGAATGATCAGCACCGCTATTGAAAACCCGAGCAGGAAGCGGTTGATATACCCGTAATGCCGTTTGTGGAAAACCTTGCGGGCAGCCTCGTACTGGCCCAGGTCGACCTTTCGGTTCAGCTTATTTTCCGTGATGTTCAGCATATTCAGCGCTTGTTTACAATCCGTCCTTCTTCCATTTGCAAAATTTGTCCGCAGCATTCGGCCCAATCCGGGTTGGTGCTCACCACGATCAGCGACCATCCATTGTCTGGGCTGGTGAGGAATTTCATGATGCGGCGCGACTCTTCCTTGTCGAGTTGGTCAAGGGGGTCCTTGAGGATCAGCAGGCGGGGCTTGTGGATGATGCTGCGCGCCAGCACAATCTTCTTGCCAATCGTATAGGGTATTTGCAGGCCTTCGGGGTAAAGCATGGTCTTGATGCCTTTGGGCTGCTCCTGCACGAACGGAAGCAGGCCGGTATGCTCAAGGGCCCAGTACACCTGTTCCATGCTGATATCGGGGTCTCCGAAGGTCAGGTTTTCAAGGATGGTGCCTTCAAAGGGCGATTCCTCAGGGAGTGACTGCCCGATGAATGCCCGGTAATGGTTCAGCAAAATGCCCTTCAGGGAGATATTGTTCACGAAGACCTGCCCGGAATCGGGCTCGATAACCCCGGCTATCAGCCGAAGCAGGGTGGTTTTCCCGGCCCCGCCCGGCCCCTGGATGAGCGTTGTGGTTCCGGGTTCCAGAGACAGGGAAATCCCGTCGACGATATTTTTGGTGCCCCCCGGAATGCGGTAGGTTACCTTGTCGAGAACCACCCGCAGGGAGTCTCCGGAATGGAACGGCGTTTCCCCTTCCTGGGGTTCGAGGTCTTTGTCGACCACCTGCCCCAGTTTCTCGAGGGAGGTAAGCAGGTCGTAAAAGGTTTCAAGGCCCAGAATGAGCTTTTCAACCGAGGAGATGACCAGCAGGATGATGATCTCAGCGGCCACGAATTGCCCGATGTTCATTTCCTGGTTCAGCACCAGCAACCCCCCGATCAGGAGCAGCCCCGCCGTGACCAGCACTTTGAAGCCGATCATCTGAATGAACTGGACGACCAGAATACGGAAGTGGCCCTCCCGGGCGTCGAGGTAAGAGCTTACCAGGCGGTCGTTCTTTTTCAGGGCGTGCGAGGTTTTGCCCGACAATTTGAAGCTGACCACCGAACGGGCGACTTCCTGGATCCAGTGGGCGACCTTGTACTTGTATTTGGACTCCTCCAGGCTGGTCTCAAATCCCTTCTGGGCCGTAAACTTGAAGACCACGTAGATCAGCAGAACGAGCAAAAGCCCGTACAGAATGAAAAAAGGGTGATAAAAGGAAAGCAGCAGCAGGCCCAGAACGATCTGCAGCAGGGCCGCCGGAAAATCAATCAGAATCTTGGACAGCGATTTTTGGACGGTAAGGGTATCGAAAAAGCGGTTGGCCAGCTCAGGGGGGTAATAGTCGGCGAGCTCGCTCATGCGGATTTTCGGGAAACGATAGGCGAATTCGAAGGAGGAGCGGGTAAAGATTTTCTGCTGCAGGTTCTCGATGATGCGGATCTGCATGAGCTGCAGCACCCCGCCGAATCCAACCCCCAGGGTCACCAGCACCACCAGCACAATCCAGGAAGTGCTCACCTGGGCCCCCTGTATCAGGTTGATGATGGCCTGGATTCCCAAAGGAAGGGAAAGGGTCACCAGGCCGGCAAAAATAGCGTAGTAAAATATCTGAAGGACATCCCGCTTTTCAAGGCTCAGCAGCCCCATCAGGCGCTGCCATGCAGATAAGATGGGCTTAATCATAATAAGAAGGGCTCAGGTTGGAGAATACTAACTTTCGGAAAAAAGTTGCGTGAACCCCGGGGTCGCTGCAATCGGTCAGGGACGGAAAATGGGCGTTCAGGTAATATTGGTGGAGGGACCCTGACAAAACGGTGCTCGCCAGGCTCAGGGCATAGGGATAATCAGGGCTGCAATCGCGGATCATTTGCCCAAAACGGCCCACCAGGCGCTTGTACACCTCAAAGTAGCCCTGTTTGTTTTCCTGGTCTACCTCGGCAGTCAGGAAGGGCTTGAAGTGCTCATTGACCACGATATTGTTCAGGGCCACCTCATCGACATGGGCGAAGGCCGGGTCGGCCTCCACAGGCTGCGTAAGCACCTCCAGGGCTTTTTCCAGCTTTTCCCTGGAATCCGGTATGCTGTTGGTCATCAGCACCAGCCTGTACTCCAGCCATCCCCAATACCAGGAATTCAAATAGATGAGGAACTTGTGCTTGTTCTCAAAATACCGATAAATGGAACTCTCGTTCGAACCAATCCGCTGCCCGAGTTTCCGAAAGGTAAATCGTTCAAACCCTATTTCTGAGATCAGGTAGATGCCCTGCTCGATGATGCGCTTGCCGAGGTCTGACGACTGAGGGTCCTTGACAAAAATCTTCGGGTTGATGACGATTCGCAGGTTCTGTAACAACTCTGTCATCGACACTATTTTTGCCAAACATAATAGTAATACTATCGATTAGCAACAGTTTAACTATTATTTAACGGTAGTATTAATTTTATTTTCGGAAATTAGCTGAGCATTTATCAATTACACGTACCTTTAATATCATTATAATCATTTTATCATGAAAAAATACGCCATATTCGCAATTTCAGCCCTTCTTTTCCCTCTGAGCAGCGCCATGGCACAAATTGAGCCGATCGATGAGGGAGCTGTACTTGAAATCGTAAAACCGGAAGGTGACTTTCAACACCTGAAAGTGCCCCGGAAAAACATCATCATCAAACAGGGTGGCATCCCCAACGTCTTTGCCCTTGACGGGAGCCTGGTCGTTGTGGAAGAAGTACAGCAACTGGGAGACCAGCACAAAGTGGTGATCAAGCGCCAGGATGGCGGCAAATTCCTACGCCGCTACCGCACCCTTACCGCCTATTGGCCGGAAGCCCTGGAATCGGGCGAACTCCGTAGGGTAAATTAAGCCTGGCTCGTGTTTTTGGGCTATTTTTAGCCCATGGAGAAACACAGATGCGGCTGGTGCCTGGGTGATCCCCTCTACGAGGCCTACCACGATACGGAATGGGGCGTGCCGGTACGCGACGACCGGACCCTTTTTGAATTCCTGATCCTGGAAACGTTTCAGGCCGGCCTCAGCTGGATAACCGTGCTTCGCAAGCGCGAGCATTTCCGGCTGGTTTTCGACGGGTTTGATTTCCATAAAGTTGCCTCCTATGACCGGGCCAAGCTCGAGGAATTGCTGGCCGATCCGGGGATCATAAGGAACCGCCTCAAAGTGGAAGCCGCCGTGACCAATGCACAGGCCTTTCTGAAAATCCGGGAAGAATTCGGGAGTTTCAGCGCATATATCTGGGGCTTTACCGAAGGGAGGCCCGTCAAAAACGCGGTTGAGAACTACAAATCGGCCCCTGCCACGACCCCCCTTTCAGACCAGATCAGCAAAGACCTCAGGAAAAGGGGGTTCAAGTTTGTGGGGAGCACCGTGGTGTATGCCCATATGCAGGCTACGGGTATGGTCAACGACCACGAGGTACACTGTTTCAGATACCATGAAGTATAAGATCGCGATCCTTTTAGTGCTGTTCTTCACCGCCCCGGCCGTTGGCCTGGCGCAGGCCAAATATGAGCGGGAATTCCGGATCCGGAAGGCACAGTTCCCCCAGGTTGCACTGGAACGTGCCACCCCTTACCTGGAAGGGGCCAGGAGGGTGCACTATTACCAGGAAACAGACAGCAATCGGGTGAGCTATGAGATCAAATTCAAAAAAGGGCGGTTGCGCTACAGTGTGGAATTCTCGGCCGGGGGCGATTTGGAAGATATTGAAGTGGGCATCGGCCCGACAGACATCCCGGCAATCACGTGGGAAGCCATAGAAACCCACCTGTCAGGCATGCTGGGTAAACACAGGATCGCAAAGATCCAGCAACAATATCCGCGGTCTGCTTTTGCTTCCGATGCGGAAACCTTCAAGATGGCATTCCAGAATATGCTCCTTCCTGAAATGCGTTACGAGATCATGGTGCAGGCGCGCACAGACGAGGGGTTCAAAGAATACGAAATCCTGTATGACCACCAGGGCATGGTGCTTCGCATCCGGGAATCGCTGCCCCCGAATTACGACCATGTGCTCTATTAGGTACGGGTGCCTCCTCATCTCAGGATTCGTTGCGCTTTCCGGGTACGCCCAGGAAGGCTTCACGGGCTACTGGCAACCCGACATTTCCCTGAATTACCAGGTCACACCGGGCTATGCCCACCATTTTGGCATTCTGCAACGCATCTTCTTCTACCGCGATGAGGCTGCGACCCTTGAGACCCGTCAGGTCGATCTCGTCCATTTCTCGAATGTGAAGCTTTCCGGGAACCACAGCGCAGGGCTGGGCATTCAGTACCGGTTCCGCAACCCTTTTGAGCCCGGGGCGCCCAACGAACTCCGGATCGTGGAACAATTCAACCTTACAAGCAAGCCCTACGCGCTGCGCTTCGGGCACCGCTGGCGGGTCGAGCAACGCATCTTCCGCCCCCTGACCATCCATCGGTTCCGGTACCGGTTTGCCCTTGACGGCCCGCTGCAAGGGGACCAACTGGACCTGGGGGAATTCTACTGGATAGGCACCTTCGAACCCATCCTCAGCGCGGCCCGGGGATTTCGGCCCGAATACGACCTGCGGCTGGCCGGTTGGCTGGGGTTTTTCCTCGGGGAGGGCATCAAAATCCAGGGAGGGCTTGAATTCAGGCGCGAAGACCTGTGGGGCAATCCGCAGCACATCCTCTTTCTGCACTCATCTGTGGTCCTGAACCTTTAACAATTGCAGGAATTCCTTCCGGGGGATTTCCCGGGCGCCCAGGCTTGCCAGGTGGGCCGTGTATACCTGGCAGTCGATCATGGAATAACCCTTGCCGGCCAGGTCGCGCACCATATGGATGAAGGCCGCTTTGGAGGCGTTGGGCACGGTGCTGAACATGCTCTCCCCGCAAAATATGTTCCCCAGGTCTACCCCGTATAGCCCGCCGACCAGGGCATCGCCCTGCCAGGCTTCATAAGATACGGCATGGCCGAGCCGGTGCAGGCGGGTATAGGCCAGCTCCATCTGCCGGGTAATCCAGGTGCCGTGTTCCCCTTTCCTGCGAATTCGGGCGCAGGCCCTGATCACCTCGGGGAAAGAACGGTTTCGGGTGATGGTGAAATCGCCCCTTTCCACGATTTTGCGCATGCTTTTTGAAACCTTGAGGTGTTCCGGAAAAAGGACCATCCTGGGGTCGGGGCTCCACCAGAGGATAAGGGAATCTTCGTTGAACCAGGGAAAGATGCCCGAGCGGTAGGCCAGCATCAGGCGCTCGGGGCTCAGGTCGCCCCCGGCAGCCACAAGGCCGTCAGGGCCCGCAGCCTCAGGGGGCGGGAAGGCAAGGGCTTCGCCCAAAAACCGGATGGGGTTTCGCGCGGCAGACATAGCACTTTCAGGCTAAATTAAGGCCCGGATTACCACAAAAGCAAGCCCCCCACGAAAATGAGGCCCCCGGCCACCATGAACAGGAGTGAATACGGCAAGATCTCCCGGGCCTTAAGGCGCGTAATCCCGAGCAGCGGAAGGGCCCAGAAAGGCTGCAGCATATTGGTCAGCTGGTCGCCATAGGCAAGGGCCATAAGTGCTTTGGGCAGGGAGACACCCAGGTCGAGGGCTGCCTGCATGATGATCGGGCCCTGAACGGCCCATTGCCCGCCCCCGCTGGGGATGAAGATATTGACCAGGCCTGCGCTCAAAAAAGTATAGAGCGGATAGGTGGTTTCGGACCCAATGGCCACAAAAAAGTCCGAAACAAGATGGACGAGCCCGCTTTCTGCCATGACCCCCATGATCCCGAAATACAGCGGGAATTGAATCAGGATGCCCGAAGTACCGCCGATAGCCGCCGCCACCGCACTGCCAAACCTGCTTATGCTGCCGTGCAGCACCACTCCCAGCCCGAGCATGAAGAGATTCAGCATGTTCGGGGTGAGGTCGAGCTCCAGCAACCGGGGAAGGTATTGCGACAGAAAGGCCGCAAAAATCACCGCCCCGAACCCCCAGGCCACCCAGCGCGAATGATCGAGGCGTTCTGCCCCGGCAGCCCTTTCCACTTTGTGACCATACCCGCCAAATTCAGGCAGGTCAATGGAGGTGGGAGCCGTGGTTTTCCCCAGGTAAAAGGCCAGCCCCCCCAGCACCACGAAGAGGGAGGCAGAAACGAGCAGATTGGGCGGGGCAAAGATGGTATCGGCAGTGGGAATGCTTGCCGGGAGCAGGTCGAGGGTCTGCCGGGGCACTACCCCTGCCAGCAGATCGGTGATGTGCCCCGGCTCAGAGGCTTTGATGGCAGCAGAGCCGCTTACGCCCCCGTTGAAGACCATAAGCCCGAGGTACCCGCAGGCGCCGATCAGGGGGTAGTTCAGCGGAATGTTGTTTCGCGAGGCGTGTTCGCCCACTTTCCGGGCGAGGATAGCTCCGAAGATGAGGCCCAGCCCCCAGTTGAAAAAGGCGACTGCCACGGTGGAAACCGCCACCAGCAGGGCCGCGGAAGCCCCGTTTCGGACCAGGGAGGTGATCTGCCCGATGATTTTCTCCATGGGGCGGCTCAGCACCACCACGTGGCCCAGCACCAAAATAAGCATCATCTGGTAGGCAAAGACCAGCAACCCCGGGTTCCAAAGCCCGCTTTCCCATGAAAGGAGCACGTTTTTCCAGGCAGGGGCCCCTTCGGGATAGGTCCCGAAAGCCATGGCCAGCAGCAGGGTGAGCGCGCTCAGCAACAGGGCGATCACAAAAGGGGATGGCAGGAATTTCCGGAAAACGGAAACGATGAATTGGGTCACAGACATGGGCTCCCGGTTATCGCCCTACCCGCTGGGGGCCACGTCCCTAGAAGGGCAGGTCGTCGTAGTCTTCCTCGCGGAGGTCCTCAGCAGGCTCAAAGGCTTCCAGGGGCGGAACAGGAGGCATGCCAGCCTCCGGGTTTTCCTGCTGCAGGGGCTCAATGCGCCAACCCTGGATCGAATTGAAGTACTTGACCTCGCCCTGTGGGCTGGTCCATTCACGGCCCCGCAGGTTGATGCTCACCCTGACGGGTTGCCCAACCTTGAACTTATCGAGCAGGTCGGTTTTTTCCTGGACGAACTCGATCAGGATGTGCTGCGGGTATTGCTCATCGGTGGTTACGACCAGCTCGCGCTTGCGGAACCCTCCGCTCCCTACGGTCTTGGTCTGGTCGATCAGTTTGATAGTGCCTTGTATTTCCATATCCTAAATAGCTTCTGTAATGTTCATGTTCATTTTTGCAATCCGGCAAGCAGTACCTTCCAGGCGGAAGATACGTCATTTTGGCTTAAATAGGCCTGCGCTTTCCGGTGGATTTCCCCCCTGTCGCCCGTTTCGAGCAATGCGCTCACTTCACCAGCCCCCTGCACAAAATCCCGCACCTCCCCCGCATCGGGCAAGCGCTCCACATTTCCGAGCATGCCCAGGTCGTTCCCGGTCAGCACGGCGCTCAACCGGATGGCTTCCGGAATGGCATCAATGCCGATGCCCAGGCTGGCCAGCGGCTTGGGCACTTCAAAAAGGCCCGGGTTGGCCCGGCTGTACCAGTTTCCGCCCATGCGGGCAACCAGGTCCTGCCGGGCCGGGTCTGGCAGGCCATCGGGCCCCAGTATTTCATGCTTCAGGTGCATGGCGACCACCTCGCAGAAAATCAGGTTTCCTGCGCCTCCCTCACGCCCCAGGGGCCTGATCTCGGTAACCTTGCATTCAAACTGGGCCGGCGATTCAGCAACACGAAACGGCCTGACCCGGTGCGAAGGCAGCATGCCGAAGCCCGCTTTCTGGAATTCGTTGACCCCCCTTGGGTATTCGGTGCTGGCCAGCGACATCTGCTGCACCATGGCGTATGAGACCGTATTGATCACCACTTCGGGTACCTGCTCCACATTCTCGAGGGTGTGTTTCACGCTGTTGTCGCGCACCCTTCGGGAAGGGGAAAAAATCAGGACGGGCGGGCGCGAACTGAAGACGTTGAAAAAGCTGAAAGGCGCCAGGTTGGGGTTGCCATCGGCATCGAGGGTGCTGGCGAAGGCGATAGGCCTGGGCCCGACGGCCCCCAGCAAAAAGGCATGCAGTTTCGGGGGTTGAAGGTCTTCGGGAAGCAGGGTGAGCACAGATCCGGTCATGGCACAAAGGTAGGCAAAATTGAGGGGAAACGGCCCTTTCCGTACCCCGGGCCGCGCAACAATTCCGCTCAAATTGAGTTATCTTTAAAGCCACTATGGAAGGGACATGCGCTTGAATCCACCCAAGAAATTCGCCAACGCCTTTTTGCTGATTACCTCCTTTGCGATCGTAAGCCTGATCCTCTGGAACACCAATAGTTTTTTCCGGAAATTCAAGGAAGAGGAACGCAACAAAATGGAGATCTGGGCCACCGCCCAATCAGAGCTGTTGCGGCTTTCGGAAGAGCAGGAACTGGGCAACCTGCACCTGGAGGTACTGCAGCTCAACACCAGCACCCCCATGATCCTGGTCAATGCCGACGGCTCCTACAAGATCAACAACATGCCCGGGGTGGCTGAAGGCGATCGCGGCATAATCGAAAGGAAGATCTCCACCTTCGGGTCTGAGAACAACCCCATCCGCATCGAATACGAGGGGGAATTGCTGGCCACCCTGTATTACGGGAACTCCGAAGTGCTGAACAAGCTCAAATACTACCCCATTGCCCTGCTGCTCATCATTTTCCTCTTCGGGGCCGTCATTTTCTTTTTCTTCAAGACCAACAAGGCATCGGAGCAGAACAGGCTCTGGGCCGGGATGGCCAAAGAAACCGCCCACCAGATCGGCACCCCCCTTACCTCCCTCCTGGGGTGGAACGAGCTGCTGAAAGCCGAGGCATTGAACCCGAAAATCACCGAGGAGATCGAAAAGGACATCAGCCGGCTGCAAACCATCACGGAGCGCTTTTCCCAAATCGGATCCCTGCCCAGGCTGGAGCCGCACGACCTGGTTGCCGAAACTCGGGAGGCCTTGGAGTACCTCAGGCTGCGGAGCTCTAAGCTCATCCACTTCAGCTTTTCCTCTGAGGTGGAGCACCTGCCGGTGCTGCTCAACCGGTCGCTCTACAACTGGACCATTGAAAACCTGGTGAAAAACGGGATAGACGCCATGAAGGGCAAGGGTGATATCGCCGTGGAAGTCATCCCGGCCCCCCCGTATGTGAACGTGCTGATCTCCGACACCGGGCACGGCATCCCGAAAAATCGCTGGGGGAATATTTTTGAGCCGGGGGTAACCACCAAAAAACGGGGATGGGGGCTGGGTCTGTCCCTCGTTCGGCGCATCGTGGAAGAATACCACGGGGGCAAGGTAAAAGTATTGTCTTCGGGGAAGGAAGGAACCGTCATGCAGGTGTCCCTGCGCATAAACCGGTAACCATGGGAAAGGAAAGCTTTGAAGTAATACGGGAAGCCCCCTTAAACAACAATTGCCCGGAATGTTTCAATCAGGACCTCACCCTGAGGTTCAGCCAGCGGCACGTGAGCGGTAAATTCTACTATCGCACCTGTCCGGAAGTGCGGCAGGAACTGCAGTGCAACACCTGCAGGAACACGATCTACCCGGTGCAGTGGACCGAAGACATTGAACGGAGCGTGGCCTATTACACGAAGGCCGTGGAACCTGCCCGGCCCTCCATCCGGTTCAGCAGGCTGTTTTACGCCCTGTTGTTGCTGGGTGTTGCGCTGGTCGCCTCCCTGGCCTACGCCTTCCTGAACGGCCTTATCCCAGTTTAGCGCGGATGGCTGCCGCCGTGGCCTCAAATTCCGCGGGGGTCAGCTGCACTTTTTTCTGGAAGGTGGCATCGGCCATGCTGCTGAGGGGGATCAGGTGCACGTGCACATGGGGTACTTCCAGCCCGATCACCGTAAAGCCCACCCGCAGGCAATCGGTGGCCTGCTCAACGGCCAGGGCTACCCTGCGCGAGAAGCGCATCAGGCTGTCATAGGCAGCCTCGTCGAGTTCGGTGATCTTGTTGACCTCTTTTTTCGGGATGCAGAGGGTGTGGCCCCGGCTGTTGGGGTTGATGTCGAGGAAGGCAAAGTTGTCGGCGTCTTCGGCAATCTTGTAGCAGGGAATCTCCCCCGCCATGATCCGGGTGAAAATACTCGGCATGGGCATGTTTTTTGGATACCCCAAGATACAAATTTCCGATGGGAGCGCCAGGTGTTTTCAGGAGGCGCGGCGATAGGCCATGTACGAGTAGATCAATGGGATCAGGGTAATGGCAAGGGCTATGGAGAGCACCAGTCCGAACTGGACGGCACCTTCGAAGAGCAGGGCCGCGGCAACTATTACCACGCCCCCCAGAAACCAGAGCTTCCCCGAGAGTTGGTGGGTTTTATTCCAAACCTCAGGGCTTTCGAGGGTCCAGGGAGTGCGGATGCCGATAAAATAATTGGGCCTGACCGTTTTCATATAATTGCCCAAGACGGCCACCAGGATCCCGACCACCACAAGGACCGGGGTGGCCGAAACCTTTTCCCCGCTCCTGGCCATGTGCAGGATAACTACTGCCAGGGCCGACATGGAGGCAACCATCAGGAACTTCAACTGCCCGTATTTCGACCCCATTTCGCCCAGCCTTTTCTTGGGGTCGATCAGCGGGATGACCAGAAAGAGCACATAGATCAGCAGGGTGGTCAACACCGGGATCAGCCACAATTCGTCTCGGGAACCCCACCGGTCGACCTCGCCCTGCAGGTTCCAGTGAAGGGGTACCTGCTCGGGCAAATCGTTCCAGATCGCGCCCAGGTAGGCAAAGGGCACGGCTACCAGCAGCAGCAGAGGCAACTCTTTGAGGAGGTTTGTTCGCATGGTTTATTTCTTTAAGTCAAGCACCCATTGCAGCAGGTCTTCCACAAGGGAGGTGTTGATGGAATAATACCGGTACTGCCCGTCTTTGCGGCTGCTGACCAGCCCGGCCTGTTTCAGGATCTCCAGGTGGTGCGAAATGCTCGGCCTGGAGATGGAGAAATGGTCGGCAATCTCCCCGGCCGTCAGATCCGACTGCTTGAGCAGTTGGAGGATCTCGCGGCGGGTAGGGTCATTCAGCGCTTTGAAGAGGGCGTTCACTATTTATATATTTAGATAAATATCTAAATAATTTCCCGAAAAAACAAAACCCGGCGCCTAAACGCCGGGTATATATGCTTCCAACCCGCCTAGCGGGATATTTCCAGGATGTCGAATTTAAGCGTGCCGTTGGGCACCTGTATTTCAGCTGTTTCCCCAACCTTTTTCCCCAGCAGTCCCTTTCCGATGGGGGAGGTTACCGAAATCTTCCCCGATTTCAGGTCGGCCTCGCTCTCGGCCACCAGGGTATAGGTCAGTTCCTGCCCGTTCTGTCGGTTTTTGAGCTTTACCGTAGAAAGCACGAGCACCTTGGAAGTATCTAACTGCGATTCGTCAATAAGGCGGGCATTGGCCAGCAATTCCTCCATTTTGGCGATCTTCATTTCGAGCAGGCCCTGGGCCTCCTTGGCCGCATCGTACTCGGCATTTTCTGAAAGGTCTCCCTTGTCGCGGGCCTCCGCAATAGCCTGGGAGGCTCTTGGCCGCTCTACATCGCGCATGTAGTTCAATTCGTCCTTCAGCTTCTTCAATCCTTCCGGCGTGTAATAAGAAACCTTGCTCATAAGTCCTGCAATTATAAATAGAAAATCCCCTGAAATACCTACATAAGATGCAGGTTATTTAGAGAGGATTTAACGCAAAGATAGGCAAAATTTACGGATTTTTGTGGCCAAAGCACAAATGCCATGAAGGCCGGCCGCTTCCTTTACCTCTTTTTTCTGGCACTCCTGTTCAGCGCCTGCAGCCGAGACAGCGCGAGCCGCAACCCCTATCTGCCCGAATACGGCTTCCGCTTTGAGGTCAACCTGAACCTGCCCCAGTACAGCCTGCTGACCTCAACCGGGAACCCGGTGTATGTCGGCTCCTCGGGCGTGGGCATACGCGGGGTGTACGTGATGAACATCGGCTTCGACCAGTTCATGGCCTTTGAGGCCAGTTGCCCGAACCACCCCCCCAACAGCTGCTCGACCCTTCAGCTCACCGGGCAGACTGTCGGCTGTGATTGTGAAGGTTACGAATACAGCCTTTTCACGGGCCAGATGCTCAACCGGCCCGACGACGGGGGGCGGTACTTCGACCTGCTTTACTACCAGGCCGTGCGCAGCGGCAGCTCGGTGGTCATTAGCAACTGAACCCTTCCCCGAAGGCCCATCCAAACTGCCTTTCCCAAAAATCCTCAGGGCAGGCACGGCTTGTTGTTGTTTGATAAAGGCCCTTGCAGCCGGGGCCATGGTTCTCAAAAGCGCAGGGTTACACCCGCCAGGAAATGGATGCCGGCCTGCGGATAGTACCCCGTGCCCTCAATGGTCGTAACCGTCCCCGGATTGCTGAAATCGTCGTCAAAAGTATAGAAATAGCCGTTCGAGCTGAATTTGGCATCGAAGAGGTTGTTGACCAGGGCCGTAAAGGTGATTTCCGGGAAAACACCAGAGGCAGCGATCACATACTCCAGGTTCAGGTCGGTCTGGCTGTAGGCGTCGAGGCGCGAGGCCCTTGCCTCGATATTGCTCATATACTGGGCCCCCACGTACTTGTTCAGCAGGGCGAGCTGCAGGCGCTCTGCCGGCCGGTAGACCAGCCGGCTGCCGGCCACCACCCCGGGGGAGAACGCGATTTCGGTATTCCCCAGGCTTTGCAGCTGCCCGTCGCGGCTGAAGAAATAATCCAGGTTCCGGTTCATGCTCAGGGCCAGGTTGGGCTGCCAGGTCCAGCGCTCCCCCCACTGCAGGCTGGCATCTATTTCCAGGCCCAGGCGGTAACTGTCGCCCACATTGGCCCGAAGCGGGGCTCCCACGTCGTTCAGGGCCCCTGTGAGCACCAGCTGATCTTTGTACCGCATGTAGTAGATGTTGGCATTCAGGGTTGAACGCCCCGAGCGGTGCCTCCAGCCCCCTTCAAAATCGTGCAGGCGTTCGGGCCTGGGGCTGCCCCCTTCATAATCGTTCCGGTTGGGCTCCCGGTTCGCCACCGCATAGGAGAAATAAAAGTTGTTCGCCTCGTCGGGCAGGTAGGTAATCCCGAACTTGGGGTTGAAAAAACGGAAACGGTCATCGACCAGGCCTGTTTCTTCCCCATTGGCCTCGTACCGGACCCCCCGGTACTGCAGGTCGGCAAAAATCCGCCACCCAGCAGCCGGGCTGAACCGGGCCTTGGCATAGGCGTTGAAATCATCCTTTCGGGAAGTGTCGTCATAGAAGCGGTCGCCCCTTTCGAGCGGGCCTGAAAAACGCGCCCAGATCAATTCCCCGAAATGGTCGCCCCGGTAGGTGTTGTAGCCGCCCCCCAGGGTAACTTCCCAGGGCCCCTGCCCGTACTCGGCCGAGAAGACGGTGCCGTAGAAATCATTGTCGAGCCAGCGCCGGCGGATGTAATCCATGCTCCCTACTTCTTCCCCGTCAATGACTACGGGCTCCAGGCCCAGAAAGCTCAGCTGGGCGTCAGGGGCAAACAGGATGTTGGTGTAGTACCAGTCATCTACATATTCCTCAAAAAATCCCCGGCCCCGGGTGTAATGGAAGGCCAGGTGGGTGCGCAGGGCTCCGCTCCAGGATTCGTTCCAGTGCAGCTGGAAATGATCTTGTTTGTAATCGTCTACCTGATTGTCGTAAAAGCCTTCAAAGTTGCCTTCGGGGTCGAACCGGATCCCGGCTATGTTGTACCGCCGGTTGGTGCGGAGGTCCGAATCAACCCCGATGGCCGACAAAGTGGCTGCATCAAATCCGTACCACGCCTGGTAGGTGATTTCATGGCCCCCGAAAAGCAGGGCCTTGACCAGCCGCCGCTCGTCGCGGTAGGCCCCCTGCAGGAAATAGGAATCGAGATCAGACGAAGCCCGGTCGATATACCCATCGGAGGCGATGCGGGAGAGGCGGCCTGAAACTTCAAAATGGTCGCGCAAAAGGCCGGAGCTGAAGCGAAGGGTGGCCTTGTGGGTATTAAAACTGCCCGCAGCCCCTGAAATCTCGGCAAAGGCATCCTCAGAAACCGCCTGGGTCAACAGGTTCAGGCTGGCCCCGAAGGCGCCGGCACCGTTGGTGGAGGTACCCACCCCGCGCTGCAGCTGCAGGTTCTCGGTAGAGGAGGCAAAGTCGGGCATATTGACCCAAAAGGTGCCATGCGACTCGGCATCGTTGTAGGGGATGCCGTTGATGGTCACATTTACCCGGGTGGCGTCGCTGCCGCGTACGCGTATACCCGTATAGCCGATCCCGGCCCCGGCGTCGGAGGTCGAGACCACCGAGGGGAGGTAATTCATCAGCACCGGGATGTCTTGCCCCAGGTTGCGGCTTTTGATGCGTTCCTGCTCGAGGTTGGTGAAGGTGACGGGCGATTCCCACCGGGCCCGGATGGAACGAACCAGCACTTCATCCAATTGGATCTCGGCTGCTTCTGCACTGTCTTGCGGAGTTTCCTGGGCGGTCAGGGAGGCAGCCAGCCCAAGGAAGGCTACCGTTGCGAATAGGGTTTTCATTCGTAAAATGCTTTACGAATAAAAGGGGCCATTATTCCTGGTTAGACTTGATTTTGTGAGCGACCCGTGCGGAAGGCGGCCCATGTGGCCGGCCCCCCTGAAAATGCCTTTGAGGCACTTTTGAACGCTCGATCCCTTGGCAGCATTACCTGCCCAGGTTCAGCGGGTATAATCTCAGCCCCGGAAACCCAGCCATGTTTTTTCCGCATGGCCGAAGGTTGCCTGAGCACCCCTTGAGAGACGGGGCAAAGATACGCAGGCCCCGGCGTACCACCAAACTTTTGGGGGCAGGCATTCGGGGGCGAAACGGTCGGAGGCCGGTGATCAGGCCTGATGGGCCGGTTTGAGCAGGTCGTTGACCGTTTTAACCGGGTTGAAGGTGCTCACCGGCACCTCTACAAACACCGTATTCCAGTATGCCATGGCCCCATTCCACAGGCCCGGCAGTTCGAGGGCCTTCAGGGGACGGCCTTCGAAAGTCTTCTCTGTGATGAACCCCTGGCGGGAATCCACGAAGTTCAGCAAATTGAATTTTTTGCCGTAGGCATCGCGCACCCCGCAGACCAGGTCTACCGGGTTGAAGTGCGTGGCCCCGCCAAATATGGCGCGCTGGGCCGGGTCGTTCAGGTCTGCCTGGGCCGATTCCACGATCTGGAGCGATTCGTTCCCTCCAGCATCCCTGATCCAGAAAGGCCCTCCGCCGGGCTCGCCCTCATTCTTCACCATGCCGCAAACCCGGATGGGCCGGGCCAGCTTGTCGCGCAGCACGGCCACCTGGTCGTTCAGGCTGAACCCTGAAAATGAATCCGGGAAGCGCGCATTCAAACGGGTTTCCAGAAAACCCCGTACCCGAAGCAGCAGGTCGTGGTCAAGGGCCCCCTCTTCGAGCATGCGGGTAAAACGGAACGCCTCTTCCTGCGTTTCGAGCAGGTATCCCCCCAATATTTGCTTCCAGGCCGAAATCGCATCCAATTCCGTTCGGATGGCCACATTGTCGATGTTTTTGATGAAAAGCAGGTCGGCGTCTTGCTCGTCCAGGTTTTCGATCAGGGCGCCATGCCCTCCCGGCCGGAACAGGAGGCGCCCCTGGTTGTCGCGGAAAGGCTCGTTTTCGGGGGTAACCGCCAGGGTATCGGTAGAGGCCTTCTGACAGGAATAGCTCACCTCGAAGCGGCAGCCCGATTCGGCTTCAACCCGGTCGCGGACCCTTTCAAATTCGCGTTCGAACAGCTCGCGGTGGGCTTCGGAAATGGTAAAATGCAGGCGGGAAGCACCCTGGCTGCTGGCATAGGCGGCTCCTTCCCACAAGTGTTCTTCAAAAGGGGTGGCCAGCGTGCCCCCGTAATTGTGGAAAGGCAGCATCCCCTTGGGATAAAAGCCATAATTCAGGCCCTCTTCCGAAAGCATTTCCCTGACAAACGCGTATAACCAGGCACCCCGATCGGCGGGTTGTTCCTTCATGCGGTTGCGGACCCTTTCGTAAAAGGGGAAGTGCTCAAGCTGATCGCGGAACTGCTTTACATCTGCATGTTCCTTGCGGGAGAGGAAGGGTTCCAGGTCATCCTGACCGGGCCTGAAGGCGTCCAGGAAGCCAAAAAGTGCCTTGAACATGCGCGAAGCCGCCCCCGAGGCGGGGGTAAACCTGATCACCTCCTTCTTCGGCAGGGCTTCCTGGTAAAGTTTCCTGAGCGCCTCCTGCCGGGAAGGCTCCAGGCGCACGATGCCATCGCCCACCACGGCCGCCTTGCTCAGCCGCACCGGGGGGATCCCTTCCCGGAAGATTTCAATCTGGGCGGCGGCCCTTTCGGGGCTGATCCCCATTTCGGCAAACTGTTCGCGATCCTTGTCTGTAAACCGGTTCATGGTCAATAAGTTGTCAATATGGGAGATAGCCGTCTTCAGCCGCTGCTCCCGGCTGCCTTTCAAAATAACAAATCTGCGCTGATTCTCCTCCAGGGCCGCCCTGAAATATTCAAACATTTCCCGCCTCTGGTCGGGCCTGTCGCGCAGGTCATCCTTCTCCCAGGGCACATCTATGTAGGTGAGCAAATAGAGGTCGTAGCGGTTCTCGAGGGCGTGCCTTTCCAGCTCGGGGTCGCAATACCCCAGGTAATACGCCTCGGAATAGACCTTGGTCTCCAGAAGGTCGGTGTCGCAGACCAGCAGGCGCCGGGCCCGGGCCGTGAGCTCGTTTTCGAGCCGCATCTGCCCGCGGGCGATGGGCAGCAGGTCTTCGGCCTCACAGGTCCGCTGCACACGGTCCCATTTGTTCTGCAGGTATTCCCGGGCGTATTCGGGCACCCACAGGGTGTCGTAGTGGGCGGCGAGATCCTGGGCCAGGGTGGTCTTTCCCGTAGACTCCGGGCCGAAGAGCACGATTTTTACGAGGTTGGACGGGGCTTGTCTAAGAGCTTCTTCCATGCAAAATAGCCTTGGATGGCCAAGATAGTAAATATGAGATACTGGAGCGAAAGCATGCCCCAGCCCCGGTAGGCATACAGGGGCACGGTAATGACATCTGCCAGAATCCACAGGGTCCAGTTCTCGAGCTTCTTGGTCGCCATGTACCACATGGCGGTAAAGAAAATGCCGGAGGTGACCATGTCGATGTAATTGGTCCAGCCAATTTCAGGGGCAAAGACCCGGTATACCCCGTAGGTGAATGCCACGGTGAGGGCGAAAAGGGCGAAGCCGATCCATTTCTCGCGTGCATTGGTGCGCGAGATATGCAGCAACACCACGTCACCCTGGCGGCGCGACCAGTTCCACCACCCGTAAACGCTCATAATGGAATAGTAGAGGTTGAGCATCATGTCGCCCAGCAAGCGGTCTTGCAAAAAGATGTACATGGTGATCAGGGTGGCCACCAACCCGGTGGGATAGACCCAGATGTGTTCCCGTTTGGCGTACACCACGCTGGCGATGCCGAAGAAAAAGGCTATGGCCTCCAGCACGACCAGGTACAGGGGCCGGCTGCGGTACGGGTCGAAAAAGAAATCAAAAATGGGGCTCATAGTCGCTGCGGTCTGACTTGACCAGCTTGATCAGGAACACTGCCTGCCCCACGGCCTCCAGACTGCGGCGCATCTCATCCCTGAGCAGGTCCATGACCTGGTCGTATTCTCCGTATACCTGGGTGCTCAGCGGGTTTTCAAGCACGGTGAGGCCCGAGGCCCTCAGGGCTTTGATAAACCGGATAATTTCCGGTTCGTAGTCGTCCTGGAGCGGACTGAGGGTCAGTTCAACCGAAATTTTCATAAGCGGAAGGTCAGGTGCCAAAGGTAGGCAGTTGATAGCGGGCAGGAAAGCCCCGGAGGCGGAATTCAGCCCGGGTCAGGGTTCTTCCCTGTAGGCGAAGGCACAGGTGTACCCTTCGAATTCCAAAAAAAAGGTCCGGAAATCGGTATGTTTTCCTTCATATTGGACCCATCCCCGGCTTTCCCCCGATTCCATGTCGAAATCGTCGATGCAGATATGGTTCAAAAAACTCAGGCCGTGGATGGCCATGATCTTGTACAGGGATTCCTTTGCCCCCCAAACCATGGTCAGCTTCCGGATCAGGGCGTCTTCGTTGGCCAGGGTGTGATATTCCCGCAAAGGGGTAAACCGGTGGGCCACCCTCAAAATCTTGTCGCGCTGCTTCTCGATGTCGATCCCCACCTCCCGCTCGCGGGAAACGATGATGCCGGTGAACTCGAAGGAATGGGTAATGGAGATATGGGTGCCGTCGTGCAGATGGGGTTTCCCGGCCGCGTCGTAGAAGAGGTCGGCATCGGTGTACCCGGCCAGGGCCATCAGGTGGCGTATGCTCAGAAAAGCCCTGCGGTGGATCTCTGAGCGCATCCCGTCGTAGCGCACCTGGCAGTGAGGGTTCAACTCGATACCCCGCGCCAGTTCAGACTCGGGCTCCGTAACCTTCCAGATGTACACCGCACAGCCGGGAACCGCTGTTATTGTTTTGTAAACGGGCATGGCATTTTCTAAGTTATCAGTACCTTTGCGGAGGTTTGCACCCCGGTATCCAAAATCCAAAGTACGAATTATTCGCCGGAAACCCGGCAACAAACCAAGGTGCCGGAACGGGGCCGGCAAGGAAGTCAAAACAGACAGCACTATGAGCACCAAAAGCGTGGAATACCTGCCCTACAAGGTCAAGGATATGGGCCTGGCCGCCTGGGGCCGAAAAGAGATCGAACTTGCGGAATCTGAAATGCCGGGCCTCATGGCCCTGCGTGAAGAATTCGGCAGCGAACAACCCCTGAAGGGGGCCCGGATCGCCGGATGCCTCCACATGACCATACAGACTGCCGTCCTGATCGAGACCCTGGTTGCCCTCGGGGCCGAAGTGACCTGGAGTTCCTGCAACATTTTCTCAACCCAGGACCATGCAGCAGCAGCCATCGCCGCTGCCGGTATCCCGGTCTATGCCTGGAAAGGAATGACCGAGGCCGAGTTTGACTGGTGTATCGAACAGACCCTGTTCTTTGGGGAAGACCGCGAACCCCTCAATATGATCCTCGACGACGGGGGAGACCTCACCAACATGGTGCTCGATCGCTACCCGGAACTGATCAAGGGAATCCGCGGCATTTCGGAAGAAACCACGACCGGGGTACACCGCCTGTACGAACGGTTCAAGAATGGGAGCCTGCCCGTTCCGGCCATCAACGTGAACGACTCGGTGACCAAATCGAAATTCGACAACAAATACGGCTGCCGCGAAAGCGCAGTAGACGCCATACGCCGGGCTACCGACACCATGCTGGCCGGCAAAAGGGTACTGGTGGCAGGCTACGGGGACGTGGGCAAAGGCACGGCCGCTTCATTCCGCGGGGCCGGGGCCATCGTTACCGTTACCGAAGCAGACCCGATCTGTGCCCTGCAGGCCTGTATGGACGGATACGAAGTAAAGCGCCTGGAATCGGTGGTGGGGCAGATGGACGTGCTGATCACCGCCACGGGGAACCGCGACATCATCAGGGAAGAGCACTTCAGGGCCATGAAAGACAAAGCCATAGTCTGCAACATCGGCCATTTCGACAACGAGATCGATATGGCCTGGCTCAATGCCCGGTACGGACACACCCGCGATGAGATCAAACCCCAGGTAGACAAATACACCATTGACGGGAAGGATGTGATCTTGCTGGCCGAAGGCCGCCTGGTCAACCTGGGCTGCGCCACGGGCCACCCCAGCTTTGTGATGAGCAATTCCTTCGCCAACCAGACCCTGGCCCAGATCGAATTGTGGAAGCATCACGACAGGTATGAAAACCAGGTCTACACCCTGCCAAAACACCTCGACGAGAAAGTGGCAGCCCTGCACCTGGCAAGGCTGGGGGCCGAACTCACAGAGCTTAGGCCCGAACAGGCCAAATACATTGGCGTGTCTCCCAAAGGGCCTTTCAAACCCGAGTACTACCGGTATTGATCCGACAAAAGGACAAAATCAAACCCCCGGGGCAGCACCGCCCCGGGGGTTTTTTCATGCGGCCACCTCTGCTGGTTGACAGCAGAGATCCGAAAGGCCCCTGCCCTCCCCTTTGTCTCCGCTGTGCCGCAAAGCCCCTTTTCCAAAGGCGGGAATCGGGAAAAAAGAAACCCGGGTGCGCAAAAAGCTGACCCGGGTTCACAATTCGGAATGGTGGCGTTCTTAAGCCTCGAAGGGATCTACAGACACGAAAGACTTGCCTCCTGATTTCTTGTCGAAACGCACAATGCCGTCAACCTTGGCGTGGAGGGTGTGGTCTTTCCCCACATATACGTTTTCTCCGGCGTTGTGCTTGGTGCCCCGCTGCCGTACAAGGATATTGCCGGCCACGGCCTTCTGTCCGCCAAAGATCTTAACGCCCAGGCGTTTCGATTCTGACTCCCGTCCGTTCTTGGAACTACCTACACCTTTTTTATGTGCCATGATATTTGATTTGTCGGGAACTCAGCTCCCGGTTCTACGTTTATTTTCCTTCCAGGGCGGCGATCAGCTCGGCCTTTTTCATGGATGAGTACCCGCTGATATCCTGTGCTTTGGCCATTTCCCGCAGTTCGGCCACGGTCTTGGCATTCAGGTCTTCTGCAGCTTTGGGGGCTTCTGCCTTCGGGGCCTCTGCCTTAGCAGGTTCCGCTTTGGGGGCCGGGGCGGCTTTGGGGGCCTCCTGTTTGGCCGGGGCTTTTTTGGCACCCTTGGCCACGATGCCTTCGATCACCAGCTCAGTGAGGGGCTGGCGGTGTCCGTTCTTGACACGGTATCCCTTTCTGCGTTTCTTTTTGAAGACAATCACCTTGTCTGCCTTCAGGTGTTTTACGACTTTGGCCTCTACAGCGGCTCCGTCTATAGCCGGGGCGCCAATGGTAACCGCATCCCCATCGCCGATCAGAAGCACCTGGTCGAAAGTAACCTTGTTACCTTCCGCTTCGCTCAGCCGATGTACGAATACCTTCTGGTCTTTCGCAACTTTGAATTGCTGCCCTGCTATCTCTACAATTGCGTACATAGCGTTTTGGTTAAAACATTAGTGAACTCTGCCTGAACACGAAGCTCGCATGCATCCGGTTAAGGCGGGTGCAAATATAGCGCTAAATTGCCAACTGGCAAGTGGTTGCGATGATTTTACTCCGATTTTTTGCCGGCCTGGTCCGAACCCTTGAACAATTGCATGAAAGAAAGGGTGAGCACCACGGTGGTGGCAATGCCCATGATTGCGACGGTGAGGAAGACAATGCCCTCAAAATCGCGGAAGTCATCAAAGAACACCGTTGCCAGGTTGGGCAAAAAGTCGAGGTTGATCTCGGTGCTGTAGAAGGCAAAGAAAAGGGTGAACACCAGGGTGGCCGTGACCCCGGTAACCAGGCCCGCAGCAAAGCCCTTCCCGTAATTGAAGCCTGCCCCCTCGCTTAATTTGTAGGCCTTGATGGCCTCGTAGATGCCGAAGCCCATAAATACGCCATTTGCCAGGCTGTAAAAAATATTGGTGTGCAGGCCAAAGAGCGACAGGATCAGGAAATAGGCAATCAGGGAACCGCTGGTCGCCAGGCCGTAACGGATGGGGAGGGCATAGGTAGTCATGTCGGATGCTGTTTTCTTAAAGTTACTAATAATCAGGGGCTTTTGGCAATAAAGGAGTGTTAAAGAAACTACGGGCCATGATTCATGTGCGCATTTGGCCGTATCTTTGCGGGGCAAGGCCTGCCCGAAGGCACCGGCCCAATTAATGACTTAATTCCCCAAGAGAGAACCATGAAGAAATCAGTATTCCCGACCGCCGTCATCGGTTGCCTGCTGTGTATGGCCCTGCTTGCTGGCGCCTGCAGGGGCGAGAAAAAGGAATCCCCTGACCAGGAAGCCAACCGGATGGAAGTCGTACTGGCCGTACACGACGAAGTGATGCCCAGAATGCCGGAAATCGGCAGGCTCGTGGCCCGGCTGAAACCCATGGCAGACAGCACGGAAGCGGGCCTCCCGTACCTGAGGGCGATGAAAGACCTGCAAGACGCCCATCAGGCCATGATGGACTGGATGAAGGGTTTCGGGGACCGTTTTGACCATGCCGAGATCATGGAGGGCAAGGAGCTGAGTGCCGAGAAAAAGGAATGGCTGGCAGAGGAAGAAGTAAAGGTAAGGGCCATGCGCGACCAGGTCGTCAAAAGCATATCAGCCGCTGAATCCCTGCTGGAGCAGGGCGAAGAGTAAGTCGCCTTCCCCCGGTCAGAAAGGGAGGCGGCCCAGGTCAACATTGCCCCCGGAAATCAGGATTCCGACCTGCTTGTCCCTGAACCGTACAGGCTCTTTCAGCACGGCAGCCACAGCCACCGCGCTCGAAGGCTCGATGATGATCTTCATGCGTTCCCAGACCAGCCGCATGGCACGGATGATTTCGGCCTCCTCTACCCTGACGATGGTGCGCACGTAGTGGCGGATGACCGGAAAGGTATGGCTGCCCAGTACCGTCCGCAACCCGTCGGCCACCGTATCGGTGCGCTCATTGCCTTCTATGCGGCCGCTTATCAGGGAGCGATAGGCGTCGTCTACCACCCTCGGCTCGGCGCCGATGGGTTCGCATCCCGTCCCGGAAAAGGCAGCAGCCAGGGCCGTACCCCCCAGCAACCCGCCCCCGCCCACTGGGGCCACCACAAAGTCGAGATGCGGCAGGTCTTCCAGCAATTCGGCACAGGCCGTGCCCTGCCCCAGCATGACCATAGGGTCGTTCGAAGGGTGTATGAACACCCCCCCGGTCTCGAGGCGGATGCGTTCGGCCTCGGCCTCACGGGCCTCCAGGGTAGGGTCGCACTCCACGATCTGCCCGCCGTAGGCACGAACCCCTTCTTTTTTGACCTCAGGGGCATTGCGCGGCATGACGATATAGGCGGGCACCCCCAGGTTGCGGGCCGCCAGGGAAAGGGCCTGGGCGAAATTCCCGGAAGAATGCGTCACAACCGCCGGAACCAGGCCCTGTTCGAGCAACCGCAGCAGGGCGTGGGTGGCGCCCCGGATCTTGTACGAACCCGCCCTTTGAAAATTCTCGCATTTGAAATACAGCCGGGCCCCTGACAACTGGTCGAGCTGGCCTGAACGGAACACGGGGGTCCTGTGCGCGTGGGGGGCGAGAAGCTGGCAGCAACGCCTGAGGTCTTCTTTTGTGAAGGGGTTCATTCTGATTCGTTAAGGGGTTACTTCCAGTTCAGGCTTTCCATGATGCGCCGGATATCGTTCTGCAGGTAGACGGCAGCCGGCAGAATGGAGTCGTAATTCGGTTTGGCGTAAAAGTAGAGCGAGCCGGTAACGAAGTGCTGGGTGCTGTCGGTCAGGTAAAACTGCGATTGGGAAGCGGCGTCGCCCTTTACCTCGTAAAACATGCCGTAGACCCTGCTTTCAGGGTTTACATAAGGCTGCTCCAGAATGTTGTCGGCCTTTACAACATGTTCATACGAGAGTTTCTGGGCGTCAGAAAGCAATTGCGTCAGATTTCCTTCCACGGGTTTATAAGTGATGAAAATAGAGCCTTTCATGGAGGGGTAGTCCAAAACCAGGTTGCAATCGCCCTTGAATTCCTTTCGGGCCAGCTGGTTGTACTCAAACTGGAAGGGACAGGGGTCATCAAGCAGGCGGTACGCCCTTTGCGGGTAATCGAGCCGAAGCATGGCCTTCGGCTTGGGAAGGGCCTCCCCCCCGCAGGAAAGGAGCGCCAGCCCGAGCAGGGCCATCAGAATGGCGGGCTTATTCTTCATGGGGCAGGGTGATTTTGATCTGCTTCAGCCTTTTGTTGTCGAGGCTTTCGACGGTGAACCGGTATTTCTGGAAAAGGATGGGCTCTCCCCTTTTGGGGAAGCCGCCGGCAATCTCCAGCACAAATCCCGCAATGGTCTCCGATTCGCCCTTGTTCTCTTCAAAGACGCTTTCGTCCCCGATCCGGGCCACGCGGTAAAAATCCTTGAGGTTCGTCTTGCCTTCAAAGACGTAGTTGTGGTCGTCGAGCTTGGAGTATACCAGGTCTTCATCGTCAAACTCGTCGCTGATGTCGCCAACGATCTCCTCGATGATATCCTCGAGGGTGACAATGCCCGAAGTGCCGCCGAATTCGTCGACCACGATGGCCAGGTGGTTCTTCATGTTCTGGAACTCGAGCAGCAGGTCGTCAAGCTTTTTGTTTTCCGGCACGAAGAACGGTTCGCGGATCAGGCTCGTCCAGTTGAAGGTCTTGCGCTCGAGGTAGGGCAGCAGGTCCTTCACGTAGAGCACCCCCAGCACATGGTCTACGTTCTCTTCAAAGACGGGGATACGCGAATAGCCGTTTTTCTGTATTTCTTCGAGCACTTCCGGGAACTTCATCGACTCGCTGAGGGCAAAAATATCGATGCGGGGGGTCATCACCTGTTTGGTATCGGTGTTGCCGAACGAGACAATGCCCTTCAGGATTTTTTGTTCCTCCCGGGTCGTGTCGCCTTCGGAGGCCAGTTCCAGGGCCTGTGACAAATGGTCGACGCTCAGGTTGGACTTCTGCTTCCCGAGGCGTTTGTAGAGCTGGATGGTGCCGGCCCGCATGGGGGCAGAGAGGGGGGTGAACAGCACATCGAGCACCCGCAACGGGTAGGCCACGCGGGGGGCGAAAAGCTTCCGGTTCCGGTTGGCGTATATCTTGGGCAAGATTTCCCCGAAAAGCAGGATCAGGAAGGTGGCCAGGGTAAGCTCCAGCACAAAACGCAACGAGACAAAACCAAAATACACCTGGTCCAGGTGGGCAAAAAGGGTGTCTCCCACATCGGTGAGCAGCAAGACGATCCCAATATTTATGGCATTGTTCGAAATAAGGATAGTGGCCAGCAGCTTCTTGGGCTTCTGCAACAGGTTATAGATGATACCCCCCGTTGGAGAGCCCGAATCGCGGAATTCGTTCAACTCAGTCTGGGAAAGGCCGAAAAATGCGACTTCGGCACCCGAGATCAGGGCCGAGCCGGCCAGGAGGACCAGAAGTAACAGGAGCCTCAGGATCAGAAAACCATCCAGGCCGATCTGGTAGATAAGCGCACTAAAAGGGTCCGGGTCCAACTGGGGTCATTTAGTTGTCAAAAGGGAAGATCATCTTCTTCCTCAGGAGCCCCGGCAGCTGGGGCCTGCGGGCGGGCCGCCGCCTGCGGGGCCGAAGGGGCCGACCCGGCACGGGGGTCATTCTCGCCCTTGTTCCCCAGGAAGGTGAAATCGGTCACATGAACCTCGGTGGTGTAGCGGGTAGCACCGTCTTCGCCCTGCCATTGACGCGTTTTCAGGCGGCCCTCCACATAAATCAGGTCGCCCTTGGCCAGGTATTTTTCGCAAATCTCGGCCGCCTTGTTGCGCACCACGATATTGTGCCATTCCGTATTGGTGACCTTTTCGCCGGTCTGCCGGTTGGTGTAGGTTTCATTGGTCGCTATCGGGAAACGCCCGATGCAGTTCCCGCCATCGAAATAATGCAATTTTACCTCATCCCCCAGATGCCCGATCAGCATCACCTTGTTCAATGTTCCGCTCATAACTTTTCAATAAGGTCAAAAGTACGAATTTTTGACGGTTTCCATAAAATTGGCGATCAGTACCGGCACAGGCAGCTGCCCGGCCATTTCCAGGGACAGGGCGCCTTCCGGAAGCCGGTCGAGGTAGGCGATCCAGAAGGTGGTGTAGAGGTGTTGGTGCGAGAGTTTGTGCACCAGCGGGTCGCGGTTGAAGCATACCACGCGCTCCGGGGCCACGCCGGGTATCCCCAGGGAATGTTCCAGTTGCTGCGCCAGGTCGTCGATGTTGGGCGCTGCTTCCGATTCCAGGAGGGGAAACTCGTACAGCCCCCGCCAGATACCGGGCGAATTCCGCTGCAGCAGAAAGGTGTTCAGGGCATTGTCGACCGGCATGATATAGTGGAAATACCGCTTGCGGACGATAGCCCTGCCCCCTTTGGCAGGAAGGTCCGAAACCTTGCCTGCAGCCCGTGCCCAGCAGCTGTCTGCCAACGGGCAAGACGCGCAATCAGGAGACTGGGGCACGCATTGCACGGCGCCGAACTCCATGACCGCCTGGTTGTATTCCCCGATGCGGCGGGCATCCATCACCTCATGGGCCAGCTGTTCAAAATAGCGCCGGCCCCCGGAGCTGTCTACGGGTATTTCCACCCCGAAATAGCGGGCCAGCACCCGGTATACATTCCCGTCGACCACCGGGGTGGGAAGGCCATAGCAGATCGACCCGATGGCAGCCGCCGTGTACGGCCCCACGCCCTTCAGGGAGCGCAGGCCCTGATAAGTGTCGGGGAAGCGACCCCCGAGCTCCCGGCAGATGGTGCGGGCTGTGCCGTGGAGGTTGCGCGCCCGGGAATAATAGCCCAGCCCCTGCCAGAGTTTCAGCACCTCCTGTTCGGGGGCCTCTGCCAGGTCGCACACTTCCGGGAACCGCTCCACAAAGCGCAGGTAGTAGGGCATGCCCTGGGCAACCCGAGTCTGCTGCAAAATGATCTCCGACAGCCACACCCGGTACGGATCGCGGGTCTGCCGCCAGGGCAAATCGCGCTTGTGGGTGTCGTACCAGCCCAAAATAATCTCGGAAAATTCCATGGTGCTGCCTTGGGGCTGCAAATCTAAGGCTTTTAAGCACTTAAATTTAAAACCCCCATGCTTTGGATTGAATAATATTTATATATTTGCAACCCTGAAACATACAGATAAAATAAAATGACGAAAGCTGATATCGTAACGAAAATCTCAGAAAAACTGGGAATGGAAAAAGGGGATGTCCAAGCAACCGTAGAGAGCTTCATGGAAGAAGTAAAAGCCTCTCTGGAAAATGGCGACAATGTCTATTTAAGAGGATTTGGTAGCTTCATTATCAAGACCCGGGCCGAAAAAACCGGGCGCAATATTTCCAAAAACACCACCATCAAAATTCCTGCTCACAACATTCCGGCCTTTAAACCCGCCAAAGTATTTGTGGAAGGCGTTAAGAGCAACGTACAGGTAAAGTAATAACCGATAATACTGAGCTATGCCAAGCGGTAAAAAAAGAAAGAGACATAAGGTTGCCACCCACAAGCGGAAGAAGCGCAGGAGAGCTAACCGTCACAAGAAAAAGTAGTTTCCAAAACTACTTTTTCCTTTTAATACGTTCATTGACATAGAAATTCTAGCAAGGATTTCGACGGGTTAACAGTACAACCTGTATTACTCATTGTTTAATCTGCCTATTCCCCACTGGGGGATGGCACTAATTTGAATCAGGTGAATAGAGAATTAATCGTAAGATCTAACCCTGATTCCGTCGATTTTGCCTTACTCAAGGATGGAAAACTCATAGAGCTTCACCGCGACCAGGACGAACACAAATTCAATGTGGGCGATATCATGATCGCCAAGATCCGCAAGCCGGTGACGGGGCTCAATGCAGCCTTTGTGGATGTCGGGTATGAAAAGGATGCCTTTTTGCATTACCACGACCTCGGCCCACAGCTCAAAAGCCTTGTAAAATTCATCAACGGGATACGTTCCGGCAGACAGCCCGAATATTCGCTGAAAAATTTTCCATTCGAAAAAGATATCGACAAAAACGGTAGCATCAAAGATGCTATCAAGCCGAACCAGGCGTTGCTGGTGCAGATCGTCAAGGAGCCCATTTCTACAAAAGGCCCCCGTATCAGTTCCGAATTGTCCATCGCCGGGCGCTATCTGATCTTGGTTCCGTTCTCAGACCGGGTTTCCGTGTCGCAGAAGATCGAGAGCAAAGAAGAAAAAGATCGGCTTAAGAGATTGGTCCAGAGCATCAAGCCCAAAGGTTTTGGGGTGATCATCCGGACGGTTGCAGAAGGCAAAAAAACAGCGGAATTAGACAAGGATCTTGAAAATCTGATGTCCAAATGGATATCGATGTGCAAGAAATTGCAAAAAGCACCTACCCCGTCCAAGGTTCTTGTGGAACTGAACCGGGCTTCGTCCATTCTGAGGGACGTCTTCAACGACACCTTTTCAGGGATACACGTAGATGACGAAACCCTTTACAACCAGATCAGGGACTATGTGCACGAAATAGCCCCGGAAAAGGAATCCATCGTAAAGCTGTACAGCTCCAACGTGCCGATTTTCGAAAAGTTCGGGATCGAGCGCCAGATCAAAACCTCGTTCGGAAGGACCGCTTCCATGAGCAAGGGCGCCTATCTGATCATCGAACACACCGAGGCCCTGCACGTAATCGATGTGAACAGCGGGAACCGTTCCACCAAGGCCAGGAATCAGGAAGAAACTGCCCTGGAGGTAAATCTGATAGCCGCCTCCGAGATTGCCCGGCAATTGAGGCTGCGCGACATGGGGGGCATTATCGTGATCGACTTTATCGACATGGTGCGCCCTGACAACCGCAAGAAGCTTTTCAACCACCTCCGCGACGAGATGGCCGACGACCGGGCCAAACACAAGATCTTGCCCCCGAGCAAGTTCGGACTGGTGCAGATTACCCGGCAGCGGGTGCGCCCCGAGTTGAATATCAAGACCTCTGAGGTAGATCCGGGCGGAACCGGAGAAGAAGTGCAGGCTCCCATCGTGCTCATTGAGAAGATCGGAGACCAGCTCGAGCGGATCCTGAAAGGAGAGCACAAGGAGAAGAACATTATCCTCAACGCCCACCCCTTCATAGCCGCCTACCTCACCAAAGGATTTCCGTCCATCCGCTCCAAGTGGTTCCTGGAGTACAAGAAATGGATAAAGATCCAGCCGAGGGACGCCTACACCTATCTCGAATACCGCTTTACGGATAAAGATGGGAACACCCTCGAATAAGACAAACAGCCGCTCCATGGAGCGGCTGTTTTTTTTTGACCGTGCCCGAACCCGGCCCCTGTGGACAATAATTTCTATTTTTAGGTCAGGCAAATACCTCCCCTGAATGAAAAGACAACCGATCTTCATTTTGCTGTCGACCCTTTTGGGGCTTTTTGGGTGCGCCGGGCCGGAAACCGCCCCCCCCGAAAGCACCGCAGACCTCCTTCTCGGAAGCCCTTCCCTGGAAGGCAGGGCCGAATACCTGGCAAGCCCCTATGTGACCGCCGGAGACCGGGCTTACCTGGTGGGCCACCAGGACGGCTCCTTCCCGGAGCTTGGGTGGCACATCCCGGGAGAAATGGGCGGCATCTGGAGCCACCCCATCAAACTGATGGACGGCTTTGACCTGCAGCTGGCCATCGGCGGGAAAACAGTGCCCCCGGAGGGGAAGCGCCGATTCGTCAACTACCCCATGGCCAACGCCCTCCATTGGGAGCCCGACGGTCAGCCCCTGCGGATCGCCCGATGGCAATTTGCGCCCGACGGCCAGCCCGGGGTGGTGGTGGAATACGCCTTTGAAAATAAGGGCTCCACGCCCTTGCAGCTTGAAGTGGCCTTTACCGGGCATGCCGACCTGAGGCCTACCTGGCTGGGGGAAGAAACGGGCATGCACGATTCACGCGACCGGGCCTTGTACGACCCTGCCCTGGGCGCCTGGGTGGTCAAAGACAGCGCCAATCCCTGGTATGTGGTTTTTGCCGCAGGGCAGGCACCGGTTTCGCACGAGGAACTCCCCGGGAGCCCCTATGCCGGCCTGGGGGCTTCTGCCCGCCTCTCCTATGCGCTTAAGGTACCGGCCGGGGGCCGGAAGCTGCTCCGGATGGCAATTGCCGGTTCTTCCCTGTCTGAATCAGAAGCCCGGGCCACAGCCCGGGTGCTGCTTGATGACGCCCCACTCCTGCTGACCGAAAAGCGGGACCGGTATGCGGGGCTGGCACGACTGAGCAAACTGACGGTGCCCGACACGTCCCTGGTGACGACTTTCGAATGGCTGAAGTACAACGCCGACTGGATGGTGCGCTCCGTCCCCGGGCTGGGCACGGGCATTTCGGCAGGCATCCCCGACTACCCCTGGTGGTTCGGGGCCGACAGCGAATACGCCCTGCAGGGCTATATGGCCGTGGGGCAGGCCCAAGCGGCATTTGAGACCATTCGCCTGCTCGACAGTGTCTCAGAAGCCGTCAATGGCAATGGGCGCATCATCCACGAAATGTCTACCAACGGCAAGGTCTTCAACCCGGGCAATATCAACGAAACCCCGCAGTTTGCCAGCCTTATCTGGCAGGTGTACCGATGGAGCGGCGACCGGGCCTTCCTGGAACGCTATTTCCCGACTGTTCGCAAAGGCCTGGAATGGCTTATGCGCGAAAACGATGCCAACGGGAATGGGTACCCCGACGGGTTCGGGATGATGGAGATCCACGGCCTCGACAGCGAGATGATCGACGTGGCGGCCTACACCCAGGCAGCGTATGCCGATGCCGCCGCCATGGCGCGCGAACTTGGAGATGCGGCACTGGCCGAAGAGTACGCCCGGCGCGCCTCAGTATTGAAAGACCGGATCAACCGGGAATTCTGGTCGGAACCCTTCGGGTCGTTCGCCGATTTCCTGGGTACCGACGCCCAGGCCCTGACCCTGATTGCAGACGCCATCGTGCGGGCCGACACCCTGAAAAAGCCCTGGGCCGTGGCCGAACTGGAAGAAACCCGGCATGCCATCCGAAAAAATCCATCGAAAGGGGTACGGCCTTTTGTGCTGCACCACAACTGGGTGGTGAACACCCCGATGGAAATGGGGATAGCCGATACGGCCCGGGCCCTGAAAGGGCTCGACACGGCCCGGGAATTCACCAACCCCTTCGGGCTTTTCGTCACCGGAATTGACCGCGATGCCTCAGCCGGGCAAGACGCCGGCTCGTTCAAGGGCAGCAAGGTCTTTTCTTATACGGGTGCGGTTATGACCCTGCCCACCGGGGTGCTGGCCGTAGCCGAAAACAACTACGGCAGGCCCGACCAGGCCCTCGATTACCTCCTGCGGATGTGCCGGAGCTTCAGTTACGCCCTGCCGGGAAGCATGTACGAGGTATCGCCCGACTACGGGATGATCTCCCAGGCCTGGAACCTCTACAGCTTTGCCATTCCCGTGGTGGAACAATTCTTCGGTATTGACCCGATGGCCTCCGAAAAACACATCCGGGTGGCCCCGCAAATGCCTTCCCGGTGGAACGAAGCCAGCCTGGAGCATGTGCCGGTGGCTTCCAACGCTGTTTCGGTGTTCTTCCGCCGGCAGCCTGACGGTCGCATTCATCTGAAAGTAACGCAGTCAGAGCCGGGTTGGACCCTCGAAGTGCCCATTGGGATGGCACAAGGTGAATCGCCCGAAATCGTCTCAGGCGAAAAGGGCCCGGGCACGGCCGGGGAAACCCGGGTTACCAGCAGCGGGCCTGTGCTGGAAGTCATTTACAGGGAAGCAGGCCGATGAAACCCTTTGGACATACGGCCTACACGGTGGAGGAAGCCACCCGCCGCCTGGAAAGGTACTGCGCCTATCAGGAGCGCTGCCACCAGGAATGCGTTAAGAAGTTGCAGGAGATGCGGATGATCCCCGAGGCCATCGACCAGATCATGGTGCACCTGATCCAAAACGGCTTCCTCAGCGAAGAGCGGTTCGCCAGTGCCTTTGTGCGCAGCAAGTTCAGGCAAAAGGGATGGGGCAGGCTCCGGATCAGAAGGGCCCTCCAGCTTCGGGAAATTTCAGAAGCCCTGATCAGGCGCAGCCTGAAGGAAATTGAAGGGCCGCGGTACGCAGAAGCCCTGCATGCCCTGGCCCGCAAACGATGGGATCAGCTCGCCGGCGAACAAAACCCGGAGCGAAAAAAACAAAAGCTTGTCCAGTACCTCCAGTACCGGGGCTGGGAAAACGAACTTATATACGACATTCTGGGAGAATTGAGTGATCGTGCATGATGCGGTTCAGGCAGGGCTGGAATGGTCTCAACCCTTGAATGCCTTGGGAATTATGCCAAATTTCGTACCTTTCACTTCTAAATTCGGCATGAGGATGAAACCAAAGGTGACGACAGAATTCCAGCACGGACAGGCGCAAATTTTCAAAAACCCCTTCCTGGAAAGCCTGACCAAGACCACCCCCCTTCAAAACATCGTAGTCTACGGGGCGGCCATCGGCTCGCTTATCGCCTTTGCCATTCTCCGTATCGGGCTGAGCCCGCTGGAGATGGTTGGCCTTTTCCTGGCCGGGGTGTTGTTTTGGACCCTGGCCGAATACCTGCTCCACCGCTTCGTATTCCATTGGGTAACTGAAGCCCGCTGGAGCCAGCGGTTCCACTTTATCATGCACGGCTCGCACCACCAGTTCCCCAGGGACAAGGAACGGTTGCTGATGCCCCCCGTCCCCGGCCTGATCATGGCCCTGATCCTTTTCGGGATCTTCTACCTGATATTCTGGATCCTGGGAATTTCTACCCTGACCTATGGCTTTTTTCCGGGATTTTTCACGGGCTATCTGGTGTATTCCTTTGTGCACCGGGCAACCCATGTGATGCGCCCCCCGAAGCGATTCAAGAAGTTGTGGATGCACCACAGCCTGCACCATTACCGCTATCCCGACAAAGCCTTCGGTGTTTCGAATACCTTCTGGGACCGGGTATTCGGCACCATGCCACCGAAATCTGCCTCCCAGCAGGGGTAATGCCGCTGCGGTTTACCTGATCCGCGCCATACGTTCAAAGGGGGCATCCGGGTCGAAAAGGAACCTGTAGGTCGTGTGTATCTTGGTTACGTCTCCCCCCACCTGCCTGGCCACAATGACCATCTTCGGGTTGAAATCTCCAATGCCGTTCATCTCAAAGAACTCGTAAGGCAGGTTGGCCCTGGCGTACTGGGCAAAGTGCTGAATGATTGCCCCGTCAACCCCTTTCCCCTGATGCTCTGGCACCACCCCGAAGATCATCCCCAAAACTTTTCGCGTGGGCCGCATTTTCTTATACCAGAGAAATTTGATCTTCCCCAACCCTTTCAGCGATCCGTTTAAATGCTTGAGGATCTGGTTGATTTCCGGGATGTTTACGAAGATAGCCACCGGGGAATCGCGGAAATAGGCAATCCAGATGATCCGTTCATCGAGGATGGGCTTCAGGCGCTTTAACATGTCTTTCCCCTGTTCGGGCGAAATGGGGTTTACCCCTTCGTGCTTTACCCAGGCTTTGTTATAGACCTCGATGATATCCGTGGCATAGCGGTCGAATTCAGACGTCCTGAAATGCGTAAAGGTATAAGACGGATCTTCGGCAATCAGTTGGGCCTTCTTTTCCAATCGCGGGCTTACGGGGTCAGCAATGCGCCTTCGAAAGGTAAATTGTTCATAATACGTTCTGAATCCGTAGGCCTCAAAAAGCTTCTGGTAATACGGAGGATTATACGTACACTGGTAATTCGGTTCCTCGTCAAAGCCTTTGGTCAGCAGCCCCCACCATTTGTCCCTCCTCCCAAAATTGATCGGGCCATCCATAAAGGTGGCCCCTTTTTCCGCAAGCCATTGCCGTGCCCCGTCAAAGAGGGCGTTGGCCGCATCCTGCCGGTCTACGCATTCGAAAAAACCAACGCCCCCTGCCAATGAGGCATCCCGCGCCTCCGGCTTCGGGCTGGTCACAAAGGCTGCGATCCTGCCAAGGATAATTCCCTGTTCGACCAGGAGCCATCGGCTGCACTCCCCGTATTCAAAGGTCTTGTTGGCTTCCCGGTCAAAAACTGCCCGGATGTCTTCATCGAGGGGCCGAATCCAGGCAGGAGACCCCGTGTAAAGGGCCTCAGGAAAAGCGATAAAGCGCCTTTCATCTTCTGCCGTCAACACCTCCTGAAGTTTCATAGCTCTCACTTAAATGATGTCCCCTAAAATACGGAACCCCACTGAAAATGGGAAATTCAGTCGCGATTTGGGCCTAATTGGAGGCTGGCACATCCGGGGATGTTTCGGCAAGCACCCGATGGGTGCGCTTAATGGCCTGCTGGTTTTTCCATTCAATCCAGTCCTGCCCTTTCATCCGGCGCATCAGGTTGTCAAAATGCCGCATGATGAAAATATTGTACACGGCCCGGCTCAGGTTGGCCGGGTTTCGGGCCAGGGCCCTGAGGCTCATCGAAAAGCCGGGGGTCAGATAGCGCATATAGTGCCAGTATCCCTCGGGCATGTAGAGCACCTCCCCGTGGTTGAGCACGGCCCGGTACCCCTTCACGCGGCGCAGGGCAGGCCACTGTTCCAGGTCGGGGGCGGCAAAATTGATCGACTCATGCGTGATCAGGGAATGCGGCACTTTGTAGAGGTACTTGTTCTCGGATTGCGAAAAGAGGATGCACTCCTTTTTCCCCTCGAAGTGGAAGTGGAAAATATTGGCCAGGTCAATGTCGTAATGCATGAAGGTAAAGGAGTCCTCCCCGCCGAAGAACAGCATGGGCAGCCCTTTCATGAGCGGCAGCCCGAAATCGGGAAAATCGAAATCCTTTTGCAGTTCAGGGACTTCCCTGAGAATATTCCAGAGGAAGATCCGGTAGCGGGTCGGTTCTTTTTTCAGCAGGTCGATATATTCGCTCATCCGCATTTTGGCATGCGGTTCGTTGAACCCGTCGCGGTAGTTTACCGGCCGGTCGTCATAGAGGGGGACAATTTTATCCCCGGCTACCTGGCGCATATAATCCAGGCTCCACTTGGAATAGGCCGGCCATTGCTCAATGGCCCTTTCGATCACCACCGGCCTCTGAGGCCTGTAATAATCCCTGAGAAAGGCTTCCTTGCTGAGGGTCTTGACCCTGGGAACATCTTGAAGATCCAATGCTCAACTTGTTTAAGCGACGTCAAAGGTAAGAATCCTTACAAAATCCTTACAATTATTTAACGAAGCGGGGCCTTGCCGCTTCCTCTGAGGCGCGCTTCCTCATTGCGCTCGATGGTATGGCCCGGTCGGGTCCAGCGCGGTTTCTCGCCCAGGGGCCCGAGCTGCGATTCGGCTGCCTCCACCGTCTCGGGCTGCGCCTTTTTCACGAAGGGCTTCTGGGGTTGCAGGCCCAGCTGACGGAACATCTCCATGTCTTCGTTCACATCGGGGTTGGGGGTGGTGAGGAGTTTGTCGCCGGCAAAGATGGAATTTGCCCCGGCCAGGAAGCAGAGGGCCTGGCCTTCACGGCTCATCTGGGTGCGGCCTGCAGAGAGGCGTACCTGGGTTTGGGGCAGCACGATGCGGGTGGTGGCCACCATGCGCACCATTTCCCAGATGGAAACCGGCTCCATGTCTTCCATAGGGGTGCCGGGCACGGCAACCAGGGCGTTGATCGGCACCGATTCGGGTTGGGGGTCGAGGGTGCTCAGGGCCACCAGCATCCCTGCCCGGTCTTCGAGGCGCTCCCCCATGCCGATGATGCCGCCGCTGCATACGGTCACATTGGTCTTGCGTACATTGGCGATCGTATCAAGGCGGTCCTGGAAGGCCCGGGTAGAAATGACATCCCTGTAGTAATCCTCAGAAGTGTCGAGGTTGTGGTTGTAGGCGTAAAGCCCTGCCTCGGCCAACCGCCGGGCCTGGTTTTCGGTCAGCATGCCCAGGGTACAGCACACCTCCATGTCGAGCTTGTTGATGGTGCGCACCATCTCGAGCACCTGGTCGAATTCGGCCCCGTCCTTGACATTCCGCCACGCAGCCCCCATGCACACCCGCGAGCTCCCCGCGGCTTTGGCCCGCAGGGCCTGGGCCTTGACCTGGCTTACCGTCATCAGGTCATTGCCCTCCACCCCGGTATGATAGCGCGCCGCCTGGGGGCAATATCCGCAATCCTCGGGGCACCCCCCGGTCTTGATGCTGAGCAGGGTAGACACCTGCACGGTATTGGGGTCGTGATACAACCGGTGAACCCCGGCTGCTTCGAAGAGCAGGTCCATCATAGGGCGGTTGTAGATTTCCAGGATCTCTTCCCGGGTCCAGTCGTGTCGCATTTCGCTCATTAGGTTGTGCCAGTTGATTTGCCCCAAAAATAGCCTAAAGCAGCCGAATGACCAATACAAGGCCGAACCCCCCCCTTCAGGCCCGCTCCAGAAGGATGCTGACGGCGTTACCGCCGAAGCCCACGGCATTGACTAGTATGAATTGCAGGCGTTGCGGGGCCAGGGAAGGCCCGAAGGGCAGCCCGACGAACTGCTGGCTGGCCAGCATCTGAACTGCCATTTCCAGGCTCAGCATGCCCGAGGCACCCAGGGTATGGCCGATCTTCCACTTGTTGCCGGTCAGGGCCGGAGGGCGGGAACCAAAAACGCTTTGGACGGCCCGCAGCTCGGCACGGTCGCCTTTGAGGGTACCCGGGGCGTGCAGCACCACCGCATCGACCTCGCCGGGCGGAAGGGAGCCCAGGGCCATATGCATTGAGGCCTGCAGGCAATGGGCCTCTGCCGAGAGGGAGGCCGGGTGGCGGAGCGGTTCGGTGGCGTAGCCAACCCCGCGGACCAGGGCCAGGGTGCGTCCGGTCTTCCCACGTTCCAGGCAGGCCACTGCAGCACCCTCCCCCAGCACCATGCTGTTGTTGGACTTGGTTGGGTCGAGCGCGCGGCAGGGATAGGGCCCGGTCTCGCGGCTGTAAATGCGCAGGGCTTTCATCTGGGCCAGGGTGAAGGGGGTGAGGGGGGCCTCGCTTCCGCCGACCAGGAAACGGTCTGACATGCCCGACCTGATCCAGGCGATGCCGTTGAGCAGGGCGTGCAAAGCGGTGGAACAGGTGATGGAATGCGAAAATTCAGGGCCCGGCGTGCCGAGGTCCTGGGCCACCCAAAAGGCGATATTGCCCAGGGTGGTGGTGGGGGAAGTCAACCCCGCCGTTTCGCCCGTGCGCAGGAATTCCTCGTGGTAATTCTCGAAGAGGCCTGTAGCCCCGCGGGAGGAGCCGATGTTGACCCCAATGCGTTCGCCCTGCTTCCATCCTGCCGCCCCGGCTGCTGCCCGGGCGGCCAGGATGGCCATCAGCACGCTTTCGTCCAGGGCCTGATAATTCGGAGAGGAAGACCGCAGGGTTTCCACCTCCCGGCACGCCGGGTCGGGGCAACTGCCCATCCAGGCCTGAATCGCGCCAACTTCCCGCATCTGAAGCCGATGCCCCGGGTCCTGGTACGCCTGCCAGGTTTCCTCTGGGCCGTAGCCCAGGGCCGAAATGGACGCCAGGCCCGAGATGGAGAGGGTGTCTTCGCTCATGGCTATCAGAGGGAAAGGTTTTCGAGCAGGGCCTCCAGGCCCTCATGGAGGCGGGCCAGTTCCCCTTCTGTGATGATATAGGGGGGCAACAGGTAGACCGTAGCTCCCAGGGGCCTCAGGTAGATGCCCCGCTCCATAAAGAAGGCGAAGACCTCATCCCTGAAATTGCCGTAACGGTCCGTGTCTACGGCAAGGTCCAGGGCGTAGATCACCCCGCATTGGCGCGATTCGCGCACCAGGGGATGCCCCTTGATCTTCCGGTCGAATTCGCCGTGAGCCCATATGATGCGGGCAATGCCTTCCCTGATTTCCGCTGATTCCAACAGGTCGAGCCCGGCCAGGGCAGCCCTGCAGGCCAGGGGGTTGGCAGTATAGGTGTGGCCGTGGAAGAACCCCCTGCCGACCTCATCGCTGTAAAAGGCCTCGAAAACCTCCCGGGTGCAACTGGTAACCCCCATGGGCAGCAGCCCGGCGGTCAGGGCCTTGGAAAGGCAGATCAGGTCGGGCCGGGTCTCGAGCTGATGGGAGGCAAACAGGGTGCCCGTCTTGCCAAACCCGGTCATCACCTCATCGGCGATCAGCAGGATGCCGCGCGACCTGAGATAGCGGAGCAGGGCCTCAAGCCCTTTCGGGTGGTGCGTTTTCATGGCCGCCGCCCCCTGGATGAGCGGTTCGTATACAAAAGCGGCGACCTGCCCGTCGGCCGTCAGGCGATCCACCTCGCGAAGCAGGTCGTCTGCCTGCTCCGATTGAGGCACCGGGATGCGCCTGACATCCAGGGTGAGGCCTTCAAACGGGCCGTTGTAGACCGAAAGACCCGAGACCGACATGGCCCCGAAGGTATCCCCGTGGAAACCTTCCTCAAAAGCCAGGAGCACCACCTTTCGGTCACCCCGGTTGAAGTGGAACTGAAGCGCCATCTTGACGGCTACCTCTACCGCCGTAGACCCGTTGTCGGAAAAGAAAAGCTTCTCCTGCCCGTGGGGCAAAAGGGCACACAGGCGTTCTGCAAGCCTGACTGCGGGTTCGTGGGTCAGCCCGCTGAAGACAATCTGGTCGAGCTGCCGCATCTGCTGGCTTACCTGTTCGGTGATGTAGGGATGGCAGTGCCCGTACACCGCTGTGTACCAACTCGAAATGGCGTCGATATAAGCCCTTCCCGCCTCGTCATAGAGGTACACCCCGCTGGCCCTGACGATGCCGAGCAGGCCCGGGTGGGTCTTATGCTGGGTGAGCGGATGCCAGATGTGGCGTTGGTCGCGTTGGGAAAGATTTTGCAAAGCGCTACGGTTTACAAAGGTCGATTTTCTATCTTGCAAAGATGGGAAATAATCGCAACTAACCCTATGCTGGCAGGGATGTTCACAAAGGTCTTCGAGCGGATGTCCCGGGCCGGGAACGGGGCCGTTTTCATGATGTTCCTCGGGGGCAGTTTCCTGATCAGGTTCCCCTTTTTCTTCAGGGACTATGTAGACCGGGACGAGAGCACTTTTATCCTGATGGCCCAGTCGCTGGTTGACGGACACCTGCCCTACACCCAGCTCTGGGACCTGAAGCCCCCCCTGTTGTTCTTCATTTTCGCCCTTCCCATTTGGCTGTTCGGGAAAAGCCTGGTCGCCATCAGGGTGGCGGGCCTGCTCGCCGTGAGCGGCATTGTATATTCGACCTATGCCTTGGGCCGGGAAACCGGGGGCAAAGCCACAGGCCTGGCCGCCGGCCTGGCCTGCATGTTCCTGATGAGCCTGGGGGGCAGTGTGCAGGGGGTCATGTCAGAGCATTTCAGCATGCTGTTCCTGTTGCCAGCCCTTTTGTTGCTGGCCCGTGCCCCGGGCCTGCTGAGCTATTTTACGGCAGGTGCCCTGCTGGGGCTGGCCGTGCTCTGCAAAAGCAACCTGGCGGTGGCCCTTCCGGTCGTGGCCGGCTATCTGTTGATCCGCAGCCTGACCCGGGAAGGCCGGGCCATGAGAATTCCGGTGCTATTTGCGGCTTTGGGGGGAGGGCTGGTGCTTTTCGCGTCGGTGCTCCCCTACCTGTGGAGCGGGCTGGGCTCCCTCTGGTGGGACTCCGTGGTACGTGCCCCGCTCGCCTATTCGGGAGACGCCGGGGAATTCCGCCCGGCTTCCCTGGGCTTTTACCTGGCTGCCGGCGTGCTCCTGTGGCTGGCGTTCCGCCGGGGCTGGCTCAACCGACGCGACCCCGCTACCGGGCTTCTGGCCATCTGCCTGGCCGGGATCTTGCTGGCCTTCTACAAAGGGGGCAAGATCAACGGGCATTATCTGCTACAGTTCTATCCCCTGGCCCTGGTGCTCCTCTTTACGTCCCTGCAGCAGGCGGCACCACGCATAACAAGGGGGTTTGTCGGGGGCGCCCTGCTATGGCTGGCGCTGTTGCCGGCAGAAAGTTATCGGGAATACGCAGACCTTTGGTCTTACTACCGGAAAGAGGGAACCTGGTACAACGGGGAAGGCGTGGCGGTACCCCGTTACCTGCACAATACCTATCCGGGCGAAGACCGGGTATTTTTCCTGGAGTACCACATCGGGTACTGGTTCGTGAATGCCCTGCCCCCCACGGCAGTTGCCACCCACCCCAGCAATATCTGCCGGTCGTACCTGTATCCCTTCATCCCCGGGAGCCGGCCAGACCCCGAGTCCGAAATTCAATATATCATGGAAACCTACCGCCCGCAGATGGTGGTCAGGCGCCTGGGCAAGCCCGTTTTTGAATCAGACTGCATGCTCGAAAACGCTGCAATCGAGAGCTATCTTGAGGTTTACTACCAGCGCGACACCCTGGTGGGAAGGGCCGAAATCTACGTGAGGAGATAAGATTCCAGGGCCGGGAGCAGGCGGGAGGCCTCTTCCCGGATGCGGCCCCGGTCAATCTGAGCGAGCTCCGGGATACGGCCCAGGATGGGCACCCCGGTCTTGGTACGCACAATATCCTCGGTGGTCGGGTGCGGGTCGCCGCTGAATATAATGCCTGCCTCCAAACCCCGGGACTGCAAGGCTCCCACCGTAAGCAGGGTGTGATTGATGCTGCCGAGGTAGTGGCGGGAGACCACCACGACCTTGTACTCCGGCCTGATAAGGTCAAATAGGGTGTCTTGCTCGTTCAGGGGAACCAGCAGCCCCCCCGCCCCTTCTATCACCAGGTGGTTGTCGGTTTCCGGCACATTGATCCGGGCCAGGTCTATCCGGATACCTTCTATGGCGGCCGCGGCGTGCGGGCTCATTGGTGTATGAAGTGCATAGGCGCTGGGGTGGATCGCGCTGCGCCCGTTGCTTATCAGCTCCCTGACCCTGTCGCTGTCGGTATGGTGGAGTTCTCCGGCCTGCACGGGTTTCCAGTAGTCGGCCTGCAGGGCCTCTGTCAGGATTGCCGACGCAAGGGTTTTCCCGACCTCGGTGGAAATTCCGGTGACAAAGATTCGCTTCATCAATCCCTTCGGGTTATCATGCCGCAGGAAAGGCATTTATAGGCCACAGGGGCCAGGAACGGAAACAGGCGGTGCCAGAGGGAGGTTCGCCTGTAGTAGCGCTCGGAACGGGCCGCTTTGCAATTCGGGCAGACCACGGGTCGCCCGTCGCGATCAAGGGCATAGGCCCTGACCTGGTCGTATATGGCCTCGGCCCGCTGCCGGTATTCGACGGGCACCTGCACCTTCACCCCCCCGATGGCGGTGGCAATAAAAGGTTCGGCCTGCAGGATGTTGGCATCTTTCAGGTAGACCGGTATGCCTTCCGATTCGAGCTTGATCCTCAAAATTTCCGCATCGGCCAGCAGGTCGAACGACCCAAGGGTATGATATCGGCTATCCATTGACTTCGCTTTGAAGCTTATCGGCCAAGATAGTCAAAACTTCACGAACCTCAGACGGGGTATTGTACCGGTGCACACAGAACCTCAGGCACTCCTGCCCCTCCGGGACCGTGGGGGAAAGGATGGGGCGCACGTCAAAGCCGGCCTGCTCCAAACAGGCTGCTGTTTTGCGGGCGCGTGCATTGCCCGGCACCCGGCAGCTGAAGATGGCTGCCCGGGCAGGGACAAAACGACCCTCCAAACCCGCCTCCCCGATTTGCTGTTCGAAATAGGCCAACAACTGGTGCAATTCTCCCCTGGCCTTCGTTCCTTCAGGGCTTTCCAGGAAGCCATAGGCCTGCGAAATGGCCTCAAGGCTGTGGGGCGGAAGGGCGGTGGTGTAGATTAGGCTGCGGCTGAAGTTGAGCAGGTATTCTTTTAAAAGCGGGCTTCCCAGTACGGCAGCCCCGTGGCAGCCAAGGGCCTTCCCAAAAGTGACCACCCTTGCAAACACGCGGTCATGTATTCCCTCCCCTACTGCGGCACCCCGTCCCTCCGGGCCCAGCACCCCTGCCGCGTGGGCCTCGTCGAGGATCAGGCGAAAGCCGTTTTCGGAACAATAGGCGGCCAGGGAAGCCAAATCCGGCCCGTCTCCCTCCATGGAAAAGACCGACTCCGTGATTACATACACCTCCGCATCGGGCGGGCGTACCCCTCCAAAGACTTTTGAAACCACCTTCCGGAGGCTGTCAAGATCATTATGGTCATAGCGGAAGCTGCGCGCATGGCCCAGGGAGAGTCCGTCGCGGATGCTGGCATGGACGCTGCGGTCGTAAAACACGTAATCGGTACGCTGCAACAGGGCCGAGAGCAGCCCCAGGTTGGCATCGTATCCTGAATTGTAAATCAGGGCCGATCCGGCCAGGTGGAACCCGGCCACCAAACCCTCGGTCTGTTCGTACAGGGGGTGGTTGCCGCTCAGCAGGCGCGAACCTGTGCTGCCCCTGCCTTCGGCTCCCCGAGGCCCGGGCAGGCGGGCAAGGCCCAGGTAATCATTGGAAGTGAAATCTACCCGACCTGAAGGCTGGGGCAATGCCCGGAGGTTCCCGTCGCGGCGACGGGCGTCGAGCCTGGATTGCAACTTTTTCGGGAACTCAGACATGGGGTAAAGGTAGTACATATGCCCGATTCGCGTACCTTAGCGCCATATTCCCCACCATGGAAAAAGCGGAGTTGACAACCGAGTACCGTCAGGCCCGAACCGACGGCGAATTGCTTCAAATCCTGGAGCTGCAACGGGCCAACCTCTACGAACAGGTGAGCCCGGAAGTCAGGGAACGCGAAGGTTTCCTCAAAATTCGGCACACCCTGCCGTTGCTCCGTAAAATGCAGGCCGCAGGGGCCCATATAATCGCCCTGCAAGGCAATGAACTGGCCGGGTACGCATTGTGTATGGCCCCTGGGCAGGAAGCAGATATCCCCGAGCTGAAACCATTGTTCGACTTTGTGCGCAGAACCCTGCCCGAAGGCAATGACTTCCGGGTCATGGGGCAGGTTTGTGTGGCATCGGCCTTCAGGCGCCAGGGCCATTTCCGAAAGCTGTATGAATCCTTCTTCGAAAGCTGCCGTCCCCTGCCGGTCATCACCGAGATCGCCTCGATCAATACCCGCTCCCTGCAGGCCCACAAAGCCATAGGATTCCGATCGCTGGGTTCGCACCAGGAAACAGACCTGTGCTGGGAGGTGATGATCTGGCCATAAAAAAACCCCGGTGCAGGCACCGGGGTCTTCTGAAAAATATAGTGATTGAATTAGTCGGCCAAAACAATGACTTTGTTGTTGTTGAGCTCTACCGTACCGCTGCGGATCGTCAAAACGGTCTTCCCGTCGGGGGCCTTCCGGAACCGGTCTTCAAAGCCCTCGGCAATCTCAATATGGCCCGCGAACCGGACCTCACCGGCCTGCAACAGGGAAACGATGGGCGCGTGGTCCTGGAGCATCTGGAATTCCCCGTTGATGCCCGGTACGGTTACCGAACTAACCTCCCCTGCAAAAAGGGTCGCTTCAGGCGAAACTATTTCTAGGTACATACTTTGTTCAATTTCATTCAGATACCAGACGGCAACTGCCAACTGCAACTGCCAACTGCGAACTCATTACGCCTCAGCCAGCATTTTCTCGCCGGCCTCGATGGCTTCCTCGATGGTCCCCTTCAGGTTGAAGGCTGATTCGGGAAGGTGGTCGAGCTCGCCGTCCATGATCATGTTGAAGCCCTTGATGGTGTCCTTGATATCCACGAATACCCCGGGGATGCCGGTAAACTGTTCGGCCACGTGGAAGGGCTGAGACAGGAAACGCTGTACCCGTCGGGCGCGGGCCACAGCCAGTTTATCTTCTTCCGAAAGTTCTTCCATCCCCAGAATGGCGATGATGTCTTGCAGTTGCTTGTAGCGCTGCAGCAGCTCCTTGACCCGTTGGGCACAGCCGTAGTGCTCTTTCCCGAGGATTTCGGGGGTCAGGATGCGGGAGGTGGAATCGAGCGGATCCACGGCCGGGTAAATCCCAAGCTCGGCGATCTTACGCGATAGTACCGTTGTGGCGTCGAGGTGGGCAAAAGTGGTTGCCGGGGCCGGGTCGGTCAAGTCGTCGGCCGGTACGTATACTGCCTGAACCGAGGTAATGGAACCGCGTTTGGTAGAGGTGATGCGCTCTTGCATGGCCCCCATCTCGGTGGCCAGGGTGGGCTGGTATCCCACGGCCGAGGGCATGCGGCCGAGCAGGGCCGATACCTCAGATCCGGCCTGGGTGAACCGGAAAATATTGTCGACAAAGAATAGTACGTCTTTCCCCTGTCCCTCGCCGGCCCCATCGCGGAAGTACTCGGCAATGGTCAGGCCAGAAAGGGCCACGCGGGCACGTGCCCCGGGAGGCTCGTTCATCTGGCCGAAGACGAAGGTCGCCTTCGACTCCTTCAGGGCCTTTTTGTCTACCTTGCTCAGGTCCCATCCCCCTTCTTCCATGGAGTGGAGGAATGCATCCCCGTATTTGATGATGCCTGACTCGAGCATCTCGCGAAGCAGGTCGTTCCCTTCACGGGTACGTTCCCCAACCCCGGCGAAAACCGAAAGGCCTCCGTGCCCTTTGGCAATGTTGTTGATGAGCTCCTGGATCAATACGGTCTTTCCTACCCCTGCACCCCCGAAGAGCCCGATCTTACCTCCCTTGGCGTAGGGCTCAATAAGGTCGATAACCTTGATCCCTGTGAAGAGGACCTCGGTAGAGGTGGAAAGGTCTTCGAATTTCGGGGCCTCGCGGTGGATCGGCAACCCGTTGTCACCTGTTTTGGGCAGGTTCCCCAACCCATCGATGGCATCGCCGATCACGTTGAAAAGGCGGCCGTAAACGGCATCCCCAATCGGCATTTGGATCGAAGCCCCGGTAGCCCGTACTTCGGTTCCCCGGCCAAGTCCGTCGGTAGAGTCCATGGAGATGGCCCGAACGGCATTTTCTCCGATGTGAGACTGAACTTCGAGCACCAGTACGGAACCGTCTTCGCGCTTGATCTCCAGTGAATCGTAAATCTTGGGGAGTGCAGCCCCTGAAGGGAACTCAACATCGATTACCGGGCCGATAATCTGGGATACTTTGCCTGATTGATTTGCCATTGCGTTGGGTTTAAACTACTAATAAAGGATTTAGGCTCTGTTTTTTCGGCTGCAAAGATAGGGTATTCCTCCTAAAATCGGAATGGATTTCTGCGGTTTTTAAATAAAAAAAGCGCCGGGAGTCCGGCGCTTTTTAACTCATTAAAATCCTCAGGGATTTATGGTCCAGGAGGCGTAGAAGATAGACCCTACTGCCCCTGTCCCCACGGCCGAGAAATATTCCTCGCCAAGGATGTTGGACCCGCCGACCTTGAAGACGGATTTCAGGGAGGGAACACTGTAGTTGATCTGTGCGTCAAGCACGCTGTAAGAGTCGATCTGTCCGTCAGCAAAGGTGGCCTGCCAGAAATAGGTGTCGCTCCAGCGATAGTTGATGTTGAACCCGAAATTCTTGAAAAGCTCGGTATTTCCAAATGAAGCTTTCACCTTGTGGTTGGGCGAGTTGAAATTCGTCCGGAAATCCGGGAAGGCAGCCTGGTCAAAGTCCTGCTCCATATAGGTATAGTTAACCCCGATGTCGAAGTTGCCTAAAATCTTCGCCTCCACTCCGGCCGTTACGCCGTAAGACTCGATATCGGCCAGGGCGTTGGTGTAGTTCTGGTAGGCGAAGAAATCCCCGTTCTGCAGGGCAAGCAGGGAAAGCCCGCCATCGCCGGCCTGCCCGTAAAAGGGCACCAAGACCGTCGTATTGGAGATGAAATTCTCGTATTTGTTGTAGTAGCCGCTGATGTCGATGGCAATCCGACCAATCTGTGCCCGGTACCCGGCTTCGTAGGCAGTGATTTCCTCAGGCTGTACCAGGGGTGTTTCGACGGCCTGGGGAGCCCCAGCCTGGACTGAGGCCAGGGAGTACGCATTCTCGTAGGCATCGCGCCCTACAATGGTTGCCTGGGTTTGCCCGGTCAAGGTCTGCCCGGAGGCGCTCAGGGGGAACTGGCGTACGTCGCGGTCGAGGTTGTCAGGGGCTGAACCCACCAGAATGGCCCGCCCGGCATTCAGGCCGATGAAGAGGTCCTGGGTGGTGGGGTTGCGGAAGCCCTGTTGCACGGAAACGCGGAAATTGTGGTTCCGCTTCGGCCCCAGGGTGGTCAACAGGGAGAGCCTGGGGGAGAAGAAGCCGTCAAAGAACTCGTTCTTGTCATAGCGGACCGACCCGGTAAACTTCAGGCGGTCGTCAAGCAATTTTTTCTGGACCTGCAGGTAAGCCCCGTACTCGTTGTACGTGATGGGCCCGTCGATATCCGTGAAGATGGTGCCGTTGGAGTTCAGCACATACTCGCGGAAGGAGCCGCCGATCTGGATATCGGCTATCTCGGAGGTGAGGTGGCTGAAATTGTAATTGGCATCCACGTGCCGGAACTTCGTGTTGTCGATAAACTTGGCCCCTGTAGTTAGGTTTCCGTCATTGATGACCTGGTTGAAAGCGCTTTGAAAGGCTGGTGTGCCCGGAATCAAACGCCCCTGGTCGGCCGCTGCGCGCGCGGCGGCATGGGCGGTATCATCGTCGAGCTGAATGCCGGTTCCGACACCGAGCTTTGCCCCGATGAAGGTTTGGGCGTAATCGGTAAACCACTGCAGGTCTGATTTCCAGCGCCGGTTTACGTTGATGGCGGCAAAACGGGTATCGTAGGAATTCCCGGCGCTTTCAGAGGTAATATAGCCCCGGAGGAAGAAATTGTTGTTCCGGAGTTCAATCCGGTGCTGCTGCAGGGTGAAATCGCGGATGGCATAGCGGTTCGCCCCCTGGTAGATGGTGTTCCCCCGTCCTACCCGGCCGTTGTAAATGATTTCGAAATCATCGGCAAAGGGGCGGTAGTACACCGAGAAATCGGTCTTCACACTCTGGGCATTGTAGTTCAGCAGGTCTGCCTCCTGATACCCGGTGCGGGAAACCTGGGCTGAACCTACCGTGCCCGAAGGCAGGCCGGCCAGGGCGTCAAAATTCAGGAGGGTGCTCACCTCATCCCCGTAGACATTGAGGCCGTCGTAGGCCGGGTGTTGGCGGGTGCGGCCCGGATTGAGCAGGTCCACCTCGCTGTTCGCATGCCAGTCTTCGCCCTGCAGGAAGGAGAAATTGGCCTTGATGGCAAGCTTATCGCTGAAGGCGTGCGCTGCCCGGATGCCAAAGTCGTAGTACTGGTTGTTCCCGGCTGCATCCTGTGCGGTGAAGCCGGTCTTGAAATAGGCGCTTATTCCCTGATAGTCAAAGGGGCTCTTGCTGGTCATGAACAAAATCCCGTTAAAGGCTCCCGCCCCGTAGAGGGCAGAAGATGCCCCGGGAAGGATCTCCACGCTCTGCACCTCCAGTTCCGACATCCCCACCAGGTTCCCCAGCACGAAGTTGAGGCCGGGGGCGGTGTTGTCCATCCCGTCGACCAGTTGCATGAAGCGGGTGTTGGCGAAGGTCGCAAAACCGCGGGTGTTGATGGAATTGAAGGTAAGGCTGTTGGTGTTGATGTCTACCCCCTTGAGGTTCTGCAGGCCTTCGTAAAAGGAGGCTGCCGAGGTATTGCGGATCTCCTTCAGCCCGAAGCGCTCCACGGAAACGGGCGATTCAAAGATGCGCTCCGGGGTACGGGAAGCAGAGATGACCACTTCTTCCAGGAAAGTCTGGGCTTCTGAAAGCGTGATGTTCAGGGTCTGGTTGTTCGAGGTTACCTCTGCTGTGGTTTCGGTAAAACCTACGCTGGTAAACCGCAGTTGAAAAGGTGGTCTTTCAGAAGTTTCCAGCACAAAATTTCCGTCAAAATCGGTACTGGTCCCAATGGCCTTCCCGGCAATGATCACGTTTACGCCCGGGATGGGTTCTCCGTTGGCATCGCTCACGGTTCCGGAAACCACGGTCTGTGCAAAGCCTCCCAGCCCTAAGAGGAGCATGGGGATAAGCAGAAGTGTTCTCATTCCTAAAATTGAGTTTATTCGGGTTAGTTCAAAGGACAAGATACCAATTTTTTCACACTGGCAATTAAAATTCCTCAAAATGATGCGCGCATAATATCAAGTCCTCAAAGCGGGCGCCCATAAAATGTCATATCCTAAATAAAGGGGAAGTACCCGCCCAAGAAAAATCCCCGCATTCTCTCGAAGGCGGGGATTCAACTTTCGATTTTCAGGCACTTCCGCATCTATGAACGCGGGGGCATTCGGGCCGTAAGCCTGGTGTATGAAAGGCTACTCCACCGTTACCGACTTGGCCAGGTTTCTGGGCTGGTCCACATTGCAGCCCCGCATCACGGCGATGTGATAAGACAACAGCTGAAGCGGGATGGTCGTGAGCAGGGGCGAAAGGCTTTCGGAACATTCGGGTACTTCGATCACGTGATCGGCCAGTTCGCGAACCTGTTCGTCTCCCTCGGTGACAATGGCGATGATCTTCCCTTTGCGGGACTTGATCTCCTGGATGTTGCTCACCACCTTTTCGTAATGCCCTTTTTTGGTGGCGATGACGATAACGGGCATATGCTCGTCGATCAGGGCGATCGGGCCGTGCTTCATTTCGGCCGCGGGGTACCCTTCGGCATGGATGTAGCTGATCTCCTTAAGCTTGAGGGCCCCTTCGAGGGCAACGGGAAAATTGTACCCGCGGCCCAGATAGAGGCAGTTATTGGAATCTTTATAGGCCTCGGCGATGATCTCGACAAGCGGGTTGGTCTCAAGCACCTTCTGAACCAGGGCCGGGATGGATTCCATCTCGGTCAGGATTTCGCTGTACCGCTCATCTGAAATAGTGCCCTTTGCCTTGGCCAGCTTCAGGGCGATAAGCGTAAGGATGGTGATCTGGGTGGTAAACGCCTTGGTCGAAGCAACCCCGATTTCCGGACCGGCATGGGTATAGGCCCCGGCATCGGTCTCGCGGGCGATGGAAGAACCCACCACGTTGCAGACCCCGAACACGAAAGCCCCCTTCTCCTTGGCCAGCTTGATCGCAGCCAGGGTATCGGCTGTCTCCCCAGACTGGGAAATGGCGATCAGCACATCCTGGTCCGTGATGACCGGGTTGCGGTAGCGGAATTCGGATGCGTATTCCACTTCGACCGGGATGCGGGCCAGGTCTTCAAAAATGTACTCTGCCACCAGGCCGGCATGCCACGACGTGCCGCAGGCAGCGATGATGATCCGGTTGGCGTTGAGGAACCGGTCCATGTTCTGGTCGATCCCGGCCATGCGGATAATGCCCTGTTCGGCCAGCAGGCGGCCCCGGAAGGTGTCCTTGATGGCGTGGGGTTGTTCGTAGATCTCCTTGAGCATGAAATGATCGTAGCCGCCCTTCTCGATGGCCTCGAGGTTCAGCTGGAGCTCCTGCACCAGCGGATAGGCCACGGCGTCGTCTTTGATCTTGCGCAGGCGTATCTCCTTGCCCAGGCGAATGACAGCCATCTCCTCATCTTCGAGGTATACGGCGTTCTGGGTGTATTCGATAAAGGGGGAGGCGTCAGAGGCGATGAAAAACTCATCCTGCCCCACCCCGATGGCCAGCGGGCTTCCGAGCTTGGCCACTACGATCTCATCGGGCTTGCTCCGGTCGAAAACAGCAATGGCATAGGCCCCCACTACCTGGTTCAGGGCAATCTGGACGGCCTTGCCCAGCTTCACCCCTTCCTTTTTCTTGACTTCTTCAATGAGGTTCACCAGCACCTCGGTGTCGGTATCGGAATGGAACACATAGCCCCGCTGGCTCAACTCCTTCTTCACAGACTCGTAGTTCTCGATGATCCCGTTGTGGATGATCACCAGGTCTCCGGAGTTGGAGAAATGCGGGTGTGAATTCACCTCGTTCGGAACCCCGTGGGTGGCCCAGCGGGTGTGGCCGATGCCCAGGGACCCCCCCAGGGGGATCGCGGCTGCCGACTTTTCCTTCAGGTCGTCTACCTTGCCCGGCGTCTTGGAAAGGTTGATGGTGCTCCCGTCAAACAGGGCGATGCCGGCACTGTCATAGCCCCGGTACTCCAGGCGCTGCAGACCTTTGATGATAATGGGATAAGCTTCTCTGTATCCGATGTATCCGACTATTCCACACATAGTATAAGTAACTTTAAAATTGGGGAAATCGGCGTAAAAGTAATGCTACCTCACACGCGGGGCCAAAAAAATCGGACAAAACACATCAATTCTGCCACAACTGGCCGGCTCAGGGATCGATTTCCGTGTAGTAGATTTCCAGGGCGAGCCTTTTGGGGTCGTCGGCGGCCACCTCCGACCCCACCAGAACAGTGCCGATCGGGGAAAGGTTGGCGCTTACCGGCAATTCCTTCCTGGCATCGGGCCCGTCGGGGACCAGCACTTCGGCTGTGCCGCTGAGGCGGAGGTCAGGGGTCAGGGTAAGGCCCAGCCTGGCATTGGCCGAATCCCTGACCAGGATATTGTTGATATGCTCGGTGATGTTCACTGAGTATTTTACCCCCGCTCCCCCTTCTTCCTGCAGGAAGCCGTCGTAGTTCAGGAAAACACCAAACGGGCTGTCTGCGTTGGTTGTTTCGGTCACCGGGTTGTAGAGGGGCCGGTTGGTTTCGGCATTGTACAGGTACAGCCTGGGCGGCTCGGGCACGCCCCCGGCCTGGTCGAGGCGTTCCCGGTCTACATAGAGCACCAGGTAGGCCGCATTGATAATCCAGTCTTGCTGCCGGATGGTATTTATGATTTCACCCCCGCCCAACTGGTCAAACAGGTCGATTTCGGCATAGGTGCCACCCCCGCCCTTGAGGTAGATGCGGGAGGCGTTTTCCTGGGAGGCCAGGGCATCGTTGACTTCAGGAGGATAATCCCCTTTGACAATGGTATTCACAGCATTGCCGATGATCGGCTGGGGGCCGCCTCCCCGCAGCAACCGCAGGTCGTAACGGCTTTTCTCTCGGGTAATCTCCTCCTGGTCTTTCCGGTCGTATTCGTAAAAGACAGTGAGGCGGGCGTCGCTCAGGTCAAACAGGATCATCATTTCCTGCTGGTCTGCCGGGGTAAGGGTCAGGTGTATGCCACGCAGGTAGTCTTTGAAATTGGAATTGCTCAGCAATTCAAAGCTGCCTTCCTTATCGATGAAATTCTGCTGGAAAAAAAGCGAATCCAGGTACACCACGATGCCGGGGGAAAGGCGCTCGTCTACGGTGAGCGACTCATCTGCCTCGGTGTCGGGGTCATCATCTTTGAAGGTGATGATATCCTCGGCCGAAATGGTTACCTCCCCTTCAAACAGCAGCTCACCCGAAAAGTCGGGGGTGAGCGACTGGTTCGAAAAATTCGGAGGCAGGTCCTGATACCCCGACTGGGGGTCAAGGTCTTCGAGGAAATAGGTGGAGCGTTCCACTTTCAGGGTAAAGGGCTGAGAGCGGTCGCCGTAAATGCTGTCAAGGTCGCGGACGACCGGAAAGGTGTTCGATGGGGTGGAGGTATCTTCCCCGTCAGGAGTTCCATCCCCGTCGGTATCGGGGTTGAGCGGGTTGGTCCCCAGGGAGCGCTCCTGCGCATTGGTGAGGCCGTCCCCGTCGGAGTCGTTCGCGGAATTATCAGGTTCCTCGTCCAATTCGTCTATGACCCCGTCAGAATCCGAATCGGCAGAGGTGTTCAGGAAAAACGGCAGATAAAGGCGCACAGCGGTAACTGTCTCGTTTTCGGGGATGGCGCTGGGATCGCTGTCTTCGGAACTTTGAGAAAAAATCCCGAAGGTGGGGTTGCCGGCCCCGTCAGCCAGCTGCAGCTGGGTAGTGACCCTCGCCTCGGTCGTCCCGTAAATGGGGTCGAGCATGACCCCCAGCTCATACAGGGGCAGTCGGTTGGTGGGTATGGCTTCGATAGCCCTGTTGTAGGCAAAAACATCGTAAACTGCTTTTCCTGTGGCAAAAGGCTCATCACTGACAACACCTTCCCCTATGGTGAGAGGATCTTGTTCACAGGACTCCGTTGCAAGTACCAGTATAACCCCGGCCAGAACGGAGTACAGGATTCGCTTCATGCTCATGGACTTAGATTAAAACTTCGGTATTGTAGAAATTCATGTACGCCTCTTCGAATTCCTGAATCGGCACATAGGGCAATACCGGTTTTTCCAGCTTGGCAATGTATTCCCGCAGCTCATCGGGAATTTCCTCGGCGGCTAAGATAACGGCGTCCGAATAATCTATGGCTACTTTTAACAAATTATTGTAGGTGGGCGGATCCAGCACGTCTACCCGTTCTGAGGGGATCTGGTCGAAAATGATTTTCCGGGCCATTTCCTCGTTGAGGGATCCCTCAAAACCCTTCCCGTACACCGAGGTCACGATACGGCTGTCTGCGAACAGGGGTTCATCGGCGTAGTACTCCCTCAGGTAGAGGGGGAGCATGGAGGCCATCCAGCCGTGTACATGGATGATATCGGGCGACCAGTTGAGCTTTTTGACGGTTTCCACCACGCCCTTGGCAAAGAAGATGGCCCGTTCGTCGTTGTCGGGGAACAAGACCCCGTTCTCATCGGTGAAGGTCGCCTTCCGCTTGAAGTATTCCTCGTTGTCTATGAAGTAAACCTGTATACGCTCACGGGGAATAGATGCCACCTTGATGATCAGGGGCATGTCCATATCGTTGATCACCAGGTTCATGCCAGAAAGCCGGATCACCTCGTGCAGCTGGTGGCGGCGTTCGTTGATGTTGCCGTACCGGGGCATGAATATCCTGATTTGACCGCCGTTACTGTTGACCATCCTTGGGGCCTCGTAAGACATGAGGGAAACTTCATTTTCGGGGAGGTAAGGCACCAATTCGGACGATACGAACAATATCTTTTTCCCGTTCATAGGGGCGGATTTTTGTTTGTGGTGAAAACGTAGCCGCAAAATTACAAAAATTATGCAGAATAGCCGTAATTATAGTAAGTTTGCACGCCATTTGCGGCACCTATGGAGCTGTTCAGAACCAAAACGGAAGTAGCGCATTTCCGCCAGTCACTCCGCGATTCGGGAAGGAGTCTCGGGCTGGTCCCCACCATGGGGGCCCTCCATCAGGGGCACCTAAACCTGGTTGAAAGGGCTTTGTCTGAAAATCAGGCGGTTATCGTAACCATCTTTGTAAACCCCACCCAGTTCGACAACCCGGATGACCTGGCCAAATACCCCCGGTCGCTCGAGGGGGACCTCGGCATGCTGGAGGCCCTGTCAGACGACCTGGCAGTCTTCGCCCCGGAAGTCCGTGAGATGTACGGGGACGAGGCGGTGTCGAGGCCCTACGACTTCGGGGGGCTGGAGGCCGTCATGGAAGGGACCCACCGCCCCGGACATTTTGACGGGGTCGGCACCATCGTCGAAGCCCTGCTCCGGCTTATCATGCCAGACCGCGCCTACTTCGGCGAAAAGGATTACCAGCAGCTTCAAATCATCCGAAAACTGGTTCGGTTGCGCGACATCCCGG
>CAYWZF010000001.1:137197-185560 GCA_964461555.1 uncultured Robiginitalea sp. | reverse complement strand
CCCTACCACGATCAGGGCCGCAGGGGGGATGATCATAAAGCCGTTATTTTCGTAACCAATGGAATACAAGCCGGTCTTGGCGATCGGGTCGCCCAGCACCGGGATGCCCAAAAGGGTACCCGAGCCAAGCAGCTCGCGGAAAAAGCCAACGATCACCAGGATGATTCCATACCCCAGGGCATTGCCGATGCCGTCCAGGAAAGAACGCCAGGGGCTGTTGCCCAGGGCAAAGGCCTCAAAGCGCCCCATGATGATACAGTTGGTGATGATCAGCCCCACGAAGACCGACAGGGTCTTGCTCAGTTCGTAGGCATAGGCCTTGAGCACCTGGTCAACAATGATCACCAGGGCCGCCACCACGATCAGCTGCACGATGATGCGGATCTTGGAGGGGATGATGTTGCGCAACAGGGAGATCACCACGTTGCCGATCCCGAGCACGAACATCACCGAGATGGCCATCACAATGGAGGGCTTGAGCTCGGCCGTAATGGCCAGGGCCGAGCAGATCCCCAGTACCTGAATGGTGATGGGGTTGTTGTCGGCCAGGGGGTCCAGTACGAGTTTTGCGTCTTTTTTAGTGAGGAGTCCCATGTTATTTCGCTCTAAGGGTTTGCAGATAGTCTTGGTAGAGGTTCACGGTTTCGGCGATCATGGCCGTAACCCCGTTGCCGGTGATGGTGGCCCCGGCCAGGGCATCGACCTGGTTGTCTTGCTTGTCCTGGTTCAGGGGGTCGTTGTTTCCCTTGGCCACCTGTACGGCGCCAATCCGGTTGCCGTCAAGCAATGACTCCCCCGTGAAGTCGTCCATGAAATAGCGGGCCTTGATGTTGGCCCCCAGGCCCGGGGTTTCCGATTTGTGGTCGAAGTACACCCCCTGCACCACCATTTGCTCATTTACGGCAATGTACCCCCAGATTGCATCCCACAGGCCTTTGCCATACATCGGGAGAATATAGAAGGTACTTCCGTCTTTCTCGCCGATCAGCACGGGCAGCCTCGGGGTTTCCCCTTTCTTGGCGGCCGCTATCTCCTTCTTCATGTCGATCAGGTAGGCTTCCGGGTTTTCGGTGACCTGGTCTCCCTCAATTACCAGTTGTTTCTTGATGTACTGGGAGAAGGTCTGCTCTACGGTGCGGGTCGGGATGAAATTTACCGAGCCCTCGTCTGAGTTCTCGTTCACGCCCATGGCGTAGAGGATGTTCTGCTGCTTTTCAAACCGCTCGTTTTCTTTGATGGTGGGTTTGAGGGCCGACGAAACGAAGGCCAGCAGGGAACCCACCACCAGCACCATGCCGGCGGCGAAGAGGACAGTATAAACGTTCTTTTGGGTGTCGAGTGCCATAATTATGCGGTTTCAGCTTTCAGTTCCTCGGCCTTGCCCCCAGCCTGGGAAGGATAGATGGTGGCCGTTTTAAAGCGTTTCAGACGTTTTTTGATATTGCCCCGCAACACGTAGTGGTCGATGGTGGGGGCAAAGACATTCATCAGCAGGATCGCCAGGAATACCCCTTCCGGGTAAGCCGGGTTGAACACCCGGATCATCACCGAGAGGAACCCGATCAAAAAGCCGTAGATCCATTTGCCGCGGTTGGTCTGAGAGCCGGTTACCGGGTCGGTGGCCATGTAGACGATCCCGAAGGCCAGCCCGCCCACGATCAGGTGCTGCCAGAACGGGAAGCTCATCAGGCTGTAGAAGCGGCTGCCTTCCCCGATCCAGCCCTGGTCGACCACCCCGTTGAAGATCAGCCCCATAACCAGGGCCCCTATCACCGAGCTGACCATAATGCGCCAGCTGGCGATCTTGGAGAAGATCAGGAACAACCCGCCGAGCAGGATCAGAAAGGTAGAGGTCTCCCCTACCGAGCCGGGGATGAACCCGAAAAACTGGTCGGATATGCTGTAGTCATAGCTGGCGTTCTGCGCCAGGGAACCCAACACGGTCTCGCCCGAGATCGCATCGGGGGTGCCGGCCCTTTCAACGGCCCCGTGCACCCACACCTTGTCGCCGCTCATCCAGGTCGGGTAAGCGAAGAAAAGGAAAGCCCGGATGGTCAGGGCCGGGTTGAGGATGTTCATTCCGGTTCCGCCGAAGACCTCCTTCCCGATCACCACCCCGAAAGCAACGGCCACGGCCAGCATCCACAGGGGGGTATCTACCGGAACGATGAGCGGCACCAGCATGCCGGTTACCAGGTAGCCTTCTTCCACCTCGTGCCCTTTGATCACGGCAAAGAGGAACTCAATGCCCAGGCCGATGGCGTAGGAGACGATGACCAGGGGCATCACCTGTATGAAGCCCAGCCAGAAGTTCTCCCAGGTAAGGAAGTTTCCGAAAAAGTCGAGTTGGCGGGGCGTGCCGGCTGCGGCATCGATGGCCGCAAAATGCTGGTACCCCGTGTTGAAGAAGGAGAACAGCAGCACCGGGATCAGGGCCAGGATCACGGTGTTCATGGTGCGTTTCAGGTCGTCGGCCCCTCGTATGTGCGCCCCGGAATGCGTGGTTTCGTCAGGGGTGAACAGAAAGGTATGGAAGGCGCCGAAGGCAGGTGCCATCTTCTTGCCGCGCAGGCTGTGCTTGATGATGTGCAACCTTTTCTTTAGGGTCAGTCTCTTGTCGCTCATGTCGTATCGTTATCCAATTTCTTTATACAGCAGGTCCAGGCCATCCCGGATGATCTGTTGGTGCGGTTGTTTGGAAATGCAGATGAATTCGGTCAGGGAGAAATCCTCGGGGATCACCTCGTAAAGCCCGAGCTGCTCCATTTCGTCGAGGTCGCCCACCATGCAGGCCTTGAGCAGCTGCAGGGGGTAGATGTCCATCGGGAATACCTCCTCGTACTGCCCGGTTACCACGAAAGCCCGGTGCTCCCCGTTGGTGTTGGTGTTGAGGTTGTATTTCTTGTTCGGGTTGAGCCAGGAAAACGTAAGGGCCCGGGTGGTGGATATCTTATTGAAAACCGGCATGGTCCAGCCAAACAATTCGTAATCGTCCCCTTCCGGAATGGCGGTTACCGTATTGTTGTAGTACCCGAGGTAGCCGTCGGGACGGGTCTTTCGCCCGGTAAGCACGTCTCCGTTGATCACGCGGAACTTCTTGTCGTTCACCCCGCTGGCGTACAGGAAGGTCGATATTTCGGCCCCGATGCGGGTCTGGAAGTATTTCGGCGCCTTGATGCTGGCTCCTGCCAGGGCCACCACCCGCTCCGGGTTGAAGACCCCGGTAAGCAGGGCTTCCCCAATGATCACCAGGTCCTGGGGCGAAACCGTCCAGACGCGCTCGCCCTTGTTGATGGGGTCGATGCGGTTGATCTGGGTGCCGACCAGCCCTGCCGGGTGCGGGCCGCTGACCTTGTGCAGCTCGATGCCCTGCAAGGCGGCAAAGGGCGAATCAGCCCCGGCGCCGATGCTCACGTGCACCTTGCCCGGGGTGAGTTTTCCCAGGGCAGAGAGGGCCGCCTGCAATTCTTTTTCTTTGCCCTTCAGGGTATAGTTGATGTCTGCCGCCAGGGGGGCCGTCACCAGGGCTGAGATAAAAACAGCCTTGGGCGGGGTCTCCGGATCGGCGATGCGGTCGTAGGGCCGTTGCCTGATAAAGGGCCAGCAGCCCGTTTTCAGCAGGAATTCACGAATGGCTCCCGCGTCGGCTTTGGCCGGGTCGAGCGGCTGGTGCTGCACGCTTTTCTGCTCCTTGTCTGCCAGAATCCGAACGGAGAGGATGCGGCGACGCGCACCCCGCTGGATCTCCACCAGTTCCCCGCTCACCGGGGAGACGAAGACCATGGGCTGGTAGTCCTTGTTGTAAAAGAGCGCTTCGCCCGCCCTGACCTCAGCCCCTTCCCTGACGAGCATCTTGGGCGTAACGCCATGGAAATCATGAAGGTCAAGGGAATAAACGTTGCTGGGTACAGCTTTCGAGGTGGTGGGTTCTGCAGCGCCGACAAGATTGATATTCAATCCTTTTTTGATCCGGATGTCAGTTGGCATAGGAAGGTAGCCTTAGTTTACAAAAATTACGGGCCAAAAATAGCACATCTCAATGTGGAATCATAATTATTACCCCATTTTTTGACCGTATGTCGGACCTGAAACAGGGGGGGTTGGTTTTTGTTTACCTTTGCCCCAGATACAGGCTCCTGATGCGCTTTTTGCTTAAACAAATACCCTTTATGCTTTGGGTTCTGGCCCTGCCGGCCCAGGTTCTCACCGAGGTGGCCCCGCCCCCCAATATCAGGTCGGTCATCTTCAGGGGCCCCACAGACGATCAGTTCCCGATCGTGCAGCTCGGGGAAACCATGACCCTCGAATTCGACGACCTTACGGCCCGCGAAGACGACTACTATTACCGGCTGGTGCACTGCAACTACGACTGGACGCCCTCGGCCCTGCTCAAGTCTCAATACCTGAGCGGCATGGACAACCAGCGCATCGTGGACTACGGCAACAGCTTTACCACGCTTCAGCCCTATTCCAATTACCGGCTCAGGCTGCCCAATGCGCAGGTGGCCCCCCGGGTAAGCGGCAATTACATGCTCGAGATCTATGATTACCGCGGCAACCTGCAGTTCTCAAGGCGGTTTGTGATCTACCAGGACCTGGTCAAAGTGCCTGCCAACGTGCGCCGGTCGAGGCAATTCGAATCGATGAACACCAAACAATCGGTGCAGTTTGGCATACAGCCCGCCGGCATTCAGCTGATCAACCCGAAGCAGGAGGTGAAAGTGGCCATTTTGCAGAATTTCCACTGGCCCACGGCCCGCACCAACATCGCCCCCCAGTTTACCCTGGGCTCCGAACTGGTCTACAAATACGACCAGGAAACCGCCTTCTACGGCGGCAACGAGTACCTGTATTTCGATTCGAGCGACCTGCGGGCCCCCACCGCAGCCATCTCGCACATTGAGCTCGACGACCTCTACAACCATTACCTTTTCCCGAACGCCTACCGCTACGACCAGGTCTACACCTATTACCCCGATATCAACGGCGATTTTCTGATCCGCACACTGCAGGGGCGCGACCCCTCCCGCGAGGCAGAATACACCCGGGTGCATTTCAGGCTGCCGTATTCGGACCTCCTCGGCCTCGACCGGGTCTACCTCTTCGGGAAGTTCAACAACTACGCCCTCGAAGACGACAACCTGCTGACCTACAACCCCGATACGGGTTACATGGAAGCGAGCCTGTTGCTCAAGCAGGGGTTCTACAATTACAAGTACGTCATTGAGCGCGAAGACGGCACGGTAGAGCTCAATACCGTGGGCGGCAACTTCCACGTCACGGAAAACATCTATACCATATTGGTGTATTACAGGAATTTTGGGGATATTTACGATAGCGTAATCGGGGTAGGTTCCGTCAATTCGCAGACCATCACCAACTGATTCCTATGGGCGAAGTGAGCAAACCGGCCCGCAGGGCCGTGCGATACCAACTGAAGTACCGGGGCAATGAATGCCTCAATTGCGGGCACCCGCTCGAGATGAGCGACCGCTACTGCCCGAATTGCTCCCAGCTCAACAGCACCAAAAACATCACCCTGCGCGATTTTATCGAGGAATTCCTGGGCAGCATCATCGATTACGATTCGAGGCTGCTCCAGACCGTGAAGGCCCTGATCCTCAGGCCCGGGCAAATCACCCTCGACTACGTGGCCGGCAAGCGGGTCACCTACACCAACCCGTTCCGCTTTTTGCTGAGCCTGGCCATCATCTACTTCCTGCTGTTACAGACCACAAGCGATTTCCGCTCGCTCGACAGGGAGCCCCTGGATGTGCAGCTCGACCAGGCGCCGGCAATCCCGAAAATTGTGCCCCCTGTCAGTGAAGCCGATAAGCAAAAGGCGCTGCAGGTCCTTGATTCGATGCAGCTGGGAGGGGAAATGAAAGAAGCCCGTGAGGCGATTCAGGCTCTCGATTCAATCCCGCTGGGCGACCAGATCCTGAAAGCCAAGCACGACAAGGACTCCGCCATGTTGGCAGACCCCAAAGGCTACCTCGAAAAAGTCGAGGGGGGGTCTTTCGGCCGGTTTGCCTCCAAGACGGAAGCCTTCATCACCCTGATCCGGAAAGACACCCTGTATGACTATCAGGAGGCGATGGCTCAATACGGGCTGCCCGATACACGCGAAAACCGGATCAGCTTCAGTACGGCCCAGTCGCTGCTGCGGCTGATGCGGCAGCCGGGAAGCTTTATCAACGAACAGATTTCAAAGCTGCCCCTGGTCATTTTCTTCTTCCTGCCGGTCTTCAGCATCTTCCTCTGGCTGGTGTACATCAGGAAAAGCTATACCTACACCGATAATCTGGTCTTTAGCTTTCAGATTCAGTCCCTGTTTTTTATCTTGCTCATTATTGGGGCTTTGGCAGGTCGCCTGGTCGGGAAAGATTTCACCTGGTTGTCTTTTGCCGTCTTCTCCGTATACCTCTATGCGGCGATGCGCAAATTTTACAAACAGGGGCATTTCAAAACCATCCTGAAGTACCTGTTTCTGAACACTATATTTGTTATCTTAGCCTGGATCGCGATCATTGTGCTTTTTGTAGGCAGCGCGGTCACGTATTAGAACATGATCACACAAGTAACCAAGGGCATCAAGATCTCTGTAGACACCAGTTTTGAAGGCACGTTCTTCAAAAACTACAAAATGCATTTTGCATTCGGCTACACCATCACCATCGAAAACCAGAGCAAGGATGCCGTGCAGCTGACCTCCCGCCACTGGAAGATCTACGACGCCCTGAACGATATCGAGGTCCTCGACGGGGAAGGCGTTATCGGCAAAAAACCGGTGATCCGCCCCGGCGAATCGCACACCTACAGCTCGGGCTGCCTGCTGGCTTCCCCCATCGGGGCCATGAAGGGCTATTACAACATGGTGAACTTTTCCTCTACCGAAAAGTTCAGGGTGTATGTGCCCATTTTCAGACTCAGCGCGCCCTTTGCCCTGAACTGAGCCCGTCACATCCTTCCTGAAACCTTTTTTAAGGCGCGTGGTTTTCGTACCTTTGCATCGCATTTACTAACCGCGAAAATCACACAGCATGGGCAATGGTTTTTTTCAAGTACCCCCGGCCTATAACGAGCCGGTAAAGAGCTATGCACCGGGGTCTCCCGAGCGCGAAGCCGTATTAAAACAATACAAGGCCTACTACGAGGGGTCGGCCGACATCCCGATGCTCATCGGGGGCCGGGAAATCCGCACGGGCAACACCCGCCGCATGGCGCCTCCCCACGAGCACGGGCACACCATAGGGCAGTACCACCTGGCCTCCGAAAAGGAGGTTCGCCAGGCCATAGACTCAGCCCTTCAGGCCCGCAAAGCCTGGGCGGCCCTGCCCTGGGAACAACGCGCCTCCATCTTCCTGAAAGCTGCCGACCTGATCGCGGGCCCGTACCGGGCCAGGATCAATGCGGCTACCATGATGGCCCAGTCAAAGACCATCCACCAGGCCGAGATCGATTCGGCCTGCGAGCTCATCGATTTTTTGCGGTTCAACGTGGAATTCATGGCGGGCATCTACCGCGACCAGCCCGAGTCGTCTGAAGGCATCTGGAACCGGGTCGAATACCGGCCGCTCGAAGGCTTTATCTACGCCATCACCCCCTTCAACTTCACGGCCATCGCCGGGAACCTCCCGTCAAGCGCCGCCATGATGGGGAATGTGGTGGTCTGGAAGCCCAGCGACCACCAGATCTTCTCGGCCCAGGTGATCGTGGAAGTGTTCCGCGAAGCCGGGGTACCCGACGGGGTGATCAACACCGTTTTCGGCGACCCGGTGATGATCACCGAAACCCTGCTGACCCACCCTGATTTCGCCGGCATCCACTTTACCGGCTCCACCGGGGTTTTCCGGGCCATCTGGAAAAAGATCGGGGAAAACATCGGCACTTACAAGACCTACCCGCGCATCGTGGGTGAAACCGGGGGCAAGGATTTCATCATCGCCCACCCGAGTGCCGACCCCCAGCAGGTGGCCACCGCCATCACCCGGGGCGCCTTTGAGCTGCAGGGCCAGAAATGCAGCGCAGCCTCTCGCGTTTACCTGCCCAAATCGACGGCCGCCGATATCCTGGAACGGGTGAAGAAAGACATCGCATCGTTCAACAAGCCCGGCTCCCCGGCCGACATGAGCAATTTCATAACTGCGGTGATCCATGAGGGGGCCTTTGACAAGCTGGCCGGCTACATCGACCGGGCCAAGGCAGACCCCCAGGCCGAGATCATCGCCGGGGGCAGGTACGACAAGTCGGTGGGCTACTTTATCGAGCCCACGGTGATCCTGACCACCGACCCGCACTACGTGACCATGGAAACCGAATTGTTTGGCCCGGTGGTTACCGTGTACGTATACGATGACGCCCACTGGAACTCGACCCTCGAACTGGTCGACCAGACTTCGGAATACGCCCTGACAGGGGCAGTGCTTGCCCGCGACCGCTACGCCATCGACCAGGCCACACGCGCCCTGGAGAATTGCGCCGGGAACTTTTACATCAACGACAAGCCCACGGGGGCCGTGGTGGGGCAACAGCCCTTCGGAGGGGCCCGTGCGTCGGGGACCAATGACAAGGCCGGCTCGGCCCAGAACCTCCTGCGCTGGGTTTCACCCCGTCTGATCAAGGAAACCTTCGTGACCCCGACCGATTACAGGTACCCCTTCCTGGGATAGGCCCACAGGCATTCACATAGTATAAGAAACCCCGGCAGAACCGGGGTTTTTTGCAGAAAGATACTTTCAATGTAAATTTAACGTTAATTTATTGTAAATTTACCCTGAATTACTAGCAGCTATGGAAACCCTTTTCACCAAAAATCCGAATCAGAAGAAGAATGACAACGCCTTCGACGCCCTGTTGGAAAGCCTGCGCCGCTTCGCCAGGCGATGCCGCGAAGCTGATGCCATGATCCGCCGTCTGTAAAGGCCTTCTAGACCGGTAGGTACACCACTTTTTTAGTCTCAAAAAAAGGATCCGTGAAGTAATCGGTCAGGGGAAAGATCTTCGCCTGCGGGAAATCGGCGAGCTCTTCGCTCAGGTCGCCCCCTTTCAAATAAAGAATTCCATTGGGCAGGCTTCCGCCGGACCCCTGTCGGATGCGCCCCCGGGTCCAGTAGACAAAGGTGGGCATGGCGGCCACCGCCCTGCTTACGATAAAATCGAATTCTTCTTTCATCTCCTCTACCCGCTGTTGCCTGGCGGTGGCGTTGCGCAGGCCCAACCCCCTGATCACCTCTTCGACCACCCTGATTTTCTTGCCGATGGCGTCGACCAGGGTGAATTGGGTGTCGGGAAAAAGCACGGCCAGCGGAATGCCAGGGAAGCCCCCGCCCGTTCCCACATCGAGCACCCGCTGCCCCGGGCTGAAGCTGACAACACGCGCGATCCCCAATGAATGCAGCACATGGCGCAGGTAGAGCTCGTCGACATCCTTGCGTGAAACCAGGTTGATCTTGCGGTTCCAGTCCTGGTACAAATCCCCCATGGCCCGGAACTGCTCTTTTTGGAGATCGGATAATTTTGGAAAATTTTCGAAGATGATTTCGGCTGTCATTGGTATCTTTGTAACCGGCCACAAAAATAAGGAATCCCTTCCTGCCTGGCATTTAAGAATAAAAAGCGCCTTCAGGGCGTTATTTAATTGTAATAGAATAACATACCTTCATGCAGCATTCCCCGATCCGATTTCCAAGAACCGAATCAGCCCCGTTTTTCAAAACCCTCAACCAACGCGTAAACGCCTATTTTAAGGAAAACGGCCTGAAAAAGACCGGCAACTGGCAACTCTACCTGAAGTCTGCCATCATGTTCAGCCTGCTCCTTACCCCGTATTTTTTGATCCTGACCCTGGGGCTCCCGGGCTGGGCGAACCTCCTGCTGGCCGCCCTGATGGGCGTGGGCATGGCCGGGGTGGGCATGAACGTAATGCACGACGGCAACCACGGCAGCTTTTCATCCAAACCCTGGGTGAACAAGCTCATGGGCGGCAGCATCTACATCCTGGCCGGGAATGTGTACAACTGGCAGGTACAGCACAACGTGCTGCACCACACCTATACCAATATCCACAACCACGACGAAGACCTGGAGGCAAAGGGCATCCTGCGCTTTTCACAACACGCCAAATGGCACCGGTTCCACCGCTTCCAGCACTTTTACTCCATTTTCCTGTACGGGCTGCTGACTTTCAACTGGGCCGTTACCTCTGACTTTTTGCAGATGTACCGGTATACCAAAAGGCGCCTCTCCTACGGCAAGCTGCCGAACCCCTTTTTGAATTGGAGCGTGCTGGTGATCACCAAGCTCATCTATGCGGTAGTATGGATCGTGATCCCCATTCTGGTGCTCGACATCGCCTGGTGGAAAGTGCTGATCGGCTTCTTTGTGATGCATTATGTGGCCGGGGTTATCCTGAGCGTGGTGTTCCAGCTGGCCCACGTGGTCGACCACGCCGACACCCCCCTGCCTGAAGAAGACGGCAACATGCAAAACAGCTGGGCCATCCACCAGCTCAACACCACCGTGAATTTCGGCACCCGCAACCGCCTGGTCAACTGGTTTACCGGCGGGCTCAACCACCAGGTCGAGCACCACATCTTCCCGAACATCTCGCACATCCATTACACAAAAATTGCCAAAATTGTGAAGGAAACCGCGGCCGAGTTCAATTTGCCCTACCACGAGTACCAAACTACCCGAAAAGCGATAATTTCGCACTTCAGACACCTGAAGGAACTGGGCAAGCGGCCCAGCCTGGAACTACAGTAAACCGAGCACACCTATATGAACCAGTACCTCTCCGAGCGGATCATCAACATGGAAACGTCGGCCACCCTCGCTATGGCCGCCAAAGCCCGGGAACTCCGGCAAGCGGGAAAAGACATCATCGGCCTGAGCCTGGGCGAACCCGACTTCAACATCCCCGACTTCATCAAGGAAGCAGCCAAAAAGGCCATCGACGACAACTACAGCAGCTATTCCCCGGTTGACGGATACGGAGACCTGAAGGAAGCCATCTCCCGGAAATTCCTGCGCGACAACAACCTGAAATACACCCCCGACCAGATCGTGGTCTCGACCGGGGCGAAGCAGTCGCTGGCCAACGTGGCCATGGTGATGATCAACCAGGGAGACCAGGTGATCTTGCCGGCCCCCTACTGGGTGAGCTACCGCGATATCGTTAAACTGGCTGAGGGCGTGCCTGTGGAGGTCCCCACAGGCATCGAGACCGACTTCAAGATGACGGCCGACCAATTGAGGGCCGCCATCACCCCCAAAACCAAGATGCTCTGGTTTTCCTCTCCCTGCAACCCGAGCGGTTCAGTCTACAGCGGGGAAGAGCTCGAAAGCCTGGCGGCCGTGCTGCGGGAACACCCCGGTATTTTCGTGGTGTCGGACGAGATCTACGAACACATCAACTTTCGCGGGGGCCATGTCAGCATCGCCTCCCTTCCTGACATGTACGACCGCTGCATAACCGTAAACGGGGTCTCCAAGGCCTTCGCCATGACGGGCTGGCGGATCGGGTATATCGGCGCACCGGCCTGGATTGCAAAGGCCTGCACCAAGTTCCAGGGGCAGATCACCAGCGGGGCCAACGCCATCGCCCAGCGGGCAACCATCGCCGCCCTCGACGCCCCCCTGGGCAAGATCCAGTACATGATCGACAAGTTCCACCACCGGCGCGACCTGATCCTTTCCCTGCTCGGGGAAATCCCGGGCTTTAAACTAAACGTTCCTGAAGGGGCCTTCTACGTATTCCCCGACATCTCTTCCTTTTTCGGGAAAACGCTGCGCGGCCGCCATTTCATCAGCAATGCAGCCGACTTTGCCATGTTCCTGCTCGAAGAGGCCGGGGTGGCCACGGTGACGGGAGAAGCCTTCGGCAACGCCGATTGCATCCGCATCTCCTACGCAGCTTCGGAAGAGGAGATCCGCCAGGCTGTGGCCCGTATCAAGGAAGCGCTGAGCTGAAAAGCGTCAGGTTCGTTTCCAGAAGTAAGGGGTCATCAGGATCAGCACGGTAAAGAGCTCCAGACGCCCGGCCAGCATCAGAAAGCCGCACCACCATTTGCCCAGGGCCGGCAGGCTGTTGAAGTTGCTCAAAGGGTTGAGCGAGCCGAAGGCGGGCCCAACGTTGCCCAGGGACGAGGCAGCCCCCCCGACGGCCGATTCGAAATCGAGGCCCAGCAGCCCCAGCACCAGCGAACCGATGATGAACAGGAGCATGTACAGCACAAAAAAGGCGATGATGTTGTACACGATGTGCTCCGTTACGGTCTTGTTGTTGTAGCGCACCGGGATGATTGCGCTCGGGTGCAGGGTGCGCTTGAACTCCAGGATGCCATTTTTGATGATCAGGATGTGCCGCATCACCTTGATGCCCCCCGCCGTGGAGCCCGCTGATCCGCCCGCGAACATCAGCCCGAAGAAAAAGACCGTCAGAAAGGGCGTCCAGCCCGTGAAATCGGCCGTGACAAAGCCGGTGGTGGTCACCACGGCCACTACCTGGAAAAGGGCGTGCCTGAAGGCGCTCTCGGCCGGCCCCCAGACCATGGGGTGGTAATCCGACACCGGCACGTCTGCTTTGAAATAGACCACCGCCGCCGCCATAAGGGCCAGCAACAGGATGAAAATGGAGTAATACCGGAATTCCTCGTCGCGCAGCACCTTCTGCACCCTACCCTTGAAGGCAAAATAGCTCAGAACGAAGTTGGAGCCGGCAAGGAACATGAACAAAATGATGATGTACTGGATCAACGGCTGGTCGCTCCAGTAGGCAATGCTGGCATTCTTGGTCGAGAAGCCGCCGGTTGACAGGGTGGCCAGGGAATGGTTGATGGCGTCGAAAAAGGACATCCCGGCCAGCTTGAGCAGCAGGGTCTCGGCCAGGGTGTAGCCCACATAGATCAGCCAGAGCCGCTTGGCGGTATCGGTGATGCGGGGGTGGAGCTTGTCGCCGCTCGGGCCCGGGGCTTCTGCGGCAAAGAGCTGCATGCCCCCGATGCCGAGCAGGGGCAGAATGGCGATAGCCAGCACGATGATCCCCATGCCGCCGATCCAGTGGGTGAGGCTGCGCCAGAAGAGGATCCCTTCGGGGAGGCTCTCGATATCGTCCAGAATGGAGGCCCCGGTGGTGGTGTAGCCTGAGATCGTTTCAAAAAAGGCATTGGTTACCGTGGGGATGGCCCCTGAGAACAGGTAGGGCAGCATGCCTGAGGCCGACATGACCAGCCAGCCGAAGGTAACGATGATATACCCCTCCTTGCGCTTTACTTCCTTCTTGTGGCCCCGGGTCAGGAACATGGCGGCCGTGCCGGTAAAGAGCGTGGCCATCGCCGCCAGGGCGATGTGGAAGGTGGCTCCGTCGCCGTACAGGCCGCTGACCAGGGCCGCCAGGAGCATAAACCCGCCATTGCAGAGCAGCAGCAGGCCCATCAGGTGCACGATGATTCTGGAATTCAGATGCATCTCAAAGGAACAGCTTTTCGATTTTCGGGATGGCGCTCGGCTCGCAGCACACCACTACGCGGTCGCCCTCCAGGATGCGGAAATCGCCCAAAGCGATGACCCCTTTCCCCCCGCGGATGACCCCTCCGATAATGGCCGACCTCGGGAAATCAAGCTCCCGGATCAGTTCGCCATTGACCTCTGAAGTTGGCTTGACCACGAATTCCAGGATTTCCGCGTTCAGGTTGTTGAGGCGGGTCAGGGCCACCACCTCCCCCCTCCTAATATGGCGGAAAATGTTGTTGGCCGCCAGGAGTTTTTTGTTGATCAGGGTATCTACCCCGATCGACTGGGAAATCTGGAAGTAGTCCATGTTTTCAACCAGGGCGATGGTCTTTTTGAGCTTCCGAGACTTGGCCACCAGGCAGCTCATGATATTGGTCTCGGAGTTGCCCGTAACGGCAATAAAGGCGTCCATCGAGCTCAGGGATTCTTCCTCGAGCAGTTCCACGTTGCGGCAATCCCCGTTGATGACCAGCGCATTGGGCAGGGCATCGGCAATCTCGAAGGCCTTGGCCTTGTCTTTCTCGATCAGTTTTACGTTAAACCGTTTGTCGCAAAGGTCGCGGGCCGTCTTGATGCCAACCTGGCTGCCGCCCAAAATCATGACATTCCGGATCTCCTCCCGCTTCTTGCCGGAGAGGTTGTAGAGCTCCTCCATCCCCTTCTGGTCGGTGATGAAGTAGACCTGGTCTTCTTCCATGAACACAGTGTCGCCCCGGGGGATCAGGGTGTACTGCGTGCCCTGCCGCTGCAGGGCGATGGGCATGAAGTGCAGGCCCGGGTAGATGCCGGCGGCCTGCTTGACCATCAGCCCCACAAAGGGGGCGCCCTTGGGCAGGGTGACCCCCACCATGACCAAAAGGCCTTCCTCAAACTCGTAGGTATCGTTAAAGGCCGTCTGGTCGAGCAGCAGCTGGATCTCCTCGGCGGCCAGCTCTTCGGGGGAGATCAGCTCGTCGATGCCGAGCTCGGAAAAGCGGATCTTGTCGCGGTAATCCAGGAATTCGGTATTGCTGATCCGGGCAATGGTCCGCTTGCACCCCAATTGCTTGGCCAGCATGCAGAGGGTGATGTTGGTGGTTTCAGAAGAAGTGACCCCGATTACCAGGTCGGAACCCGATACGTGGGCGTCTTTGAGCAGCGAGATGCTGGTGGCGTCTCCCCTGATAACCCGGATGTCGAGATGCCCCTCTGCATAGGCCAGGCTCTCCTTGTTGGTATCGATAAGTGTGATGTCCTGGGATTCGTACGAAAGCAGTTTGGCAAGATGAAAGCCTACCTCTCCGGCTCCGGCTATGATGATCTTCATTCAGTATGACGTTGATGCGCAGGCGGGCGGGCTTTCGGGTCCGCAGGGCCCCGCCCCGCAAAAGTACGCAATTTTATCATTTTCCGCGCTATTCCGCCCATAGGTTGCAGGCCATCAGGAGGGCCGGAAAACGAGTCCCCGAATCGCATACATTGTCGTATCTTTGCCGCCTAACTCCCCTGCGGGCATGAGCAAGGAAATCGTACCCTATAAAGAATCGGGCCTGGGCAAGAAAGACCAGGTGCGCCGCATGTTCGACACCATCTCCGGAAAATACGACGGGCTGAACCGGCTGATCTCCCTGGGAGTAGACCAGCGCTGGCGCAGGCGGTTGGTACGCCTGGTTGCTGCGCACAAGCCCGAAGACATCCTCGACGTGGCCACCGGCACCGGCGACCTGGCCCTGGCCCTCACCCGTACCGGGGCCCGGCGCATCGTGGGGCTCGACCTGGCTGCGGGCATGCTCGAAGTCGGCCGCAAAAAGGTGAAGCAGCAGGGCCTGGCCGGGCAGATCGAGATGGTGCAGGGCGACAGCGAGGCGCTGCCCTTTCCCGATGCCAGCTTCGATGCCGTTACCGTGGCTTTCGGGGTGCGAAACTTCGAAGACCTGGAGCTGGGCCTCTCGGAGATCTACAGGGTGTTGCGCCCGGGGGGCATGCTGGCCGTGCTGGAAACCTCCGTGCCAGAAAGGCAACCCTACAAATGGGGGTACCACCTCTATTGCAACACCATCATGCCCGCCATGGGCCGGCTCTTCTCGGCCGACGCCTCGGCCTACCGCTACCTGTCACAATCGGCTGCTGCCTTCCCCTGCGGGGAACGCTTCAACAATATTTTGGGGAAAATCGGGTTTATAGGTATGAATCACCTGCCGCAGACCTACGGGGCCGCTGCGATTTACACCGCCACTAAATAAGGTATGAGGAAGTTTCTGACGCTATGTTGTATCCTGGCCGCCTGCCAGGTGACTTTGGCACAGTTCAACGAAGACCCCATTCCGAACCTGGAAAACGAAGACAAGAGGCTGCTCAACTGGGGCTACTACCTGGGCTTCAACCAGTACGACTTCAAATTCGAATACCGCAACGACCTTCCCGACGTGGGGGTCGACAAGTCTTTCGGGTTCAACGTGGGCCTGATCGGGGAATTGCGGCTGAACGAATTCCTCGACCTGCGTTTTGAGCCCGGGCTGTTCCACAGCAAGCGGTTGCTCGGCTTCCCGGGCCTTACGCCTCCCGACGCCTTCAGGGAAGTAAAGTCTACCTACATCTCCTTTCCGCTCCTGCTCAAGGCCAGTGCCCGTCGCATCGGGAACTGGAAGCCCTTTGTGATCGGAGGGGCCGGCATGGCCCTCAACCTGGGGTCAAACGAAGACTCCCTCGATGACAACAGCAGTGGCACCTTCAGGATGAAGAAACAGGTCTTTAACTACGAGCTCGGCTTCGGGATCGACTTCTACCTGGAATACTTCAAGTTCTCACCCTCCATCCGCGGGGTGTTCGCCCTCTCGAACGAAATGGTGCCCGACAGCGACCCGAACAGCCCCTGGACAGGGAATATCGAGGCCATGAAGACGCGGGGGATCTTCATCAACTTCACCTTTGAATAGGCCCGGCGCCCTGCCGCCGGATTTCATACAGCAAAATGGCCGCCGCCGTGGCCACATTCAGGCTTTCGGCCTGCCCGAAGGCCGGGATGGCAACCGTACCGGCCAGCAACCCCCTTACGCCCTCGCCCAGACCGTGCGATTCGCTGCCCATCACGAGCACGCCCGGCCCGGTCAGCGGCCGGGAGCCGATGGCCTGCCCTTCCATGCTGGCCCCGTACACCGGCACGCCACTGCCCCTGAGGGTTTCCTCCAGGGGGGCATAATGTAGCTGCACCCGGGCAATCGAGCCCATGGTAGCCTGCAGCACCTTTGGGTTGTAGGCATCTGCCGTATCGGCCGAACAGAGCAGGTGGCCGACGCCGAACCAGTCGCACAGGCGGATCAGGGTGCCCAGGTTGCCGGGGTCGCGCACCCCGTCGAGGGCCAGCACCCAGTCCGCAAATTGCAGGGGCCCGGGTTCAGGGATGTGGAAGACCCCGAGCGCCTTATTGGGGTGCACCAGGCTGCTGGCCTGCTTCAGCTCCCGCTCGGTGAGGGGCATGGCGCCAGGGAAAAGGCCGGGTTCGGTGGCATAGACCGAATGCGCCTTCAGGGGGGAGGCGAGCAGCTCCGTGACCAGCTTCACCCCTTCGGCCACGAATAACCCGTGGCGCTGTCGGTACTTTTTTTGCTGGAGACTCCGTATAAGCTTTAAATCACTTTTGGCAACCATCCAAATAACTTAATTTTGACAGGTATGAGGGTCCGTACACGCCTGGAAAAGCTACCTGCTAAAATAGGATTATTATTGCTGGGGATCGGCATTTGTTCCTGCAATGCCCTGAAAAGGGTCGATGAGGACGAATTATTGCTCAGTGAATACACGATCCTCGCTGACGGCGAAAAAGTAACCGACCCCGACATCAACAGCCTGGTGATGCAAAAACCGAACAGCCGGGTCCTGGGCATCCCCCTGCAGCTGCACCTCTACAACCTGGCCAAAAAGGACGCCGATTCATCCTTCCAGGCCTGGCTCTACCGCAAGCCGGAGCGGCGCGACCGCCTGTCGGCCCTGCTTTCGGAAAAACAAACCGAGCGCCTCGGGGAGACCTTTCTGGTGAGTGGCTACAGCAACTGGCTCAAACGGGTGGGCGAAGCGCCGGTGATCATCGACTCGGCCCGCACCAGCAAAACGGTGCAGCGCCTGAGTGCCTTTTACGACAGCCGGGGGTATTTCGACAATACCGGGACCTTCGAGGTCGACAGCACGGGGCGGCAGCGGGCGGCCGTTCGGTATAACATCGACCTGGGGCAGCCCTATGTGGTAGATACCCTCAGCCGGCAGATCGCCTCCCCCGCCCTGGATTCGCTCTACCTGCTGCACAAAGGGGGCTCTCTGGTCCGAGAGGGAGATGCCTTCGACCTGGCCAATTTCACCCAGGAACGGGAGCGGCTCACCTCCCTTTTCCGCAATTCGGGGATCTGGAATTTTCAGGAAAGCTCCATTACCTACGACATATTGCGCGACACCCTGAACCGCGAAGACCAGAATATGGAGGTTGAGCTCAACATACAAAACCTCCGCAGCCGGGGCGATACCCTGGCCACCACCTCCGAGTACCGGGTGCACCGGATGGGGGCGGTCAATGTCTATGCCGACTACAATTTCCAGTATACCTCAGACGACCTCGAATCGGTAACCTACGGCAGCTACCGCATCTTTTACAAAGACCGGCTCCGGTACCGGCCCAAGGCGCTGATCGATGCCGTATTCCTGCAAAAAGACAGCGTGTACCGCGATATCGACCGCCTGCGGACCTACCGGCAGATCAACAACCTGAACACCTTCCGCTACCCGACCATCGAACTGCTGCCCAATGCCGGAGACCGGCTCGACGCGAACATCTACCTGACGGCCCGGCCCAAGAATTCCCTGGGGCTCGATTTTGACCTGAGCCATTCCAACATCCAGACCATGGGGGTGGGGTTTGGCGCCTCCCTGCTAACCCGGAACGTCTTCAACGGGGCCGAGACCCTCAGCCTGTCGGGCCGTACTTCGTTCGGGTTGCTGAGAGACGAGGTGGGAGGCGAGAAATTCTTTACCGAGCTAAGGGGCGACATCAACCTGACCTTTCCCCGCATCTGGATACCCCCGCTGAGGGCGCTGCAAGTCATACCCTTTTATATGCTCCCGCAAACCCGGGTATCGCTGGGGTCAAGCTTCCAGAAGAATGTGGGGCTCGACAAACAAACCCTCAACACCATTCTGGGCTACAGCTGGTCACCCTCCGATTTCAAGAAGCACATGCTGGAACTGCTCAACATACAGTTCGTGAGGAACCTGAACCCCGACCGGTTCTTTTTTGTCTACCAGAGCACCTACAGCAACCTCGACAACATTGCCGACGAATTCGAGAATGACCCGGCAGCCCAGGAATTTTACGAACCCACCGGGAGCCCGGCCGACCCCCTGAGGCTTATCATCCCCTCGGGGACCACAGGCTTTACCGATGCCATCCTCACCGGCAGCCTGGTCTCTGCCGATCCGGATACCTACGCCGAAGTCTTCCGCATTGAGGAACGCCGGCAGCGCCTGACCGAGAACAACCTGATCTTCTCGTCTAACTATACCTTCTCCAAGAATTCGAAAACCGACATCAACGACAAGAGCTTTTACCAGTACCGCCTGAAGCTGGAAACCGCCGGCAACCTGCTGGCGGGCATCTCGAACATCATCCCCTTCAACCAGAGCGATACGGGCAAAAAGCTCGTCTTCGGGGTGCCCTTTTCCCAATACGTGAAGACCGAGTTTGAATTCATCCGGCACTGGGCACTGTCCAGCACCGACGTGCTGGCCTTCCGGGCCTTTACCGGGATCGCCATCCCCTATGGCAATTCTGATGACATCCCCTTTGTGAGCTCGTACTTCGCCGGGGGCTCCAACGACAACCGGGCCTGGTTCCCGTACTCGCTCGGGCCGGGCAGCACGAGGAACCTGAATGACTTCAACGAGGCCAACTTCAAGATTGCCCTGAACCTGGAGTACCGCTTCCCGGTGGTGGGCGACCTGAAAGGGGCCCTTTTCAGCGATGTGGGGAATATCTGGAATGTCTGGGACAGCCAGCAAGACCCGGCCGCCATCTTTACCGGGCTGAGCTCTTTGCAGGATATCGCCTGGGGCACGGGCTTCGGCCTGAGGTACGACTTCACCTATTTTGTCTTCAGGGCCGACCTGGGCTTCAAGACCTATAACCCGGCCGAAGAACCCGGAAAAAGATGGTTCCGCGACTACAACTTCGGCAAGTCCGTCTTTCAGATCGGGATTAATTATCCCTTCTAATCCGGCTAATATTATTACTTTTGTCGCGAACAATAAACCCACCCAAAGAGACAGAAGCATGGCCCATTCCATAAAACCCGGGGTTGCCACCGGTGATGAAGTACAGGATATTTTCAAGTACGCCAAGCAGCGCGGCTTCGCCCTGCCGGCCGTAAACGTCATCGGTTCAGACACCATCAACGCGGTCATGGAAACCGCTGCGGCCCTGAAGGCCCCCGTGATCATTCAGTTCTCCAACGGCGGGGCCCATTTCAACGCCGGAAAGGGGCTTTCGAACGAAAACCAGCGGGCTGCCATACTGGGTGCCATCGCGGGCGCTAAACACGTACACCAGCTGGCCGGGGCCTACGGGGCCACGGTCATTTTGCATACCGACCACTGCGCGAAGAAGCTGCTTCCCTGGATAGACGGCCTGCTCGAGGCCAGCGAAGCCCACTTCAACGCCACCGGCAAGCCGCTCTTCAGCTCGCACATGATCGACCTTTCAGAGGAACCGCTCAAGGAGAACATCGAGATCTGCAAGGAGTATTTGGCACGCATGAGCAAAATGGGCATGACCCTTGAAATCGAGCTCGGCATAACCGGAGGGGAAGAAGACGGGGTAGACAACACCGGGGTTGACGACTCCAAACTCTACACCCAGCCCGAAGAAGTGGCCTACGCCTACGAGGAGCTCTCGAAGGTTAGCCACCGCTTTACCATTGCGGCGGCCTTTGGCAACGTACACGGGGTGTACAAGCCCGGCAATGTGAAGCTCACCCCCAAGATCCTCCGCAATTCACAGGAATACATCACCGAGAAATACAAGGTGGGCCACAACCATATCGATTTTGTGTTCCACGGCGGTTCGGGGTCTACTTTGGAAGAAATAAGGGAGGCAATAGGCTACGGGGTCATCAAGATGAACATCGACACCGACCTGCAATACGCCTTCACGGCCGGCGTGCGCGATTACATGCACCAGAAAAGCGCCTACCTGCAATCGCAAATCGGGAACCCCGAAGGCCCCGACCAGCCGAACAAGAAATACTACGACCCGAGGGTTTGGTTGCGCGAGGGCGAGAAAACCTTTGTAGAGCGCCTGAAGAAAGCCTTCGAAGACCTTAACAACGTCAATACCCTGTAGACGGTTGCATCTTTAACCCCCCAAAAGAGAACATCGTATGTCGTCCTGGTTTAAAAGAAAAGAAAAAGGGATCCAAACGGCCACCGAGGAGAAGAAAGATACCCCCAAGGGCCTGTGGTACAAATCCCCCACGGGGAAAATCGTTGAATCTGAAGAATTGGCCCGCAACTTCTATGTGAGCCCTGAAGACGATTACCACGTGCGCATCGGCAGCAAGGAGTATTTCCAGATCCTGTTCGACGACAATAAATTCACCGAGCTCGATGCCGGCCTGCGCTCGAAAGACCCCCTGAAGTTCGAGGACACCAAGAAATATTCGGAGCGCCTGGAAGCTGCCGAGAAAAAAACGGGCCTCAACGACGCGGTTCGCACGGCCGTAGGCAAGTCGATGGGACGCGAACTGGTGGTGGCCTGCATGGATTTCGCCTTCATCGGGGGATCCATGGGCAGCGTGGTGGGTGAAAAGATCGCCCGGGCCATCGATTATGCCATCAAAAAGCGCCTGCCCTTTCTGATGATCTCCAAATCGGGCGGTGCCCGCATGATGGAGGCAGCCCTTTCCCTGATGCAGCTGGCCAAAACCTCGGCCAAGCTGGCCCAGCTCGCCGATGCCGGCCTGCCCTACATTTCCCTGTGCACCGATCCCACCACGGGAGGCACCACCGCCTCGTACGCCATGCTGGGAGACATCAACATAGCCGAACCGGGAGCCCTTATTGGGTTTGCCGGGCCCCGGGTGGTCAAGGAGGCCACCGGGAAAGAATTGCCCCCCGGGTTCCAGACCGCCGAATTCGTGCTGGAGCACGGCTTTTTGGACTTTATCGTGCACCGGCGCGATCTGAAGAAAAAGGTGAACCTGTACCTCGACCTGATCCAGAACAAGCCCCTGAGGCAGGAAGCGGAAACAGACTAGGCAACCTGTACTGTGAAAACACGAAAACTCCGGGCTTACCCCGGAGCTTTTTGTTTTAGCCCTGGGCCGATCGTGGCCCGGCCAGCCCAAAATTTGCGCCACACGCCCCAGGCATGTTAAATTTATTCCTATCTTTGCGCCCGGATTGAGCGTCAATCTGATACATAATAATCATTTACAACAATATTGGCATGTATTTAACCAAAGAAGTAAAGTCAGAGATCTTCAAGAAACACGGAGGCTCTGAAAGCAACACGGGTTCAACCGAGGGACAAATTGCCCTCTTCACCCATCGGATCAACCACCTGACCGAACACCTGAAAAACAACCAGAAAGATTTCAACACAGAGCGGGCCCTGGTCAAACTGGTAGGGAAACGCCGCAGCCTGCTTGACTATCTGAAAAACAAGGATATCGAAAAGTACCGCGAGCTGATCAAGGAACTCAATATCCGTAAATAAACAAACGGCTCAGGGGAACCCACGGGTTCCCCTGTTTCGTTTTGGGCTGCCCCTGGCCGCCCGCCCTAAAGTCCCCGCCCCGGCGGGGCGACATAAAAAGCTTACTTCCGGTTTTTCATGGGTCGACCCACACAACACACACCCTGACCGTCCGGTAAGACGGGAGACCATGTTCAACCTTTTCCTGCAAATCAGGTATTTAATTACAATTTATGATTCCAACACCTTTTAAAGAGGTCATCGACCTTGGCGACGGTAGGGAGATCTCTATCGAAACCGGCAAACTGGCCAAACAGGCCCACGGCTCTGTAGTCGTGCAATCGGGCAAATGCATGCTGCTTTGCACCGTGGTATCCAATTATGAGGCAAACGACGTGGATTTTCTGCCCCTGACGGTAGATTACCGCGAAAAATTCCACGCTTCCGGGCGTTACCCCGGCGGTTTCTTCAAGCGGGAGGCCCGCCCGAGCAACGGGGAGATCCTGGTCATGCGCCTGGTAGACCGGGTGCTGAGGCCCCTCTTCCCCAAAGATTACCACTCCGAAACCCAGGTCATGATCCAGCTCATGTCGCACGACGAAGACGTGATGCCCGACGCCATGGCGGGGCTGGCCGCTTCGGCTGCCATCCAGCTCTCTGACTTTCCGTTCGAATGCCCCATCTCAGAAGTACGGGTTGGACGCGTAGACGGGCAGTTCGTGATCAACCCCACCCGCACCCAGCTCGAGTCTTCCGACATCGACATGATCATAGGGGCATCTGCCGACTCGGTCATGATGGTGGAAGGCGAGATGGCTGAAATTTCGGAGGAAGACATGACCGAAGCCATCAAATTCGCCCACGAGGCCATCAAGGTCCAGATCGAAGCGCAGCTGCGCCTGGCCGAAAAGGTGGGCCGCAAGGCAGTGCGCGAATACACGCAGGCCGAAGAGAATGAGGCCCTGGCCCAGAAGGTGCGCAGCCTGGCCTACGACAAGGCCTATGCCATCGCGAAAAGCAGCTCTTCCAAGCACGAACGCGGCAATGCGTTTTCTGCCCTGCGCGACGAGGTCGTGGCGGCTTTCAGTGAAGAAGAGCAGGAAGCATTCGGCGACCTGATCAAGAAGTACTACGGCAAGGCCGAGAAAGAGGCCGTGCGCAACCTGACCCTGAATGAAGGCATCCGCCTCGACGGGCGCAAGACCGACGAGATCCGCCCGATCTGGTGCGAGGTCGACTACCTGCCCTCTACCCACGGTTCGGCCATCTTTACCCGGGGTGAAACCCAGGCCCTGGCCACTGTGACCCTTGGCACCTCACGCGAGGCAAACATCATCGACATGCCCTCGTACGAAGGAGAAGAGCGCTTCTACCTGCACTACAACTTCCCGCCCTTTTCCACCGGGGAAGCCCGCCGCATCATGGGTACCTCCCGCCGCGAGATCGGCCACGGGAACCTGGCCCAGCGGGCCCTAACCCGCATGGTGCCGGCTGATTGCCCCTACACCGTCCGGGTGGTCTCAGAGGTACTGGAAAGCAACGGCTCTTCTTCCATGGCCACGGTATGTGCCGGAACCATGGCCCTGATGGATGCCGGGGTGCAACTGAAAAAACCGGTCTCCGGAATCGCCATGGGGCTCATCTCCGATGCAGAAACCGGCAAATACGCTGTGTTGTCTGATATTCTGGGTGATGAAGACCACCTGGGCGACATGGATTTCAAGGTAACCGGAACGGCCGACGGGATTACCGCCTGCCAGATGGATATCAAGATCAAGGGACTGGCCTATGAGATCCTGATCAAAGCCCTGAAACAGGCACGGGCAGGTCGCCTGCACATCCTGGAGAAACTGACCGATACCATCGCAGCTCCGAACCCGGACGTGAAACCTCACGCCCCGAAGATGGTGACCCGCATCATCCCGAACGAGTACATCGGCGCGGTGATAGGCAAGGGAGGCGAGGTGATCCAGGAACTGCAGAAAACCACCAAGACCACCATCGTGATCAACGAAGACCCGGTAACCGGGGAAGGCATCGTGGAAATTTTGGGCACCGACCAGGACGGCATCGATGCGGTACTGCGCAAGATCGACTCCATCATGTTCGTGCCCGAAGAAGGCAGCGTATACGAGGTGAAGGTGATCAAGATCCTCGAATTCGGCGCCGTGGTGGAATACACCGAGGCCCCGGGCAACGAAACGCTGCTGCACGTATCGGAGATCGACTGGAAACGGACCGAGCATGTTGAAGACGTCCTTTCAATTGGGGATGTTTTCGATGTAAAACACCTGGGCATTGACCCGCGCACCAAGAAAGATCGCGTATCGCGCCGTGTTTTGCTTCCCAAGCCGGAAGGATGGGAGGAGCGCCCCCCGCGCCGTGAAGGCGACCGGGGAGACCGGCGTGGTGGGGATCGCCGGGGCGGAGACCGCCGCGGCGGAGACCGCGGACGCGACCGGGGCCCGCGCCCCCCGCGCCGCGACCGCGACTGATCCCATGTTATTCTGAATGCATAAACCCCTGCCTGCAGGGGTTTTTTTATGCCCCGGCCGCCGGGCTTCAGACCGGTTGGCTTTTCCCTTTGACAAATGCAGTCTGGGGATTATTGCTTAATAGCTGGAGGGTTCAAGGTTTTAGGTTTAAGGTTCAAAGTTGAAAGTTCATGGTTGAAAGTTCAAGGTTTGAGGCGCAGGGCTCAGATCTGCGTTAGGACGCATCTCTGACAGGAAGTTGCAGGGCTGAGGGTTATCTTGTCTCCGGGGGTTTGGGGGATTTCCCCTTTTCAAATGTGCTAATGTGCTAATGTGTTAATGTGCTAATGTGCTAATGTGCAACTTGGCCAATTGAAAAATTGGACCCGGTATGCAAGGCCCCGCTGCCAACTGTAGACCTCCTGATCGGAAGTTGCAGTGAAACCGGGTACCTTGTTCCCGGGGGTTTGGGGGATTTCCCCCTTGTCAATTTGAAAATTTGCCGATTTGAAAATTTGAAAATGTGCTAATCTGCTAATGGGTTAATTCACTAATTGTCAAATTCACCACTCACAAATTGCCTTCATGCTTTGGTACTGATGACCTTCAGGGAACTCGTTACGGAAGCAGGGACTATCTTGTAGGGTTTTTCGCTCCATTTGACCGAAATGTTAAATTTTTGTAAGCCTCGTGTAACCTTTACACGTTTCGTACGTATAACTAAGTGCAGCAATGCGCGAACCCCAAAAGAATAGGAGAATAGATTAGATGAGACAATTAAAAATTACAAAACAGGTTACCAACCGCGAAACGGCTTCGCTAGACAAATACCTTCAGGAAATCGGGAAGGTGGATCTTATCACGGCCGACGAGGAGGTGGAGCTGGCCCAGCGCATCAAGGCCGGGGACCAGGCAGCTTTGGAAAAACTCACCAAGGCAAACCTCCGCTTTGTGGTTTCGGTAGCCAAACAATACCAGAACCAGGGGCTTACCCTGCCCGACCTGATCAACGAAGGGAACCTTGGCCTGATCAAGGCCGCCCAGCGTTTTGATGAAACCCGCGGTTTCAAGTTCATTTCGTATGCCGTTTGGTGGATCCGCCAGTCGATCCTGCAGGCCCTGGCCGAACAATCCCGGATCGTGCGCCTTCCGCTCAACAAGATCGGCTCGATCAACAAGATCAACAAGACCTTCGCCTTTTTGGAGCAGGCCCACGAGCGCGTGCCTTCTGCCGAAGAGATCGCCAAGGAACTCGACATGACCGTCGAAGATGTGAAGCAGTCCCTCAAGAACTCCGGGCGGCATGTCTCCATGGACGCCCCCCTGATCGACGGGGAAGATTCCAACCTCTACGACGTGTTGCGGAGCGGGGAATCACCCAACCCTGACAAGGAATTGCTTCACGAGTCGCTGCGCACCGAGATCGAGCGGGCCCTGGAAACCCTGACCCCCCGCGAAGCCGATGTGATCCGCCTGTACTTCGGTCTGGCCGGGCAGCATTCGATGACGCTCGAAGAAATCGGGGAGACCTTTGACCTGACCCGCGAACGTGTTCGCCAGATCAAGGAAAAAGCCATCCGCCGCCTGAAACATACCTCCCGCTCCAAGATCCTGAAAACGTATCTCGGATAAGGGGAATGCAAAATGCACGTTAAATTCCAGGATGATTGGAATTTTGGTATAAAGTTTGTATTTTGTACACCGCAACAGCAGTTTATCATGACTGTTCGTTTTTTGATTGATGAATAAACTCCGGCTGATTACCGGAGTTTTTTCATTTATACCTGCCACCCCCTCCTTGATCCATCCGCCATGAAAGAAGCCGAATCTCCCGACCCGTATCGCGCCCCAAAGGGCATCCGCGTGGGGCATATCCACCTGAAGGTGGCCGATCTCGACCGTGCCCTTTCGTTCTACCGCGACCTGCTCGGGTTTGAGGTCACCCAGCGCTACGGGCACGAGGCCGTTTTCCTTGCCGTCGACGGCTACCACCACCACATCGGGCTGAATATCTGGTACAGCAAAGGCGCCCCCCCGGCTCCCCGGGCAGCCGCCGGCTTGTTCCATACTGCCTTCCTGTACCCGCAGCGGGAAGATCTGGCCCGCATCTACCGCCGGCTGCTACAGGCCGACTACCCCCTCACCGGCGCCGCCGACCATGGGGTTTCGGAAGCGCTCTATTTGGATGATCCGGACGGGAACGGGGTGGAACTATACTGGGACCGGCCCCCCGGGCTCTGGCCCCGGCAGGCCGACGGCAGCCTGAACATGTATACCCGCCCCCTCGACCTGCATGGCCTGCTCCGCACCCTGGAGGATGCCTGAGGCCGCCCTGCGGAAAATGCGTACCTTTGAGGTGCGTTAGAACCCTCCTCCATGAAGCATCCGATCATTGCCCCTTCCCTCTTGGCTGCCGATTTCGGCAAGCTGCAGCAAGCCGTTGAAATGGTAAACCAAAGTGCTGCCGGCTGGCACCACATCGACGTGATGGACGGGCTTTTCGTGCCCAATATTTCCTATGGCATGCCTGTGATACAGGCCATCCAGCGACACGCGGTCAAGCCGCTTGACGTGCACCTGATGATCGTGGATCCAGACAGGTACGTCGAGACTTTTTCCAACCTGGGGGCTTACAACCTCACCGTGCACTACGAAGCCTGTACCCACCTGCACCGCACCCTTGAGCACATCCACCAGGCGGGCATGAAGGCCGGGGTGGCCCTGAACCCGCATACCCCGGTCAGCCTGCTCTCAGAGGTGCTCGATCATATCGACGTGGTTTGCATGATGGGGGTCAACCCGGGTTTTGGCGGCCAGGCCTTCATTGAACGGACCTATGACAAGATCAGGGCCCTGAAGGCCATGATCACCGAACGGGGTTGCGAGACGCTCATCGAGGTTGACGGGGGGGTTACCTTCAGCAATGCCCAGGCCCTGGTTGATGCGGGGGCCGACGTGCTGGTAGCCGGGAGCCTGGTGTTCGGTTCGGCAGACCCGGCAGGCACCATCGCCCGCCTGGCTGCCCTCGAAGCCGGCTAGTATTGCGTGAGGAGGTAGCGGATCAGGTCGGTGGTGGTCACAATACCCACGAGTTCTCCATTCTCCTCCACCGGAAGGGCGTGGAACTCTTCCCTCGACAGCAATTCGGCCACTTCCTTGATGGTGGTATCGGGCCTTACCGTGCGCACTTTTTTGGCCATCACCTGCGGAATGGTAAACATCTCATAAACGACGGTTTCCACCTCGTCTTCCTCTTCATAGGCCCCATCGGCGAAACTGATACGGAGCAGGTCGGTCAGGCTGAGCATGCCCACGATGCGTTTGGCCTGAATGACCGGGATATGGCGGATGTGGTGTTTCTTGAACAGCCGCTCTGCCTTCTCCAGGCTGTCTGTGGTGTTGAGCACGACGAGCTGGGTGCTCATAATGGTTGAAACCGGAACGCGCTCCTGGATACTCATAATCGTAGGATTAAAGTTGGATGTATTAAAGATCATTTTTATCCCCGCCAAAAAGTATGACAAATATCAGGACGACTTCAATTCGGGACCGATTGCCCCCAATCGGACAAGAATGGCTAATTTTGTGAAAGCTGCCCGGAAGGGTCAAATAAAAGCGACATGGATCTGATCATCATAGGAGGAGGGCCCATAGGCATTGCCTGCGGCCTGGAAGCCCAGAAACAGGGCCTGACCTATCTCATCCTTGAGAAAGGCCCCATCGTGAATTCGCTTTTCAACTACCCGGTGAACATGCAATTCTTCTCCTCCTCAGAGCGGCTTGAAATTGACGGCATCCCCTTTATCAGCAAGGAGGCCAAGCCCAAGCGGAACGAGGCCCTGGAATACTACCGGCGCATTGTCACCTCCAACCGGCTGCACATCCGCCTCTTTGAGGAGGTGACCTCCGTTGTGCTGGAAAGTGGGGTCTTCAGGGTAGAAACCAGCAAAGACACCTACCTGGCCGGCCAGGTCATCATCGCCACGGGCTTCTACGACCTGCCCAACCTGCTGGGGGTGCCGGGGGAAGGCCTTGCCAAGGTATCTCATTACTATAAGGACCCCCATTTTTACGCAAGCCAGAAGCTGGCCGTGATCGGGGCGAGCAACTCGGCCGTAGACGCGGCCCTGGAATGCTGGCGCAAGGGGGCCCAGGTGACCATGGTGGTCAGGGGGCCTGAGATCGGGCAGCGCGTGAAGTACTGGGTTCGGCCCGACATCATCAACCGCATTGAAGAAGGCAGCATCAGGGCGTATTTCAACAGCCGGGTGCTTGAGATTCGCGAGCAGGAACTGCTGCTGGAAACCCCCGAGGGGGAACTCGCCCTGCCCAATGACTTCGTGCTGGCCCTGACCGGGTACAGGCCCAATTTCACTTTTCTGGAGCAGGCCGGCATCCGGCTTTCCCGGGACGAAAAACGCCTGCCCGAATACGACCCCGAGACCATGGAGACCAATGTGCCCGGCCTCTACCTGGCCGGGGTAATCTGCGGGGGCATGGAGACCCACAAATGGTTTATCGAGAACTCCCGCGAGCACGCCAAACGCATCGTGGATCATATCATCATGAAGACCGCCAGCCGCAACCCGGTGGCCTGAAGCGTATGGAAACAACACAGGAAATCTGTTCGCGCCTGTTCCAGGCCCAACTCAACCACTACCCGGAAGCCGGCAAAAGCACGGCCGCTGACCGACGGGACAAACTGGCCCGGCTGGCCGGGGCCCGCCAGGGAAAAGACCGCGAACCCACTCGGCCGGCGCTCTGGGAAGGCTTCCGCAAACCCGTCACCGAGCCCGACCTCACCGAGATCTACCCGGTCCTGGCCGAAATCAGGCATACCCGGCGAAACCTGCGCGAGTGGATGCGGCCCAGGCGGGTTGCCACCCCGGCCGCCCTGGCCGGATCGACCTCCCGGATCCGGTACGAATCCAAAGGGGTGTGCCTGATCCTGTCACCCTGGAACTACCCCCTGAACCTCGCCCTGGTACCCCTGGTGTCGGCCCTGGCGGCGGGCAATTGCTGCATCCTGAAGCCTTCCGAACACAGCCCTGCCACCTCCCGTGTGCTCCAACAGCTTATTTCGGACCTCTTTGACCCCCGCGAAGTGGCCCTGGTCGAGGGCGCCACCGAAACCGCCACGGCCCTGTTGCGGCTCCCCTTCCACCACATCTTCTTCACGGGTTCGCCCCGGGTCGGGAAGATCGTGATGCAGGCGGCTGCGACCCACCTGGCTTCGTGCACCCTCGAGCTCGGCGGCAAGTCGCCGGCCTACATAGGGGAATCTGCGCCCCTGAAAGCGGCGGCCCGGCGCATCGCCTGGGGAAAGAGCACCAATGCCGGGCAGACCTGCATCGCCCCCGATTACGTGCTGGTGGCCGAAAGCGTGAAGGAGGCCTTCATCAGGGAGTTGTGCGCCGCCTGGGATTCCTTTTACCCGAAAGGGGCTGCGCAATCGCACGACCTGGCCCGCATTGTCAACGACACCCATTTCACCCGCCTCGACACCGCATTGCACGAAGCCCTGAAGGGCGGGGCCCGTATCCGCTACGGCGGGCAGACCCGGGCCGAAGACCGCTTTGTGGAGCCCACCCTGCTCGACAACGTTCCCGAAGACTGCAGCCTGCTGCAGGACGAGATCTTCGGGCCCATCCTCCCCCTGGTATCGGTGTCAGGCCCTGAAGAGGCCCTGTCGTTCATCAACCGGAGGGAACGGCCGCTGGCCCTCTACATCTTCAGCCGAAACCGGCGCGAGATCGGGCTGCTGCAAGAGCAGACCCGGGCCGGGGGCAGCTGCGTCAACCACAACCTGTTGCACTACGCCAACCTGGAGCTGCCCTTCGGGGGCGTGAACAACAGCGGCATCGGCAAATCGCACGGCCATGCCGGGTTTTTGGAATTCTCGAACCAGCGCCCCGTCTTGCGGCAATACCTGCCCAGCAGCTCCGAACTGGTCAGGCCGCCCTATACCCGCCTGCGCCAGCGCCTTGCCGACTGGACGTTGCGCTGGCTGTAGCCGGGCCTGTAGGTTTGTTTAGCGCCCCACCCAGGAAATATTTCCGCCGGGCCATGAGCCTTGTTGCAGGCCGAAAGCATTATCAAGAACCTGTAGGTTTGCTGAGCGGGATTTGTTAAATTGTTGTGGCATTAAAACGAATGCGATGAAAAGACAATTCTACAGCGGTTTTCTGGCAATCCTTTTCCTCTTTTCGGGCCTTTCCCTGCCGGCGCAGGAGCAACCCGCAGAAAAAGATGCCCGCATGGCCTGGTGGCGCGATGCCACCTTCGGCATGTTCATACATTGGGGATTGTATGCCATCCCCGCCGGTACCTGGGAGGGTGAGACCGTGAAAAAAGGGCGCATTGGGGAATGGATCATGCACGAACTGAACATCCCGGTTGCCGATTACGAAAAACTGGCCGCCCAATTCAATCCGGTTTACTTTGATGCCGAACAGTGGGTGTCTATCGCCAGGAATGCGGGCATGAAGTACATCGTGATCACCTCCAAGCACCATGACGGCTTTTGCCTGTGGGATTCAAAAGTTTCGGATTACGACATCATGGACGCCTCCCCGTTCAAACGGGATATTTTGATGGAACTCAAAGAAGCCTGCGACGCCGCCGGCATCAAGCTTTGTTTTTACCACTCCATCATGGACTGGCACCATCCCGATGCCGAATCGCCCAAAGACTATGCCCACCAGAACAACCCCAATGCCAGCTGGGACCGGTATCGGGAAGAATACCTCAAACCCCAGCTCGCCGAGCTGGTGACCCGTTACCACCCGGCCGTTTTGTGGTTTGACGGGGAATGGATCCCGGAATGGACCGAAGAACAGGGGCAGGACCTATACAGGTACCTGATGGGGCTTGACCCCAACCTGGTCATCAACAACCGGATCGGAAAAGGGAGAAAGGGGATGTCTGGCATGAACGAGTATGAAGATGCCGCCGGGGATTTCGGGACCCCCGAACAGGAAATCCTGGAATCAACAGCCACCATGGACTGGGAGTCGTGTATGACCATGAATGACACCTGGGGCTACCGCAGCGACGATTTTAACTGGAAATCTTCGGAAAACCTCATCGAAAACCTCATCGATATTGCGGCCAAGGGCGGGAATTATTTGTTGAACATCGGCCCTATGGCCAATGGCAAGATCCCGGAGGCTTCCATTGACCGGTTGTATGACATGGGGGCCTGGCTGGCGGTAAACGGGGAAGCCATCTACGCTACCCAAAGCTGGAAGTGCTTTAAGGAAGGCTCCACCTATTTTACAGTGGATGCCACCGGCAAATACGTGTATGCCATCCTGACCGAAGCCCCGCAGGGCCCTGTTACCCTTTCGTGCGTGACCCCGGCCAAAGGGGCCCGGCTCGAACACCTGTCTACCGGAACGAGCATTGGGTGGGAGGCTACCCCCGACGGGGGCCTTCGCTTTGAGCTGCCCCCCGGAGACGCCTTTGGGGTGGCCCAGACGGTGAAAATTCCCGTGGAATAACCCTTAATATAACGGGTTCGGACCTCAGGCCTCCAGAACGGCACCTGGCGGGCCATGTACAATTTTGTTTAATCTTTAACATATTCTATTAAACAAACTATGTACCTTGGCAAAGAATCTCCCAGAGGTCCCGAATTTCCGGGACGGGAATAAACCGAAACCCATGCTCCACAAAATCCTCAAGGATACGCCGGTTTTAAACGGCCATACCCGCAACGGCTCGCACCCCGGCCACCTGCCCCATGAACTGGAAACCCCGATGCGGCCCGATGCCTTCGCCCTGAGCGATGCCGAAAAAAAGGAACAGATCGCCTTTTACTTTGAGCGCATCATGGAAACCCTGGGCCTGGACCTCACCGACGACTCTCTGCGCGATACCCCCTCTCGCGTGGCCAAAATGTACGTGGAGGAATGCTTCTCGGGCCTCAACCCCGAAAACAAGCCGGCGGTTTCCCTCTTTGAAAACAAATACCAGTACGGGCAGATGCTTGTGGAAAAGGACATCCGCTTTTACTCCAACTGCGAACACCACTTTGTGCCCATTTTCGGCAAGGCGCATGTTGCCTATATCTCGAGCGGGAAGGTGATCGGGCTCTCCAAACTGAACCGGATTGTGCAATACTATGCCCGCCGCCCGCAGGTGCAGGAGCGCATGACCAACCAGATCGGGGCAGAGCTGCAGGCCGTCTTGAAAACCGATGACGTGGCGGTGATCCTCGACGCCAAGCACCTCTGCGTGGCCTCAAGGGGGGTACAGGACGATTGCTCCAAGACCCTGACGTCTTTCTACGGGGGGTGCTTCCGGCAACCCGAAAAGATGGCCGAACTGCAATTCTACCTGCGCGACTGAGGCGTTCCCCATCCCTTTCGGGTCCTGGGTTTTTGCAACAACTTGCACGATTGCAGGCTAAATCGGGGATTTTTGCGTTCTAAGAACCTAAAACCATCCAAATGAAACCGATTTATCTTGCTTTCATAGCCATGATATTGTGCGCCAACCTGCATGCACAGCAGGGCTTTAAACTCGGCATACACGGCTCCCTGCCCGTAACCTCTGAAGCCAACGATGCCGTGAGCCTCGCTGCCGGGGTTGATGCCGGGTATATGCACGCCCTGGGCGAAGTGGTAGACCTCGGGGCGATGGTGAGCTACATACACGGCTTCCCGGAGAAATTCGACAACGGGGGTGCCGACCTGCCCAGCATCCAGTTTTTGCCGCTGGCAGCCAGTGTGCGCGTCTGGCCTTCCAATTCCTTTTCCTTCGGGGCAGACGGGGGCTATGCCGTGGGCCTGAATGAAGGTAACGACGGAGGCCTCTATTACAAACCCATTATTGGCTACCTGTTCGGCACCCAGACCGAAATCAGCCTCTCCTATACGGGCATTGCCGTAGACGGGTTCGACTGGGCCACCGTGAATTTCGGGATCCTGTATACCTTCCCGCAGGACGTGCGCAGGTAAACCCTGCCGGGGAACGCCCATTTTTCACGGGGCGCCGGCTCTCCTTTACTACATGCCGCAAAAAAAAAGGCCCGGTTTCCCGGGCCTCACTTTTTTGGTTAGCGGTGTCAGAATTTCATGCCAACCCCCAGGCCAATGAGCCAGGGATTGATCTTGACGTCGGCGCCCACCACAGCCCCCAGGGCCGTATTGGCAAACACGGTGGCGTCGGTGGAAAGGAAAATCTTTTTCACGTCGAGGTTCAGGAACCATTTGTCGTTGAGGGGGTAGTCAAAACCGCCCTGCAGGGCAAAGCCCACCGAATTGTCGTACTGAACGGCATCGGCCACAGGGCCTTCGTCTATCCCGTAAAAAATGGTGTAGTTGATCCCGGCTCCCGCGTAGGGCTTGATGCCCATCCCTGTAAAGTGGTATTGCAGGGTAAGGGTAGGCGGCAGCAGCCAGACATTTCCCAGGTCAATATCCCCGACTGCGGTCGAAACCGCCTTCACGTCGTGTTTGGCCGTGCCCAGGATCAGTTCGGCCGCGATGTTTTCGGTAAAAAAGTAAGTAAAGTCAAGCTCTGGGATCACGGCAGTGGAAATATCCACATCCCCGCCCACGGCTTCGATATCGGCGCTTTCATCGGGGGCAACCACTACCCCGCGCAGGCGCGCCTGCCATTTCGGGGAAGAAGGTGCATCCTGCGCCAGCACGGGCGACAGGGCGAATACGGTCAGTAAAGCAGTCAGGATGGTTCTCATATCGGTGTGTTTTGAAGGATTGTCCCCAAATGTACCGCCCGTAAAGACAGGGACTTATGATAAATGTCATTGTGGGAACATTGGCTTGTGCAAAAAACACGCAGGGCGAAGCAGGGGAACCGGCGCCCCACCAAAAAGGCAGTACCCGGCAAAACCGCAACCCTGACTTGCCCTTGCCGGGAACCCTTCAGGCAAAATTGTTCCGGAATCAAGTAGGGTCTTAAGGGGTTGAGTTGTTATAAGGGGGCAAAAACTGTTTAAAAACCTACTTGTTATGTTACAAACCGAGAATTATCCCAAATTCCTTATCGCCGGACTTCTGACCCTGGGCCTGCTCACAGCCTGTTCTGACGACAATGATTCAGGCAGCAACGGCAAGCTGAAGATCAGCGCCAGCGCCTCTTTCACCGGCACAACCGCCAAATCGGCCACCGCCAAAATGGTGAATGCCAACGTCGACGTCACCGACTTCAGGGTGAACCTGAAAGAATTCGAACTCGAAGTGGAATATGAGGAAATGGAAAGCGAATCCGAAATGGAGGACGACGATTCCTGGGACGATGACGGCTTCTATGACTACGAGGATGAAATCGAGTTGGAAGGGCCCTTCGAACTTGACCTGATGGACGGACAGGTCACTTTTATCAATGCCAGCGTTCCAGAAGGCGTCTACGAGGAAATCGAATTCAAATTCAGCAAAAGCAATGACCCGCAAAGCGAACTCTACAACAAGTCCATCCTGATCAAAGGGACGATTGACGGGGTCCCCTTTGTCTTCTGGCACGACTTTGACGACGAAGTGGAGCTGGATTACGATGACAGTGCCGTCGACCTAACCATCAGCGGCACCCCTGAAGGCGTGGTCATCGAATTTGACCTTGCGCAGGTCTTCAACGCCGCTTTCGGGGTAGACCTGACAGTTGCCCAGGACGGGAACGAAGACGGGACCATTGAAATCAGCCCTTCAGACCCTGACGGCAACAATGAACTGGCCCAGGCCATTCGCAACCAGATCAAAGCGTATATTGATCTGCTCGACGATTAACCCGCAACGGGAATATCAGACCCCTAAAAAGGCACGGTGGACATCACCGTGCTTTTTTTTTGGCTAAATTCAGGACCGATAAAATCTTCGCACATGGCGAACTACAACATAGACGCAAGAAAGCAGATGACCTACGATGCCATCGTGATCGGCTCCGGCATCAGCGGCGGATGGGCGGCCAAGGAGCTCTGTGAACAGGGGCTTAAAACCCTGGTGCTCGAGCGCGGCCCCCTGGTAGAGCACGTGGTCGATTACCCCACCATGACCCTCGACCCCTGGGACATGGAACTGCGGGAAGCCCTTACCCCCGAAGAGCAGCAGAAGCACTACAAGGCCATCCGCTCGGGCTTCATCGGCAAGAGCACCGAACACTTTTTCGCCAATGACCAGGAAAACCCCTATACGGAGGTAAAGCCCTTCCTCTGGGTACGGGGCCACCAGATGGGCGGGCGTTCCCTGCTCTGGGGAAAGCAGACCTACCGCTGGAGCGACCTCGACTTTGAAGCCAATGCCCGCGACGGGCATGGGGTAGACTGGCCGATCCGGTACCGCGACATCGAGCCCTGGTACACCTATGTGGAAAAGTTTGCCGGCATCAGCGGGGAGGCCCTTGGGCTGCCCCAGCTTCCCGACAGCCATTTTTTGCCGCCCATGGAACTGAATTGCGTGGAAAAGCACGTGAAAAGCCGCATTGAAAGCCACTTCCCGGGCCGGCACATGATCATCGGGCGGGTGGCCCACCTCACCCAGCCCCTCAATGGCCGCGGCCAGTGCCAGTACCGCAACCGCTGCAGCCGGGGGTGCCCGTACGGGGCGTACTTCAGCAGCAATGCGGTCACCCTGCCGGCGGCCAACGCCACAGGCAACCTCACCATCCGGCCCTGGTCGATCGCCCAGTCTATTGTTTATGACGACGCCAAAGGAACCGCTACGGGAGTACGCGTCATAGACGCCGAGACCGGGGAGTGGCACGAGTACCAGGCCAGGATCATTTTCTGCAATGCCTCAACCCTCAGCACCACGCAGATCCTGCTCAACTCCACCTCTGACCGGTTCCCGAACGGGCTGGGGAACGACAGCGGCGAGCTCGGCCACAACCTGATGGACCACACCTACCGCATCGGGGCCCTGGGCACGGTAGAGGGCTATGAAGATCAGTATTACAGCGGGCGGCGCCCGAATGGCATCTATATTCCCCGGTATGTGAACCTCGACGAGGCCACCCGTTCCGATAAATTCGTGAGGGGCTTCGGCTTCCAGGGCGGAGGGGGCCGGGGTGGCACCCAGGTGGCGGCCAACGAACCCGATTTCGGGGGGGCCTACAAAGACCGCATTTTGAAGCCCGGCCCCTGGGAATTCTTCATCACCGGGTTTGCCGAGTGCCTCCCCTACCACGAGAACCAGGTGAGCCTCGATACCGCGAGCCCCGACAAATGGGGCCAGCCCACCCTGGCGATCGACTGTGAATACAAGGAGAATGAGAAGGCCCTGAACCGGCAGATCCGCGAAGATGCCGTGGAGATGCTCGAGCGGGCGGGCCTGAAAGACATCGTCGGCTTCGACAACGAGCACGAGCCCGGGTATGGCATCCACGAGATGGGCACGGCCCGCATGGGGCGCGACCCGAAGACCTCGGTGCTCAACGGCACCAATCAGGTGCATGCCGCCAAAAATGTCTTTGTGACCGACGGGGCCTGCATGACTTCCTCTTCCTGTGTGAACCCGTCCCTGACCTATATGGCCCTCACCGCCCGGGCCGCCCATCACGCCGTTTCCGAACTCAAAAAATTCAACCTCTGACCCATGGATCGCCGTAGCGCTTTGAAATCAGCAGGAATTCTGACGGGCACTGCCCTGGCCATGCCCTCCCTGCTCAGCCTGTTACAGGCCTGCAAAAACACCCCCCGCCTGGAATGGCAACCCCTGTTCTTCACGGAAGCCGAAGCCCTCCTGGTCGGGGCCCTGGTCGACACCCTCCTGCCGCGCACCGATACCCCGGGTGCCCTCGACGTGAAGGCCGACCTGTTTATCGACACCCTCATTGCCCGGGCCTACCCGCCCGAGGGGCAGCAGCATTTTCGCTCCGAACTGGAGCGTTTCGACGCCGATTGCCTGGCCGCGCACGGGGCGGGTTTTGCCGCGCTTGACCCGGAGGGGCGCAAGGCCGCGCTCACCCGGGCAGAGCAGGAGGCCGGCACCTTCAACCGGGGCGTCTGGGGCACCCCGATCGGGGATCAAAAACCCGTGGGCTTCTACCGGAGCTTCAAGTCGCTGGCCATCTGGGCCTACTTCAGCTCGGAGGAAATCGGGGAAAATGTACTGAGCTACGACCCCATTCCCGGGGCCTACCACGGGTGCATCCCCCTTGCGGAGGTGGGCAACCGCTGGAGCCTGTAGGCCCTTGCCCTGCCCATCGCATCAAAAAAAGCGCAACCCTTGCGGGTGCGCCTTTTTTTTGGCCCGGGGCATGCCGTTTACCCGATGATGCGCTGCTGGCTTCCGAAAAAGGGCTGGTTGTACAGGCGCGTTCCGGTGGCCTTGTACAGGGCATTGGCCAGGGCCGCCGATGCCGGGGGCAGCGAAGGCTCACCCAGGCCGGTCGGGTCAATGCCGTTGTCGACGAAGAAGGTCTCGATCTCTTCCGGCACCTCCCCAATGCGGATGAGCCGGTATTTGTCGAAATTGGTCTGGTCGGGCCTGCCGTCGCGGAAGGTCAGGGCGCTGTAGCTGGCATGGCCAATGCCGTCTACAATACCGCCTTCGATCTGGTTGCGGGCACTCAAGGGGTTGATCACGATGCCGCAATCTGCCGCGCACCAGACTTTTTTGATCTTGGGCCGTCCGCCTTCCATCACCAGGTCGAGTACCTGGGCTACATACGAATTGTGGCAGAAATAGGCCGAAACACCCCTGGAGACCCCAGCCGGGGCCCCGGCATCCCAATTGGCTTTCTCGCGTACCAATTTCAGTACTCCGGCATAACGCACCGGGTCGTAATCGTTTTTGGCCGGGTCGCCCACCGGGTTATTGATGGCCCGGTCGAAGAGCTCGAGGCGAAAATCGATCGGGTCTTTGCCGGCCGCCTCAGCCACCTCGTCGAGGAAGGCCTGTTCGGCCCCGGCGATGAAGTTGGAACGGGGAGCCCGCCACGCCCCCGTGGTTACGTTCGTCTGCAGGGCTTGTTTCTCGGCCAGGTAGTTGTCTACCGCCCCGGCCGGGAAGCGGTTTTCGAAGACCAGGTCGTCATTGGTCCCCGCACCTCGCACGTGAAAGGCTATCAGGTTCCCTGCCTCATCGAGGCCGGCTTTGTAGCGTACCTTGTAAGACGGGCGGTAGGTGCCCTGCGACATATCGTCTTCGCGCGTGTACAGCAATTTCACCGGCACTCCCGCTTCCTGCGAGATACGCGCCGCTTCCACCCCAAAGGTGCCATACAGGCGGCGGCCGAAACCGCCCCCCTGGCGGGTCATCATGATATCGATCTTTTCCTTGGGCATTCCAAGGACCGAAGCCAGCGTATTTTCAAGGGATTCGGGGGTTTGAACAGGCCCAAGCAATTCTGCCTTGTCGGCCGTCACATGGGCGAAGAAATTCATGGGCTCCATGGGGTTATGGGCCAGGTAGGGGGCGCTGTAGGTTCGTTCTATGACTGTGGCAGCCGAGCGAAAGGCCTTCTCCACATCCCCGTCCTTGCGGGCGGGTTGTTTGGGAGCGGTATTTAAAAGTTTGGTGAGGGCCTCTTCGTGGTAGGCCGTGCTTTCGGGGGGTGTGGCCGCTTCCCACTGGGCGCGCAGGGCCTTTTGGGCCTGCATGCACTGCCAGGTGGTTTCGCCCACAATAGCAACCATCTCGTCGATGGCTCCCTGGTCAGACCATTGCCGCTCGGCACCTTCCGGATAGATCGCAATCGGGAAAACATCCCGGATACCCGGCATGGCCTTCACCGATTCGACATCCACAGCCTGCAGTTTCATGCCAAATGCCGGCGGGTGCACCACCATCGCAATGAGCATGCCTTCGCGTTGCACGTCTACCCCAAACAGGTTTTCACCCTTTACGATCTTGAGGCCGTCGACGTTTTTGCGGTCGGTGCCCACAATGGTAAATTCTTCAGGGTTTTTAAGGGTAACTTCTTCGGGCACCGCCAGTTTTGAGGCAGCCGCGGCCATTTCACCGTACCCGGCTGAACGTTCGCTGGCCTTGTGGTACAACACCCCCATGGAGGTGGTGATTTCGGCCACGGGCACCTGCCAGGCCTGGGCTGCGGCTTCCTTCAGCATTTGCCGGGCGGTGGCACCAGCCATGCGAAGGCTGTTCCAGCCCTGCCGGATCGATTGGCTGCCCCCCGCCACCTGGCGGGTGAATATATCGGTATTCAGGGGCGCCTGCTCCACGATTACCTGATCCCAGTCGGTATCGAGTTCCTCGGCTATGATCATGGGCATGGCCGTTTTGACGTTCTGCCCAATCTCCGGGTTGGGCGACATGATGGTCACACGCCCGTTATTGCCGATTTTCAGGAAGCCGTTGATCTCGAACCATTCGTCTGGCATGGCCAGGGCTGCTTCCCTTGCGGCTTCGGTCTCGCAGGAGGCCAGCCAGCTGAAGGTTAGCACCAGCCCGCCCCCGGCAAGGGCCGAGGATTTGATGAAACTGCGCCGTCCGATGTGTGTTTTTATGAGTGTCATGGTCTGAATATGTCTTAAGTTCTGGTGGAATAGTTACCCGGGGCTGCCTGGCAGCATTATTTGCCGGCAGCCTGGTTGGCAGCGGCCAGCTTGATGGCCTTCTTGATCCGCAGGTAGGTGCCGCAACGGCAGATGTTGCCGTTCATGGCGCCATCGATCTCTTCGTCGCTCGGGTTGGGGTTGCTCTTCAGCAGGGCGACCGCGCTCATGATCTGACCGGGCTGGCAATAGCCGCACTGGGGCACATCCACCTCCAGCCAGGCCTGTTGCACCGGGTGGTCGCCGTTTTCCGACAGACCCTCGATCGTGGTTACTTTCTGGTTGCCCACCGCTGAGACCGGGAGCATGCACGAACGGGTGGCCACATCCCCCAAATGGACCGTGCACGACCCGCACTGGGCAATGCCACAGGCGTATTTGGTGCCGACCAGGTTCAGCTGGTCGCGCAAAACCCACAATAAGGGGGTAGACGGATCCACATCTACCTGCCGTTCGGTTCCGTTGATGTTCAGGTTGAATACTGCCATGATAGAAAATTTGCTAGAAGTTACTGATTTTTTGGCACATATGCCAGAGTATGTTCATAACATTTCCGGGCCTTCTAGCAATATTCACAAAGCCGGCCCGGCAGGTTTCAGAGTCCGGTGAGCTGTTCCAGGGAGTCGGGGTACCGGGCGCCCACGATCTCGATGCGGGCGCATGCCGCCTCCATCTCGGCCAGTTCTCCGGCACTGAGGCGGAGGGCCGTGGCCCCGATGTTCTCTTTCAGGCGGTGTATCTTGGTAGTGCCCGGGATGGGGACGACCCAGGGCTTCCGCGACAGTACCCAGGCCAGGGCCATCTGTGCAGGGGTGGCCCCGCGCCGGTCCCCAAATTTCTTCAGCAGGTTTACAAGGGCCAGGTTCGCCTCCAGGGCTTCGCGCTCAAACCGGGGTATAGTGCCCCTGATATCGCCTTCGGCATAGGTGCGGCCGATCTCGAATTTTCCGGTCAGGAATCCGCGCCCTAGCGGGCTGTAGGGCACCAGGCCGATGCCCAGTTCCTCCAGGACCGGGAAGATATCCTGCTCGTGTTTGCGGGTCCAGAGGGAATACTCGCTTTGCACCGCCGTGACCGGCTGCACGGTGTGGGCCTTCCGTATGCTCAGGGCGCCGGCCTCCGAAAGGCCGAAGCGCCTGACCTTGCCTTCGGCAATCAGGTCCCTGACCGTTCCGGCGACCTCCTCGATGGGCACCTTCGGGTCTACCCGGTGCTGGTAGAACAGGTCAAGGGCCTCTACCCTGAGGCGTTTCAGGGAGGCCTCTGCCACCCGGCGGATGTGGTCGGGGCGGCTGTTGACCCCCACCATTTTGCCGCCCTGTATGTCAAAGCCGAATTTGGTGGCGATCACCACCTCACCCCTAAAGGGCTCCAGGGCCTCCCCCACGAGCTCTTCATTGGTATAGGGGCCGTAAGCTTCAGCCGTGTCGAAAAAGGTAATGCCCAGCTCCACAGCCCGTCGCAGCAGGGCAACCGCCTCCTTCCGCTCCGGGAAGGGGGCATAGCCGAAATTCAGGCCCATACAGCCCAGGCCAATGGCTGAGACCGTGAGGGGTTCATTTCCCAGGTGTCGTTTTTCAATCATGATTTCAGTATCAGGTTATTTTATACTTCTGCCGGGGAGGCGCTGCCGCCGCCCTGTTCATGCCGCGGGCCCGCGCATCCGGGTCAGGTACCCTCCTGCCTGCGGAACACGGAAGGGCTCAGACCCGTGTTTTTCTTAAAGAAATTACTGAAATGTGCCGGTTCCCTGAAACCCAGCGCATAGGCCACTTCGGCTATGCCCCAGGTACTGTGGCGCAGCAAGATCCGGGCCTCCTGCAGCAACCGCTCCGAAATGAACCCGGTGGTGGTCTTGCCGGTGGTCTCCCGAATGGCCCGGTTCAGGTGGTTTACATGCACGTTGAGCTGTTTTGAAAATTCGGAAGGGGTCCGAAGGCGCAGGTTGCGGTGGTCTTCGTCTATGGGGAACTGGCGTTCGAGCAATTCCATGAACAAAGTGGAGATGCGGAGGGAAGCCGGCGCCCTGCTTTCAGGCCGCGACAGCACCGGATGCTTCTTCATCGCGAAATGCAGCAGCTCGAAAACCTGGTTGCGCAGCAGGTCGTACTTATGGGGGTACTCCGAGCCGATCTCCCTCAGCATCTTTTCAAAAACCGAAGAAACATGGCTGACCTCGGCCTCAGACAGTTCAAAGACCCGATCTCCCTGGGGCTGGTAGACGGCATATTTATCGAGGTTGCCGAACCCCTCAAAAAAACTCCTGTTGAAAATGCAGAAATACCCGCTCCGGGCATTCCGGGTATGTTCCCATTTGTACGGAATCTGCGGGCTGGTGAAGGTCAGGGCATTGGGCGGGACGTCTATCACCTTGTCGGCATAGTGGATACGCCCGCCCCCGAGCACCAGGGTGACCTTGTAAAAATCCCTTCTTTTGTACGGGACGGGCTGGGCATTCTGGCCCACGTACGGATCGAGCCGGAAGACATTGAAATGCCCGAGGGCATTCTGGATATCTTCCGGAATCCAGTCGAATTTCCGCTTGTAAAAGGCTTCAAGGCTCTCCACTGATTTCACCCTAAGAAGTTACATAATTCAAATGAACTCCCCCAACCTGCGCGCCTAAAAATTATACACCAGGGAGAGGTTCCAGTTGAAGGCCTGGCTCTCGATCTGGGAAGTGATTTCCTGGTTTACGATGGCCCACAGGGCAAGCGGGAAATCACGAATAGCAAGGGTGAGGTTCGCCGTGGCGTACAGGCCGTCTTCCCGGTCCATTCTCAGGTAGTACAGCTGGGGGGATAAGGTCGCATATAATTTCCTGCCAAGGGGTATATCCGTAAAACCGGCATTGAGGGTCAGGAAGTGCGTGCGCCTGGTCCCCTCATCAAAGCCCACCGCGGTCAGGTAGTATACCCCAACCCGCACATGCTCCCCGAGGGCGTAGCTCGGGGCCACTTCCGCGGCCAGGTAGCGCCGGGCCTGAATGACCTGAGCCTCCTCCCCGTCTCTGACCACATCGATGGTGCGGAAGTTGAGGGCCGGGTGGGCGCCCACCCGCATCGAGAATTTCCCGGAACGGACCGCCTGGTAGCGATACCAGAATATGAAGGCCCAGGGCTTGCCCTCGAGGGCAAAGCGCATGTCGGGCTCAAAACTGTGCCGTCCCTTTACGAATTTTAGATCGAAAATGAGGGCCGGGTCGCCAAGGGAGAAGGTCGGCACCAGAGAAATGCCATTATTGGTGAGCTGGATATTGCCGTAAAAACGGTCTAAAACCGGTTTGGGTGCAGGCTCCTGTGACACGGCCCGGCCTGCCGCCCCCAGCAACAGGGCCGCCACCAGCCAGGTGCGGATGCAGGGGGAAACTCCGAAGCCCAATCGACAAAAGACACGGAAGGGTTGGATTGGTTGCATGCTTTGGGTTTGGTTCAGACCACCGTAAAGGTAAAAACCCTTCCGGCCCGCCCGCTATACAATTCAAATGAAAGTTTACAAAATTCAAACATTTGGCAAAAAAAATTGTATTTCGTTGGATTGTTTGCCCCCACCACCCGGGCATTGTATCTTGCCGGGGAGAAAGAATGCCCATATGCCTGAACAGCAAAAACCCCGGATTGTGATCGTCGGGGCCGGATTCGGCGGCATCGAACTGGCCAAGGCCCTTCGGCAGGCAGCAGCCGAGGTGCTGATCATCGACCGCAACAATTACCACAACTTCCAGCCCTTATTGTACCAGGTGGCCACGGGAGGCCTGGAACCCGACAGCATTGCCTATCCGGTGCGGCGCATTTTCCGCCCCTACCGCAACGTGGCCTTTCGCATGGCAGAGGTGGGGCGCATCGACTGGCAGCGGAGCCGCCTGTTCACCTCCATCGGCACCATTCCGTACGACTACCTGGTGATCGCCACCGGAAGCCGCACCAACTTCTACAATTTCGAGGGGATCAAAGACCGTTTGCTCACCCTCAAGGGCCTGCCCGACGCCCTGAACATCCGCAGCTATATTTACCAGAACCTCGAAAAAGCCATCGCCAACTACTCCGGGGAACCGCTGGAGGAAATCATGAACGTGGCCATCGTGGGCGGGGGGCCGGCCGGCATCGAACTGGCCGGGGCCCTGGCCGAGATGAAACGGCACGTGATCCCCAGGGACTTTCCCGACCTGGATACCAGCAAGATGAGCATCAACCTCTACCAGGCGGGCGACCGGGTGCTGAATGCCATGTCTGAGGAAGCCTCTGACAGCGCACTGGCCTACCTGCGCGAAATGGGCGTTCATGTCAAGCTCAACGCGCGGGTGGCCTCGTACGAGCAGGATGAGGTGCGCCTGGAAGACGGAACCCACTTCCCCACCGACACCGTCATCTGGACCGCCGGGGTGCAGGCGGCTCCGGTGCAGGGCCTGCCCGAAGCCTGTATCCTCAAAGGAGGCCGCATCGCGGTGGATGCCTGCAACCAGGTGCAGGGCCTCGACAACGTCTTTGCCATCGGCGATGTGGCTGCCTTCCCATCGCCTGAAAGCCCGCGGGGGCTGCCCATGCTCGCGCCAGTGGCCCAGCAGCAGGGCCGTCACCTGGCCCGCAACCTGAAGGCACTGCTACGGAAAATGCCCCTGGAGCCCTTTGCCTATGCCGATCGGGGGGTCATGGCCACCGTGGGCCGGGTGCGGGCCGTGGCCGACCTGCCCCACTGGAAATTCCAGGGGTCTTTTGCCTGGTTCATCTGGATGGGCGTGCACATCTACTCCCTGGTGGGTTTCCGCAACAAGCTCTCAGCCCTGTACCACTGGGCTTTCAACTACCTCAGCTACGACCGGCCGCTGGGGCTGATCATCAGGCCATACAGGCGGCACGAAGACAGAAGCACCACGAGCTAGCCGCCCTGGCATGCGCCGGGCCGAAACCCTGCAGGGATTAGCAGAAAACGCCCAGATGTTCCTATCTTTAGGGAAGCATCAGGCACATCCTGTCTTTAACCCAAAACCGACCCGATGAAAACCCGTATCCTCTTTTTTGTTTCCCTGCTCCTGCTGGCTTTTCGACCGGCTGCCCAACAACCCGGCTCCTACACCCTGGTGGTGGAAGGCTTCGACTGGGGGCCTGCCGTGAACAAAATTGTCCTCGGCCTCGAAGAAACGGTTGAGGCAGCGCCTGAGGGAAGCTTTACCGTATATGCCACCCGCAGCACCGATCTGGCCGAAATACCGGCGGCTTCTGCTTCCGGAGAACGAACCGTGGTCTCCTCGTACCTGTCAGACGCCAAAGGAAATCGGGCCGAAACCGGGTCACACCTGACCCTGGTACTGGCCGTGGGCCCGCAAATGCCCCTCTCCTCCCCTTTCCAGTACGCCAACAACGAGAAGGTCCGCGGGAATTTCTGGGTCGACTACCAGGTGTCGGTAACCCACCTGCCCAGCCTGCGCACCTGGAATCAGAAAAACGGGCAGGTGCTGCCCCTGGTTGACCGCTTTGACCTGAGCGGCCGCTATGAGTACGAACCTGGTAAAACAATGTCTTACGCCAGTTATGCCCCGGCTGCCCGGGCCGGGAAACAGCCCCTGATCATCTGGCTGCACGGGGGAGGTGAAGGGGGTACCGACCCCACCATCGCCCTGCTGGGCAACCGGGCGGCCAACTACGCCTCGGATGAGATCCAGCAGTTCTTCGGGGGTGCCTACGTGCTGGTTCCCCAGGCCCCAACTTTCTGGATGAACCGGGAAGGGGGCGGCTATACCCGGGGCGATGCGGAAGATATCTACAACGCGGGCCTGATGGCCCTGATCCGCGATTTCGTGGCTGCCCGCCCGCAGATCGACCCCGACCGCATTTATGTGGGAGGATGCAGCAACGGGGGGTACATGAGCCTGAAACTGATCCTCAGGCACCCCGATTACTTTGCGGCCGGCTATATCAGCGCCCTGGCCTACCAGTCAGAATACCTGAGCGACGCCCAGGTGCGAAGCATCCGGAAGGTGCCGATCTGGTTCATACACGCCAAAGACGACCCGGTTACCGTGCCCGACAAGACCGTGGTGCCCATCTACCAGCGCCTGAAAGCGGCCGGGGCTCGGCATGTGTTTTTTTCGTATTACGACCACGTGGCAGACATCACCAACCTCTACGGGGGCGACGATTTTCGTTACAACGGCCACTGGTCGTGGATCTATTCCCACGCCAACAAGGCCACCCGTGACTATGACGGAAGCCCCGTGCTGGTTGACGGACGCCCCGCTACATTGATGCAATGGCTGGCGGCCCAGAAAAAATGAAGGCACCTTCGCCCATGACCTGCCCTACCCCGAGCGTACCCCATGGAGCCCAGCCATAAAAGGGCCATCGGCTACATGCTGCTGAGCACGGCCTCCTTCTCTGTGATGAATGCCGCGCTCAAGGAGCTGAACCACCTGCCCGCCCTCGAGCTGGTCTTTTTCCGGTCGATCGGTTCGGCCCTGATCGCCACCTCCTTCCTCTACAGGAACGGCATCCCAATCCTGGGCAATTCGCGGGGCCTGCTCGTGCTGCGGGCCGGGCTGGGGGTAGCCGCCATGTCGCTGTTCTTCGCCTCCCTCAAATACCTGCCCCTCGGGCTGGCCGTTTCGCTCCGGTACACGGCCCCCATCTACGCCGTGGCCTTCGCCTGGTTTCTGCTGCAGGAGCGCATCACCGCCTGGCAGGCCGCCTTCCTCGGGCTCGCCTTTGCCGGGGTTCTGATCATACGGGGGCTTTCCCCTGAGGTCGATCCGTTCGGGCTGCTGCTGATCCTGACCGCCGCCCTGTTCAGCGGCCTGGTCTACATTGCCATCCGAAAGATCGGCACCAGCGAGCACCCCGTGGTGGTGGTAAACTATTTCATGGTGCTGGCCACGCTGGTCGGGGGGGCCTCGACGCTGTTCAACTGGGTGGCCCCGGGAAACGGGATGGAATGGGCCCTGCTGGTAAGCCTGGGGATATCGGGGTATTTCGGGCAACTCTACATGACCCGGGCCTTCCAGATCGGGAAAACCCAACAGGTGGCCCCCTTCAAGTACGCCGAGGTGCTCTATGCCCTGCTGATCGGGATGTTCTTTTTCGGGGAATCCTATTCAGCGGGAAGTTCGATCGGGGTGGTTTGCATCGTAACCGGGTTGGTGCTCTACGCTTCGGCAGGCAGCCGGAGCTAAGGCCGCGCGTCTCCCGGAAAAGAGAACCGGGCCGGGTAAAAGTTTGGGGGAGTGCCCCCCACCCCTTTTCCAAATTACCGCTGAAACCTGCAACACGCGAGCAGCGAACGCACTTTCCGCAAAATCGAGCTGAAATCAGGGCCGCCCGGGCCTCAGTCTACGGTCTCATATACAGCGCCCAGCAGCCGTTCTGCATTGATGAAGCCCTGCCCCCTGCTGGCATCCCACTCTGAGCTCAGCCCCATCTGCCTGACTTCTTCGAGCGATTTTCCGGCATCTTTGGCCTGCTTTACACGGGTGCGGATGGTAAGCACCATATCGCGGAACTCGAGCAGGTCGCTGCGGCCCATCACCGGCCCATGGCCCGGGATGATCTTCGTCTGGTCATTCACGATGAAAAGGGCCATATTCAGGTTCCGGATGAGCCCGTCAATATCGCCTCCCGAAGCCACATCGATAAACGGATAGCCGTTCACGAAGTTGTCGCCCATGTGAATGATGTTCTGCTCCGGCAAATAAACATAGGTATCGCCGTCAGTATGGGAGGGATCTACATGGAGCAGGTGCATGCTGGTGGCCGGGTCGGGGTAAATGGTCATCCGGTCGTTGTAGGTAATGCGCGATAGGGCTTCAAAGGGGGATGGACGGGTCTCCCTTTCGGTGCCGGCCCACTGCACGGAGCCCATCCGCTTGCGCACGTTGTCGTGGGCGATAAGCACGGCCCCCTGGGCGGCCATATTGGCATTGCCCCCGGCATGGTCACCGTGCCAGTGGGTGTTGACGACATATCGCAAGGGTTTGCCCGTAATGGCGCCGACTGCAGCCAGAATCTTCTCTGAGAGGGGGGCGTACTGGTCATCGATCAGGTAGGCGTACTGGTCGCCCACCACCAGGCCCATGTTGCCGCCCGCCCCGAAAAGCACATAGGCGTTGTCTGAAAGCTTTTCGGAAGTGATCTGTACCTGGTCGAAATTGGGTTGGGCCGTCAAAAGGGCTGTAGTCAGGCCGAGGCAGGGAAGCA
>CAYWZF010000001.1:53901-137097 GCA_964461555.1 uncultured Robiginitalea sp. | reverse complement strand
TCGTTCCGGGTGACCGGGATTCATTGCGGTAATTAAAGATTTTGTGCCCAGACGCAGCATTTTTAGAGTCGCATAGCAGCGCTACGCGGCGAGAAAAATGCAATGTATGGGTGCAAAAACGGATAGAAATCGATTGGAGAGAACTCGTTTCGCGGATCCGATATTCATGGCTGGAATGAAAGATTTTGTGCGCAGGCGCCGCGTTTTTTCCCGATAGCTATCGGGACCATAGCAGCGCTACGGGGCGAAAAAAAGGCAATGCATGGGCGCAAAAGATTCATTCAAAGCGAATAGCGGGGCCGTGAAACGAGTTCAAAAAAAAAGAACCCCCCAACTGCAAGATCGGGGGGTCCACTCATGAAAACCAGGTAGCCTCAGTCCACGTTATCATGTAAAAAGGAGTTGTTGGAACGCAGGCGCATCTCATCGTTGCTGTCTTCGCTCAGGGTGGTGCGGGAAACCTTCCCGTCATTCTCCTGTGAACGGCTGATGTCAACCCCCTGCCGCTTGTAGGCGGGTTCCTTTTCAATCTCATCAATGCTCGAGCGGTTGTGCTGGAACTTGTAGTTGAAGTCTTTCAGCTTGCGCCGGCGCTCGTCGGCGCGCTCCTTCAGGATCTCGCTGATGGGCCGGTCTGTCGGGTCGGCCGAAGTAGCCGGGGCCTGGGCCCTGGGCTGCTCGACAACCTTCTTCTCAAATACCAGCTCGTTTTCAACCAGTTTCGGCTCGTAATGCTCGGCCTTGGAAGTAGCCCCGGTCAGGCGTTGCTCGAGTTCCATATAATCTTCCAGGCTGTACCGGGTTTCCCCTTCCTTGTTGTAATCCAGCACGGGGGTCACCTCGATATGCTCCTGCACGGGCAGGTCTTTGATCTCGTCGCCCAGGTCAAAGGTGATCACATGCTGTTTCTCTTCCTCTTCGGGCTGGGCAGCATTCAGGGGCATGTCGAACAGCAGGCTCATCTGGTCTTCCTCCTGTGCTGAGGCAGGCACTACCACGGGGTCGACCACTTCAATTTCAGCGACCAGGTCGCGTGAGTCGATGATGATAAAGTCGTCGGCCTCCACCGCTTCGGCGATCACCTCCTCGTAAAAGACATTGAAATTCCGGATGTACTGGGTAGTGGGGATCAGCTCCGATTCATAGACCGGGGCCGGGGGCTCCGCCACCGATTGCTCCTCAGCTTCTTCCTCCGCAAAATCGAGGGTATGGACCACCTTGGGCGCCGACAGGTCTTGCTGGGCCTTCTGCTCGTCTTCCAGGGTGTGGATGATCTTCTTGGATTCGGTATTGACGATCTCGTCTTGCTGGTCGACGTTGAAGCCCGTGGCGATCACGGTCACAGCTATGGCTTCGCCCAGGTTCGGGTCTTCGCCAACCCCCATGATGATATTGGCCCCGTGGCCGGCCTCGGCCTGGATGTGGTCGTTGATCTCCCCGATCTCGTCAATGGTGATTTCCTGGGAGCCTGAAACGATCAGCAGCAACACGTTCTTGGCCCCGGTGATCTTGTTGTCGTTGAGCAGGGGCGAATCGAGGGCCTTCATGATGGCCTCGTGGGCGCGGGCCGAACCCGAGGCGTGGGCTGAGCCCATAATGGCCGTGCCGCTGTTGGAAAGGACCGTCTTGGCGTCGCGCAGGTCGATGTTCTGGGTATAGTGGTGGGTGATTACCTCGGCTATGCCCCGGGCTGCGGTGGAAAGGACCTCGTCTGCCTTGGAAAACCCGGCCTTGAAGCCCAGGTTGCCGTACACCTCCCGCAGTTTGTTGTTGTTGATCACGATGAGGGAGTCGACATTGCTGCGCAGTTTCTCAATACCTCGCTGGGCCTGCTCGCAACGCATCTTGCCTTCGAACTGGAAGGGGATGGTCACGATCCCCACCGTGAGAATGTCGAGCTCCTTGGCCTGCCGGGCGATGACCGGGGCAGCCCCGGTACCGGTGCCCCCGCCCATCCCGGCGGTGATGAAGACCATCTTGGTGGTCCCTGCCATCATCCGCTTGATCTCTTCCATGCTCTCCAGGGCGGCCTGTTCCCCAACTTCAGGGTTGGCCCCGGCCCCGAGGCCCTCGGTCAGGGATACCCCCAACTGGATCTTGTTCGGCACCGGGCTGTTTTGCAGGGCCTGGGCATCCGTATTGCAGATTACAAAATCGACCCCGTTGATCCCGGCCTGGAACATGTGGTTGATGGCATTGCTGCCACCTCCGCCCACGCCGATAACCTTGATCACGTTGCTTTGATTTTTGGGGAGATCAAAGGTGATGTTGTCCATTTCCATGTGATTGCGCTTTTTGTACGTTTTTGTTCATGTTCCCGGCCACCGCCTATTCGGCGTTGTCCAGGAATTCCTTGAGTTTGTCGGCCCATTTGTCGAGGACCGATTTGCGTTCCTTCCTGGCTCCCTGGCTTGCGGGGGCACCCCGTTCGGCCCCTTCCAGGACCAGTTCGGGCGAGGCTGCCCCTGCCTCGGGTTTCTGGGTTTTCCGGGCGTTTTTCCGCTTGTGCTCTACGGCATTCATGAGCAGGCCCACGGCGGTGGCATAGGTCGGGCTGGCGATCTCGGCATCGGAATCGCCGGCCAGGTGTTCATTGGGGTAGCCGATGCGGGTATCCATGCCGGTGATGTATTCCACCAGCTGCTTCAGGTGCTTGAGCTGGCTCCCGCCCCCGGTGAGCACAATGCCCGCGATCAGCTTTTTCTTCTGTTCCTCGTGCCCGTAATTCTTGATCTCCAGGTAGACCTGCTCGATGATTTCCACCACGCGGGCATGGATGATCTTGGAGAGGTTCTTCAGGCTGATCTCCTTGGGTTCGCGCCCGCGCAACCCCGGGATGGAGACGATCTCATTGTCTTTGTTCTCCCCGGGCCAGGCCGAGCCGAATTTGATCTTGAGCAGTTCGGCCTGCTTCTCGATGATGGAACAGCCTTCCTTGATGTCGTCGGTGATCACATTCCCGCCAAAGGGGATCACGGCCGTATGCCTGATGATCCCGTCTTTGAAGATGGCCAGGTCGGTGGTGCCGCCCCCGATGTCGATCAGGGCCACCCCTGCCTCCTTTTCTTCCTGGCTGAGCACGGCGTTGGCCGATGCCAGGGGCTCCAGGGTGATGTTGTCGAGGTCGAGGCCGGCGCTCTTGATGCAGCGCCCGATGTTCTTGATAGACGAGATCTGGCCGACCACCACGTGGAAATTGGCCTCCAGGCGCCCGCCGTACATCCCGATGGGCTGCTTGATCTCGGCCTGCCCGTCAACCTTGTACTCCTGCGGCAGCACGTGGATGATCTCCTCGCCCGGCAGCATGACCAGCTTGTACACCTGGTTGATGAGCTTCTCCAGGTCGTCTTCCCCGATCACCTCTTCCGAATTGGGCCGTGTGATGTAGTCGCTGTGCTGGAGGGAACGGATGTGCTGGCCGGCAATGCCCACCGTGACCGAGCCGATGCGCTGGCCGCAGTTGGTCTCGGCCTGCTCTACCGCCTGCTGAATGGACTGGATGGTCTGGGTGATGTTGTTCACCACCCCCCGGTGCACCCCCAGGCTCTTGGAGCGCCCCATGCTCACGACCTCAATCTTGCCGTACTCGTTTTCTTTCCCGATAATGGCTACGATCTTGGTGGTCCCGATATCAAGCCCGACCGAATATTTCGCTTCTTCCATGCCTTGTCAGATTTTAGTGCACACTACCTGGTTGTCGAACTCCAGGCTTACCACCTGGTAGTGCGCCAGGGTTTTATCTTGAGCGGCCTTGGCGTAAAAGGCCTTGAAATTGTTGAACTTCTCCTCCAGGTCCGCGGTGTCGCCCAGGCGCACCACGAAGTTGTCGAGCCTGAACCTCAGCCGGTAATCCGACTCGTCTTCGATGTGGATCCCGATCACGTTTTTGCTCAGGAAAGAATCCGCATTGATGTACTTAAGGATCACGTAGGCGTCTTCCAGGCTTTTGCCCGTAATCTTGCCCGTGATGATGGGGACGCGTGCGGAATGGTTCGGGGACAGCGGCATGCTTTTGCCTGCATCGTCGAGATAAAAGGGGCGCGCCGCCGCTACCCGTCCGATCGGATGCCGCTGGGTTATTTTGGCATTAAGTACTCCGTTGACAGTAAGATAAACCTGGGCATTTTTCACCATATCATGGGCCTGGATGACCGACTCTACAGTATTCAAAACTATCTTTTCTTTATCCACATTCTGGAGGCTGCCGATTTTTTGTATCAACAATTTATTAACTGCATCCTCGGTCAGGTAGAGGTTGTCATCTCCGACGAACTGCACCTTTATGCCCTGTATTTTCCGCTTTTGGCTTCGGGCATCCGAGAAGGCGTACAGGCCTGTGACACAGACCGCCAGTCCAACCAGTTTAATCGCATTCCAATTCATTCGCATGGCTCAGGGCATTTTTGATCGGGTCTACTTCCAGGCCGATATCCCCCGCCCCGATGGTGAGGAGGATTTCGGGCCCGACCCGGGTAATTTCAGGAATCAGTTCTTCTTTGGTGAGCAGCCGTTTACGGGGGTTGTCGATCTGCTCCAGCAGCCACTGCGAGGTGATGCCCTCAATGGGGCGTTCGCGGGCCGGATAGATATCGAGCAGCCACACCCGGTCGAAGCGCGAGAGGCTGCGGGCGAATTCGGGGCCGAAATCGCGGGTGCGGGAAAAGAGGTGGGGCTGGAAGACCGCCAGGATTTCCCTGCCCGGGTGCATTTCCCGAATCGCGTCGCAAACCGCATCGATCTCGGCGGGGTGGTGCGCGTAGTCGTCTATGAAAATGAGCTGCTCCGTGCGGAGCTTATAGGAGAATCGCCTTTCGACGCCCTTGAAGGTCGCCAGGGCCTTTACAAGGCGGTCAGGCTGTGCCGCAACCTGGACCGCCATGGCAAAGGCAGCTAATCCATTCAGTAAATTGTGCCGTCCGGGCTTGTTGAAACGCACCGAACGATAGGTGGCCTGTGGGGTACAGATGTCAAAGCAATACCCCCCTGCTTCGATCCGCAGGTTTTGGATGGCGTAGTGGGAATCGTCTTCGATCCCGTAGGTGAGCCCGCTCAGCGGCAGGCCGTTGCGCACCACCAGGGTGCCGCCCGGGCGCACGCGGCCGGCGAAATCTGCAAAAGAGGTGCGAAGCGCCTCGGGGCTCCCGTAGATGTCAAGGTGGTCGGCATCCATGGAGGTGACGCAGGCCACCTCGGGTTGCAACCAGAGGAAGGAGCGGTCGAATTCATCGGCCTCCACCACCGAGAATTCGGTGCCTTCCAACAGGAAATTGCTGCCAAAGTCTTCCGAAACACCGCCCAGGAAGGCCATGACCTCCAGGCCGGCCTCCTTAAGCAAATGGGCCAGAATGCATGAGGTGGTGGTCTTTCCGTGGGTGCCGGCCACGGCCAGGCAACGGGTTGCAGCGCTGATCATGCCCAGCACTTCGGCCCGCTTTTTGACCGCGATGCCTTCCTTCCGGAAAAAGGCGAGCTCGCTGTGGTCGGCCGGGACGGCCGGGGTATAGATGACCAGGGTGCCCTCCCCCCGCCTGAATGCCGCCGGGATGGCCTCCACCGCATCCACAAAATGCAGGTGGGCCCCCTCGCGGGCCAGTTGCATGGTAAGGGGCGTGGGCGTTTTGTCATACCCGGCCACCTGGCGGCCGGTGCGGAGGAAATAACGGGCCAGGGCCGACATGCCAATGCCTCCGGCCCCTATGAAATATACCCTATGTACCTGCTCCAGCTCCATGTCAGTGCTTCAGTATGTTTTCAATTTCGTCCACGATCTGCCTGGTGGCGTCGGGCCGGGCCTGGGCCCGCAGGTTTGCCCCCATCTGCTGCATGCGCTGCGGGTCTGACAGCAGGGCGGCAAGCACAGGCTCAAACCGGGTGCCGAGCTCCGATTCGGCGAGCATCAGGGCTGCGTCTTTGCCTACCATGGCCCGGGCATTTTTGGTCTGGTGGTCTTCGGCCACGTTGGGCGACGGGATAAAGAGCACCGGTTTGCCGATCAGGCAGAGCTCCGAGACCGACCCCGCCCCGGCCCGGGAGATAATCACGTCTGCCGCCGCATAGGCCTGTTCCATCTCGGCGATGAAAGGCCGCACCCGTATGCGATCCGACTCGGCCGACTGGTATTGCTGGTAATAACCCTTCCCGCACTGCCACAACACCTGCAGGCCTTTGCCCAGCAGGAAGTCCTTTTTAGCAGCCATGAGCTCATTGATCTTGCGAGCCCCCAGGCTGCCCCCCAGCACCAGCAGGGTCTGCCGCCCCGGGTCGAGCCCGAAATGCGTCAGGGCCTGCTGCCGTTCGGGCAGTTGGCCCGAAAGGCCTGCCCGCACAGGGTTCCCGGTCAGCACCACCGCCTCCGGGGGGAAAAACTGCTCCATGCCCTCGTAGGCCACGAAAATGCGCCGGGCCTTTTTGGCCAGGAGCTTGTTGGTGATGCCCGCAAAGGAATTCTGCTCCTGCAGCACGCAGGGGATGCCGCGCGAAGCGGCCACCTGCAGCACGGGGCCGCTGGCAAAACCACCCGTGCCCACCACCAGGTGGGGCTTGAATTCCCGTATGATCTTGCGCGCCTTCATCAGACTGTCTATCACTTTCAGGGGGAAGAGGAGGTTCTTCCAACTCAGTTTGCGCGCCAGGCCGCTGATCCAGAGGCCCCGGATCTCATAGCCGGCCTGGGGCACTTTCTCCATCTCCATCCGGTCCCGGGCCCCCACGAAGAGGAACTTGGCCCCCGGGAACCGCCTGCGGAGCTCGTCGGCGATGGCTATCGCCGGGTAAATGTGTCCTCCGGTACCTCCCCCGGAGAGTAAAAACCTATAATTGTCCACTCAAAATTTCCAGTGGGTGTTCTTCCTTACTCGCTTCGGCCCCTTCCTTTCCGGGGTCTGTTTTCCGGCTGGCGCTGAGCACGATGCCGATGGCCAGGCAGGTCATCCAGATCGAGGTGCCCCCGCTGCTGATCAGCGGCAGGGTCTGGCCCGTTACCGGGAACAATTCCACGGCCACCGCCATGTTGATCAGGGCCTGGAACACAATGGGCAGCCCCACCCCGATCACCAGGAGCCTCCCGAAAACCGATTCATTCGCATTGGCCACCACCACGATGCGGAACAGCAGCAGCATGTAAAAAAACAGCAGGCTCAACCCGCCCAGCAGGCCGTATTCCTCGATGATGATAGCAAAGATGAAGTCAGACGAGCTCTGCGGCAGGAAATTCTTCATCACGCTCTTGCCGGCCCCGTTGCCCACCAGGCCACCTGTGGCAATCGCGATCTTCGCCTTCTCGATCTGGTAGTCTCCTTCGGAGTCTGTGCCGTCCCAGAAGCTCTCCACCCGGCTGATCCATGTGTCGACCCGGTTCGGGAACACCCCGGGAAGGGCCTTGGCCAGCAAAATGAACAGGGTCAGGGCAACCAGGCCGGCCCCCACGATGCCGAGCAGGTACTTTATGGGGTACCCGCCCAGAAAACAGAGCATAAGCACCATGGCAAAAAGGATGGCTGCCGTCGAAAAGTTGGCCGGCAAGATCAGCAGGTGCACCAGAAAGGCCGGCAGCCAAAGGGGCAGCAGGCTTTCGGTAAAGCGGATCTGCCGGTCCTTGATCTTGCTCAGGTACCGGGCGGTGTAAATCATCAGCACCACCGCAGCCAGGGTTGAGGTCTGGAAGGTGATGCCCACCAGTGGCAGGCGGATCCAGCGGCTTGCGTTGGCCCCTTCAATGGTCGTGCCCTGGGCCAGGGTGTAGATGAGCAGCACAAACACCACGGGAAGGGCAATGATCGAGAGGCCCTTGAAATAATGCATGGGGATCTTGTGGACCCCGTAGATGATCCCGAAGCCCAGGAACAGGAGCAACCCGTGCTTGAACAGGTGGCCTGCGGTGGTGCCGTTGCCCACCACGTAGACCAGGTTGCTGCTGGCGCTGTAAACCGGCAAAAAGGAAAACAGGGCCAGCAGGGCCACCACGGCCCAGATTGCCTTGTCTCCTTCCAGATGGTTCAGGATCCTGCGCATCTCACAATGATTTTACGGCTTCCTTGAACTGGTTTCCCCGGTCCTCGTAATTCTTGAACAGGTCAAAACTGGCGCAGGCCGGCGAGAGCAAGACGGTATCGCCCCGCTCGGCGATCTTGTAGGCCACTTTCACGGCCTCCGACATGGCATAGGTTTCCACGATCAGGTCCACGGCATTGCCGAAGGCATCCAGAATCTTGGAATTGTCGGCCCCCAGGCAGATGATGGCCCTGACCTTTTCGCGAACCAGCGGCATGAGCGGCTGGTAGTCGTTGCCCTTGTCGACCCCTCCCACGATCCAGACGGTCGGGGTGGTCATGCTGTCGAGGGCGTAAAAAGTGGCGTTCACATTGGTTGCCTTTGAGTCGTTGATATACTGTACATGGTGGATCTTCAGCACCTTCTCAAGGCGGTGCGGGGCCCCCAGAAAGTTCGCCACGCTCTCCCGGATGCTTTCCTTGCGGATGCCGAGCAGGCGCGCAACAGTGGCTGCAGCCATGGTGTTCTTGATATTGTGGCGCCCTTCGAGGGCAAGAGAATCCGTAGTCATGGTCAATTCGTTGTTATTGTTATCGGTTCGTATATGTATTTCATTTCCTTCTATCCAGGCTCCTTCAGAAAGGGTTTGATCGAGGGTGCAGGGCCATAGCTTTGCCTCAAAGCGCCCGGGGCGGATCTCCGCCCCAAGCACCGGGTCGTCGAGGTCGTACACCAGGTGGTCTGAGGCCGTCTGGTTCCCGGTAATCCGCAGCTTGGAGCGGATGTAATTCTCCATCCGGTAGGCATAGCGGTCGAGGTGGTCGGGGGTAATGTTGGTGATCACCGCGATATGCGGGCGAAACCCCAGAATGCCGTCTAACTGGAAGCTGCTCACCTCCAGCACGTACACCGCATGCGATTCCCGGGCCACCATGCCGGCAAAGCTGTCGCCGATATTCCCGGCCAGCCCGGCGTCGAGCCCCCCCTGCACCAGCAGGTGGTGCGTGAGCAGGGTGGTGGTGGTCTTGCCGTTGCTCCCCGTGATGGCGACCAGGGTGGCCTCGCAGTACCAGGAGGCAAACTCGATCTCCGAAATCACCGGAATGCCGCGGGCCTGCAAAGCCAGCACCATGGGCACCGTATCGGGGATGCCCGGGCTCTTCACGCAGAGTTCGGCCTGCATGATGCGGTCTTCGGTATGGGTTCCCTCTTCCCATTCAATTCCAGCCTGTGAAAGAACGTCTTTGTATTTCGGGGCAATGGGGCCCTTGTCGGAGACAAAGACCTCAAAGCCTTCTTTCTTGCCTAAAAGCGCGGCGCCCGCACCGCTTTCGCCTGCGCCCAGCACCACCAGTCTTCCACCCTGCTTCAGGGCCTGGATCACAGTTTCCTGGCCCGGTGCCTGCCCCTCTTTCATGCCTAGCGCACCTTAAGGGTCACAATGGTCACAACCGCCAGCAAAATGCCGATGATCCAGAACCGGGTCACGATCTTGCTCTCGTGGTACCCTTTTTTCTGGTAGTGGTGGTGCAGCGGGGCCATGAGGAAGATGCGCCTGCCCTCGCCCAGCCTGCGCCGCGTGTATTTGAAATAGCCGACCTGCAGCATCACCGAGATCGACTCGGCGAAGAAGATGCCGCAGAGCAGCGGGATCAGCAATTCCTTGCGCACGATGAGTGCAATTACCGCGATCACCCCCCCGATAGTGAGGCTGCCGGTGTCTCCCATAAAGACCTGGGCCGGGAAGGCGTTGTACCAGAGGAAGCCCACCAGGGCACCGACGAAGGCGGCGATGAAGACCACCAGTTCGCCCGCCCGGGGAATGAAAAAGATATCGAGGTAGTCGGAAAAGATCGCATTGCCAGATACCCAGGCGAAAATGCCAAGGGTCAGGGTAATGATGGCCGAAGTGCCCGCGGCCAGCCCGTCAATGCCGTCGGTGAGGTTGGCCCCGTTGGATACAGCCGTGACGATCAAGATCACGATCGGAATGAACAGGAGCCAGGCGTACTTTTCCGCCCCGGGTGCTATCCAGCTCACCCATTTCTGGTAGTCGAGCTGGTTGTTTTTGAAAAAGGGCATGTTGGTCATCAGGGATTTGACTTCCCCCCCCTCTACCTGCTGCACTTCGAAATCCTGGGTGATGATCGTGTGGTTGGGTTCCTTGATGGTCACCTCGGGGTGGAAGTACAGGGTGGCCCCCACCAGCAGCCCGAGGCCTATCTGCCCGGTGACCTTGAAACGGCCCTTGAGGCCCTTTTTGTTCTTTTTGAAGATCTTGATGTAGTCATCTATAAAGCCGATGATCCCCATCCAGATCATGGTGAGGATGAGCAAAATCACGTAGATGTTGTCGAGCCGGGCAAACAGCAGGGTTGGGATGAGGGTGGAGCCGATGATGATGATGCCGCCCATGGTGGGGGTACCGGCCTTCTGCTGTTGTCCTTCGAGACCGAGGTCGCGTACCGTTTCACCGATCTGGCGGCGCTTCAGGAAGGTGATCACCCGTTTCCCGTAGACGGTTGCCAGCACCAGGGAAAGCAATACCGCCATGGCCGCCCTGAAGGTCAGGAACTGAAAGAGGGTGGCCCCAGGGAACTGGTATTGTTTTTCCAGGTATTCGAAAAGGTAATACAACATAGGTTGTTCTGCTCTGCGCCTTCAGGGCGCGTTTACCGTCCTATTTTTTCTTCAGGCTTTGGAAGCCAGGGTTTCCAATTCGTTTTTCACCATCCTGAAATCGTCGAAATCCTTTCGTACCCCGGCGATCTCCTGATAGGTTTCGTGCCCCTTCCCGGCCACCAGAATGATGTCGCCTTCCGCAGCCAGCCGGCAGGCGGTGCGAATGGCCTCGGCCCGGTCGACGATGGCGAGCACCTTGCGGGCATTCTGTGGCTCGACCCCCGCCTTCATCTCGTCGATGATGGCCTGGGGCTGTTCTGATCTGGGGTTATCTGAGGTGAAAATGGCCGTCTGGCTCATTTCCGAAGCGATATGACCCATTACCGGACGCTTAGACTTGTCACGATCACCACCACACCCCACTACGGTGATGACGTTTTCATTTCCAGTCCTCAATGCATTGATGGTAGTCAACACATTTTTCAAGGCGTCCGGCGTATGGGCATAATCAACAATTGCCGTTATCCGTTGTTTGGAGACGAAATACTGAAAGCGCCCGTCTACGGAGTGCAGGCCGCTGAGCAGTTTCAAAATCTCCAGGGTTTCAAGGCCCAAAAGGCTGGCCGTGGCGTAAATGGCCAGGATGTTGTAGGCGTTGAAGGTCCCTATCAGTTTGGTCCAGACCTCGTTGTCATCGATCTTGAGCAGCTGCCCGTCCATCTGCTGCTCCAGTACCTGGGCCCGGAAATCGGCATAGGATTTCAGGGCATAGGTGTATTTGCGGGCACGGGTGTTCTGCATCATGAACAGCCCGTTCTTGTCGTCGGCGTTGATCAGGGCAAAGGCATGGCGCGGCAGCCCGTCGAAGAGGAGCTTTTTGGCATTGCGGTAATCGGCGAAGTCTTTGTGGTAATCGAGGTGGTCGTGGGTCAGGTTGGTGAAGACCGCCCCCTCGAACCGGAGGCCTGCGGTGCGCTGCTGTGCCAGGCCGTGGGAGCTCACTTCCATGAAGCAGTACTCGACCCCGGCCACATTCATCTCGGCCAGGTATTTGTTGATGGTCAGGGCATCTGGGGTGGTGTGCCTGGTGCCGTATTCGGCCTCGTCTACCAGGATGCGGATGGTCGAGATCAGGCCCACTTTGTAGCCCGCTTTTTTGAAGAGCTGGTACAGGAGGGTGCTCACCGTGGTTTTGCCGTTGGTGCCGGTTACGCCCACCAGCTTCAGGTTGGCCGAAGGATTGTTGTAGTAGTTGGAGGCCATCACGGCCAGGGCCTGTTGACTGTCGGGCACCTCAGCATAGGTAACCCCGTCGGCCAACTGTTCCGGCAGCTCCTCGCAGATCACGGCCCGGGCACCCGCCTTTACGGCCGCTTCAATATAGGCATGCCCGTCGGTGGCTGTACCCCGCACCGCCACAAAGGCATCGGAGGGCCCTACCCCCCGCGAATCGAAGCAAATGGCCCCGATCTCGACCGTGGTACTGCCGCTGACGGCCTTCAGGGATACCCCGTACAACAAGTCTTTGAGCCACTTCATGAGAGTTCCAGTACGATGCGTTTGACTTCCTTCAGGCGGGTTCCTTTCGATACGGACTGGCGGCGCACCTTGCCGTTGCCCCGCACCTCGACTTCCACCCCGAGGTTCTCGAGGATCGAAACCGCGTCCATGCCGCTCATGCCCCTCAGGTCGGGCAGGGTTTCAGGGGCCTTGCGGGCTGTTTCGTAATAGGTTTCATAGGCCTTTTCAAGGGGGTCAAGGTCTATGTTGATGCCGGCCAGGTGTTCCTCGACCGGCCGGTTGGCGATGATCTTCTGGGCGATCGCCTTGAAGACCGGGCCTGAAACGTCGGCGCCGTAATACCCCACGCTCTTATCGGGCTCATGGATGATCACGATGCACGAATACTCCGGGTTATCGGCCGGGAAGTACCCGGCAAAGGTGGAGATGTACGCCAGTTTTGCAGGGTCTTTCACAGCGTAGTTTTTCTGGGCGGTGCCGGTCTTGCCAGCCATGGCCAGATAGGGGGATTCGAGGCGGTGGCCCGTGCCGTGCTTCTTCTCGACCACGTTGCGCATCAGCTGCTGTACCTTGCCCACGGTTTCTTTGGAGCAGATCGAAGGGTTGAGCACTTCCTTGTCGAAACGGGCCACAGTGCGGTCCCATTCGCGCACTTCCCTTATCAGCCTGGGGCGCAGCAGCTCCCCGTCGTTGGCGATGGCGTTGTAAAAGGCGAGGGTCTGCAGGGGGGTCAGGGATACTTCGTACCCGTGCGACATCCAGGCCAGGGAAATTCCCGACCAGCCCTTGTCTCCAGGGCTGCGGATAACGGGGTCGCCCTCCCCTTTGATGGGCAGGTCCAGCTTGCGGTCGAGCCCCATTTCCATGAGGCGGTTCACGTAACGCTGCGGTTGTTCCTTGTACCCGTTGTGGATGATCTTGGCAAAGGCGGTGTTGGATGAAACCTCGAAGGCCTCGCCCACGGTGATCTTTCCGTACCCGCCGTGTTTGGAGTCGCGCACCACCCGGTCGTAGATGCGCCAGTACCCCTTTTCGGTATCGATGACCGTGGAAGTATCGACAAGGCCATCTTCGAGGGCGGCCACCAGCGACATCAGCTTGAAGGTTGAACCCGGTTCGTGCGATTCCCCGATGGCGTAGTTCAGTCGCTCGTAGTAGCCGCCGTCGGCCGTGCGGCCCAGGTTGCTGATCGCCTTGATCTCGCCGGTACGCGTTTCCATGACGATCACGCACCCGTGCTCGGCCTTGTAGTGTTCGAGCTGGCGGAGCAGGGCATGGTGGGCGATATCCTGTATATTGATGTCAATGGTGGAGATCACGTCATACCCGTCTTTGGGCTCGATGATGTTGTCGAGGCCGATGGGCTTCCATTGCCCCTTGGCGATTTTCTGCTTGAGCCGCTTGCCCTCCACCCCGCGGAGGTAACTGCTGAAAGCCCCCTCGAGGCCCACGCGGGTGGCGTAGCCGTTCTCGTCGAAGCGCTCGTAGCCCACGCTGCGCTCTGCGATCTTCCCCAGGGGGTGTTCGCGCACCGTCTGCTGTTCGATGATCATGCCCCCCTTATAGGGCCCCTTGCGGAAGAGCGGAAAGCCCTTAATCGCCATGTATTCGGAATAGTCGAGGTTCCGGGCGATCAGGGTGTACCGGTTGCGGTTGCCCCTGGCCTTGCGCAGCAGCTGTTCGTAATGCCCGGCCGGCTTGCCCAGCAGCTCGGCCAGGGAACGCGAGAGGGCGCCAACCTCAGCCTCGAAATCGGCGGCCGAGACGGTCACCGCGTCGAAGCGGATGGTGTACTTGGTGACCGAGGTGGCCAGCAGGCTGCCGTCTTCCGAATAGAGGTTGCCCCGGTTCGGGGCAATGGTGAACATTTTTTCGGTCCGCTCCATGGCCAGCTCCCGGTACTTGTCCCCATCGACCGTCTGTATATCGATCAGCTTGAAGACCACAGCCCCCGCAAACAGGAAAAGGGCCCCGGCAACCAGGTACAGTCTTATCATGATATGTTTGGGGGTCGTTGCCATGGCTATGGGGCTGCCTGAATGATGATTTTGCGGGGCGGGGTTTCTGCGGGGCCCAGGCCTGCCGCCTCGACGCCGGCCCTGATGGTCGATTCGAGCTTGAGGCGCTGGGCGCGGGAGCGGGTTTCCACAAATTCGCTCCGGAGCTCCTGTACCTCCTCGCTGAGGGCGGCAATCTGGTGCACCTTGCGGTCGGCCGCATGCGAACTGGCGATCATGATGGTCGCCAGGCAGGAGGCAAATACGATGAAGAGCCAGTTCTTGGGGGCGTCGCCGCTCACCAGGAATTTGCCCTTCAGAATAGATACCAGTCCTTTTCTCATTTTCGGTCGTGTTGTTTTGTCTGTTCGGTGCGCTCCGCCACGCGGAGTTTGGCACTTCTGGCCCTGGGGTTGACTGCGATCTCCCCGGCGTCGGGTACGATCAGGCTCCCGACCTTGCGGAAGGGCGCCAGCGGATTGCCGTAAAAATCCTTCTCGGCTTCCCCCTCGAACTTGCCGGTGCGGATGAAGCGCTTGACCAGGCGGTCTTCGAGGGAATGGTAGCTGATCAGGCTGAGCCGCCCCCCGGGGCGGACCAGGTCGGGGGTCTGCAACAGGAATTCCTCCAGGGCCGCCAGCTCCTGGTTGACCTCCATGCGGATGGCCTGGTAGAGCTGGGCCAGTTCCTTGAACTCACGCCCTTTCTGCAGCAGGGGCTGCACCACCTCCTTGAGCTGGGCCGTGGTCTCGATCTTGAGGCGGTCGCGCTCCCGCACGACGGCCCCGGCCATGGGGCCTGCCTTGCGCAGCTCCCCGTAGCGGCTGAAGATCCCCCTCAACTGTTCAAAAGAGTAGGTGTTGACCACTTCCCGGGCCGTCAGAGAGGCCCGCCGGTCCATGCGCATGTCGAGCTCCCCTTCGAATCGGGTGGAAAAGCCGCGCTCGGCCCGGTCGAACTGATGGGAAGAAACCCCGAAATCTGCCAGGATCCCGTCAACCTTCAGAATGCCATAGAACTTCAAATACTGTCTCATATACCGGAAGTTCTCCCCGATCAGCGTGAAGCGATCGTCTTCCGGCTGGTTGGCCAGGGCATCTGCGTCCTGGTCAAAAGCGATCAATCTGCCCCGGGGCCCCAGCCTGGCCAGGATCTCCCGGCTGTGTCCGCCCCCGCCGAAGGTGGCATCCACGTAAACCCCGTCTGCACGCAGGGCCAGCCCATCCACGGCGGCCCCCAACAGCACGGGATTATGATAACTCATCTCCGTCATCCCCCATCACTTCCTCGGCCAGGTCGGCAAAATCGGCAGCCGTTTCCTCAAGCACCCGCTCGTAGTTATCCTTGTCCCAGATCTCAACAATATTGATGGCAGAGCTGAGCACCACTTCTTTGTCTATGCCGGCCACTGACATCAGGTTTTTGGGGATGAGCAGGCGGCCGGTAGCGTCGATCTCCACAGGCTTCACCCCCGCGGTAAACCGGCGTATGAAATCATTGTTCTTTTTCTTGAACCGGTTCTTGCGGTTCATCCGCTGCATGAGCTGGTTCCACTCAGACATGGGGTAAAGCTCCAGGCAGGGCTGGAAGACTGACCGCTTGATGACAAAGCCCTCATTGAGAATGGGCACCATCTGGTTTTTCAGGGTCACAGGGATCATGATGCGGCCTTTGGCATCGGCTTTACAATCATATGTCCCAATGAAGCTGACCACGGAAAAGTCGGTTGATTTTGTTAATAAAACCCAAATATATATAAATTATTACCACATATTACCACAATTTACCACTTTGTTGAAAAGTTTGGCCCATTTTAACCCGTTTGAATGCAAAAACGCCGTTTTCAGGGCTTCGGCTAAGTGGCAGGCCGCTGCAGGAAAGAGGCCCTGCCCCTGCCCGGAACGGCCCATTCCCCCGGGTTTGGTATTAGGTGGAAATGTCTATATTTGCCAACTGACAGCAGCAGCAGCTCAGCATGGAAGACCAGATCATCAGGGACGGCAAGTACCGGTATATCGAGAAAGGGGAAGGCACTCCCATGATCATTTTGCACGGCCTGATGGGGGGGCTGAGCAATTTCCAGGGGGTCACCGACTACTTCCCCGGCAAGGGGTATAAGGTCCTGATCCCGGAGCTCCCCATCTACGACATGCCGCTGATCAAGACCAACGTGCGGAATTTTGCGCGTTTTCTGGAGCAATTCATCGAATACAAGGAACTCAGCAGCGTGATCTTGCTCGGGAATTCCCTGGGCGGGCACATCGGCCTGCTGCACACCAAAATGTACCCGGCAATGGTCAGGGCCCTGGTGATCACCGGCAGTTCGGGCCTGTACGAAAGTGCCATGGGCGACGGCTACCCGAAACGGGGAGACTACGAGTTCATCAAGAAAAAAGCCCAGGACGTCTTTTACGACCCTGAGGTGGCAACCAAGGAGATTGTCGACGAGGTCTTCGCCACCGTGAATGACCGGATGAAGCTGGTAAAAACGCTGGCTATCGCCAAGAGCGCCATCCGCCACAACATGTCGAAAGACCTTCCGAAGATGACAACGCCCACCTGCATCATCTGGGGCGAAAACGATACGGTAACCCCGCCCAATGTGGCCGAGGAATTCCATAACCTGTTGCCCGATTCGGAACTGTTCTGGATCCCCAAATGCGGGCATGCCCCCATGATGGAACACCCCCAAGACTTCAACCGCATTCTGGAGGCCTGGCTGCAGAAGCGGCAGTTCTAGTCAGCGGGCGGCCCCGGGGCTCAGGCCTGCCCAACCCGAAATACCCGACCATGAAGGTGCGAACCGCTACATTCCTCACCAGCAATACCGACGTTTCGCGCTGCCCGCAGGAACCCCTCCCCGAGTATGCCTTCATCGGCCGCTCCAACGTCGGCAAGTCTTCCCTGATCAACATGCTCACGGGCCAGCGGCACCTGGCCAAAACCTCAGGCCGGCCCGGTAAGACCCAGCTGATCAACCACTTTGTGATCAACGGGGACTGGTACCTGGTAGACCTGCCGGGGTACGGGTATGCCCGGGCCTCGAAAAAGGACAAGGCCGCCTTCCAGAAGCTGATCGAACGGTATTTCAGGGAACGCCGCCAATTGCTGTCGGCCTTTGTGCTGGTCGATGTGCGGCACGCCCCCCAACCCATCGACCTGGCCTTCATGGAGTGGCTTACCGGGAATGAGATCCCTTTCTCCATCGTCTTCACCAAGGCAGACAAGCTCAAGCCGGGCGCGCTGGAGCGGAACACCCAGGCCTATCTCGAAGGGATGAAGGAAGCCGGGTGGGAAGAAACCCCGCCCTGTTTTGTGACCTCCTCAGCCTCGGGCGAGGGAAAGGAAGCTTTGCTGGAGTACATCGGCAGCATCAACGCCGCCTTTCGGGCTTCACAGGGCTAGCGTCACGGCCCTGCACCCCGGGGGCATGCCCCCCCTCCCCCGTCAACCAAGATACGCCTACCGGCTGCATCTGCCTGGCACTCCGCTGAATTTTCTTCAGGTTTCAGGGCCGGGGCAGCTTCCGGAGCAATTCCGTCAGCTGGTCGAGGCTTTCCATGCCCGACAGGGTTTCGGCCCCGACAACCGGGGCCCAGCTCCCCGAGCGCCACTCCAGCACGGCCGGCAGGGGAAGCTCGTTCCACCTGCCCTGGGCATCCATCTGCCTGAATTCATCCCGATGCACAAAATATGCCGGGCGGCCCCAATGCTTCAGGAAACGTTTCCAGGCGGCCCTGGGCCCCACCACCCCGTAGGTTATCCTGCAGAGGCTGCACGACTGGGATTCGGGCTGCAACAGTTTTCGGAGCGAATCGGCCAGGGCCTGCCCCCAGCCGCTCTCGGCGTTCCAAACGAACAAAACGGCCCCCTCCGGATAGGTCTGCTGTGTTTCCATGCGTGTTTTCTTAGTGGGTTTCGCGACAGGCACCTTACGCGATGCCTGTACTGTAAAAAGGAAGTCCGCTTCCGGCCAATTCCCATTATGGGCAATTTCAAGCCAGATGGCCTGCACCCTGCCCCATTTCTGCCGGGGCGAAAGCCTTGCAATCGGCGCCCCGGTGAGCGGCCATGGCCCTATCGCGGCACCACCGGCAAAATTACCCGCGATGGCCGCAACTGGTCGTGGTAGACCGTATTCCTGGCCGGGATGAGTGTTGCTTCTGTGGCGATTTCGTTGCCGGTGTTGGGGTTGGGGTCATAGTGGGGCGCCATGCTGCTGGTGATATTCAACCGGATCCTGTGGCCTTCCTTAAAGAGGTTTGAGGTGTAGACCTGCCTGATCGTGATCTTGTACACCTCTCCGGGCTCCATCAATTCCTGCCGCTGCGGGCCATTGCGGTACCGCATCCTCAGGTAACCCGCATCGAGGCCATGCAGGTTCATGGAGGTGCCGTCTGGGTAAACATCGCACAGGGTGAAGGAAAAATCGGTGTCCCTGGCCGTTGAACTGACATAGAGTTCGAGCACGATCTCCCCTGTTACTTCCAGGGGTTGCCCGAGCACTGGAGAGGTAAAGACCAGAACGTCCTTGCGCGACTCCGTGGCCCGCTGGTCATAGGGGTACGATTTCTCATACGATTTGTCCCAAACCGGGAAGTTCGGATCGAACACGTAGTCATCGGGGGCTTCGTTGCCCGGCAGGGCTGCCAAGAGGGCACCACTGCTTTGCCTGTCGGGTTCGCCGGGGCTGTGCAGGTAGAAAGAGGTGGGCACGGCCCGCCCAAGCGGCCATTCGCTTTCGGCCCGCCACCGGTTTTCGCCCATCACGAAGATGCTCACCGGAGGCAGCCCGCTCTTTCGGGCCTCCCCCTTCAGGATTTCATCAAACCAGTCCAGGAGCTCCTGGTCGTAATCGAGCCCGGCATTGGTGCCAAAATCCACCTCCCCAAACCGGGTTTTCCGGCTATTCAGCGAGGTGTGGTTCCAGGGGCCCAGCACCAGTTTTGTATGTTCCCGGGCCTGGGCTGTGGCAGCCTCTTCCTTCATTTTCCTGAACCCCCTGGTGGCGCCTTCAGGGCCGTAAGCGGCATCGTACCACCCACTCAACAAAAAGGCCGGGTTGCTGAATTTATGGAAGTCCTGCTCCACGTTCAGAAAATCCCACCAGGGCCCCAGGTCGGGGTGGGAAAGCCACTCATAGTACTCCGGGGCATATTTTTTCAGCAAGGGCATGTCGGCCATCGGACGGTAATCATACCAGGGCCTGCGATCGGATGCCTGCCATATTTCCGTGGCGATATCATCATCCCAGGCTCCTGTGGGGTCGTTGGCGCGTTTCCTTTTGTCGGGGAGGATGTAAGGCACAAACCAGTCGATCCACTGGTGCGAAAAGGCTCCGCCATAGTACATGAAATGGTGGCTGCCTACCGGGGTCATCTCAGGTGCGGCGGCCATCAGGTGGGGAGGGGCCTGCGACATGGCCAGCCATTGCACGATCCCCGGATAGGACCCCCCGTACGTACCAACCCTGCCGTTCGACTGAGGGTGACCGGCCGCCCATTCGATCACGTCATATCCGTCTTCCTTTTCATGCCGGTAGGCCTCAAAATCGCCTTCGCTTCGCAACCTTCCCCTCACATCGACCAGAAAAACCATGTACCCCCGTCTGGCTGCTTTGATCGGTATCTGGGCATAGGCATCGTAGTCGTCGATGCCGTAGGGGGTGCGATAGACAAGGGTGGGGTACTTCCCGGCCTGGGCCGGGCGATAGACAATAGCCCCCAGGTTGGTGCCATCGCGCAGGGGTATTTTCACTTCCTCCCTGAGGAGGTTCAGGGCATGCTGTGCGGGCAGGGCGTGCGACACACATATTGCGGCGAGTATTAAGAACCTCCTGATCGTGGAAAATTTCATTGCTGCTGGGGTTAAGGGCATTCAGTCAAGGGTCGGGTGGTTCAGGCAGTTTTCATAGAATTTGCGGGCCGTGGCCAGATCTTCCAAAATCTCCTGCTTCTCTGCTTCGGTTCGGTACGCCTCATGGTTCATGGCGGCCTTTTCGATGCGACCGAGCCATTCCAGGAAGAATGCCGCCGCTGACTGCGACCTGGGTTCGGCACCTGCCGAGGTCACATAAATCGGGCTGGTCGTGGCATAGGGGTAGTAGTCGGGAAGGTCGGGATGGGCCTCGTCATTCCAGGCCCGCAACAACAGCCAGCCGGGCCCCTGTACCTCGATTGTTCCGTCGAAATCTGCCGAATGCCGATCGTCCCGGAAGGTGTATTCCCGGATCGCCTTCCCGTTCCAAAGCACTTCAAGGTGGTCGACCGGCACCGGGCTGCGCATGAAGGCCCGGAAGGCAAGGGTGGCCTTTCGGCCGCCGATCTCGAGGGTATCGCCGGGGCCTGCCCCGTTTACCTTCAGCCCCAGCAGGGCCCCGTTGGTCACAAAACTCCGCCCTTCTTTGATCTGCCTGATGACCTGGTCGCTGGTGAATTCGCCCCGGGCCTCGACATATACCCGGTTCAGCCCAACCGGGCCCCTCAGGCTCGCGTAATTGGCCATGGCATCGGTGCCGGCCCCTGCAGGTATCCTGATGCCGCAATTCAGGAGCATATGCCAAACTTCAGCCGATGCCTTGTGGTGGGAGAACCCAACCACCTCGTAATAGTCGACGTTGCCCAGGGCGGCATCTACCGGAAGGGAGTTGATCAGTTTTTCGGACTGCCTGGGAAAAAGCTCAAAGTCGTAGAAGGGATGTACATAGCCGACCAGGCCCTTTTGGGCGTGCACCGCATCGGCAACCCGGCTGTTATGCGGAAAAATGCTGGCCAGGGCCGTATACGGGTACCCCACGTAATCGGGCATCAGGTAGTGTTCGGTCAGGTTGAGCAGGCCCAGGTGCCCCCAGAAGCTGGAGTGGTATTCCTGCCCCTGCAGGAGCATGATGTCGCCTTCCACTTTGGCGCCATCGGGAGGGGTATAGTAATCAATATCGGGGATGCGCTGTTCTTTGTTCACAATCAGGTTATATACAAAGTCCAGGTTTTCGGCCCGGGCCTGCTCCCTGAGAATTTCAGGGGTGTTGCGATAGCTGCCCGTGTAGTTCATGTGCACGTGCAGGTCACCAGACCACCATTTTCCGAACGATTCGGGGATTTTCCAGGGGTCCAGGGCAAGGGTGATCGTATCCGGAAGCGACTCATTGTTGGTGTATCGGCCTGTTGCGCTCTTGAAATCAGGCCCCTTCCGGGCGGTGACCATCAGCTGGCCTTCGGCCGGAACCGCCACACGCGCCAGTCCCTTTGAGTGAAAATAATGCGTCTCGAAGGTCTGGCTGCCCGGATAACGGGAATCGTCGCCATGGATCCAGGCATGGCGGGGCGCATGGAATTTCCCGTGCCCATCCAGGACGCTTACCCGCGCAGGGACGGGGTTGCCCGAGGCATCCACTGTTTTCAGGACCACCTCCTTCCTTGGCTTCAGGTACCGAAGATCGTCGGCAACCACCCCGGTCTCCTTGCCAAAGTAGCTGTCCATGATCCATAAGGATGTGTTTCCGGTCCGGTTGGAGATATAGGCAATGTGCCTGCCGTCGGGTGACCAGCGGGGGGCCCAGTTGTCGTAGTCCCCGTAGGTGATCTGAATCGGATACCCTCCTGCTGCCGGCATAATGTAGAGTTGTTGCCAGTTGCGCCCCAGGTAGCTGCTATAGACCATCCGGCTGCCGTCCGGGGAAAGCTCCGGGGTCGTTTTCCAGGCGGTTTCTTCCCGGTGGAGGGTGGTGAAATCCTCCGGACTGTCGACCGAAAGAGAGACGATATTGCCCGTGCCATGGGCCACCTCCCGGTTCGACACGAAAAGGATCATTCGACCGTCTGGCGACCAGGCGGGGTTGATGGCATGGTCGTATTCGCTGTAATAATAACGCTTCACGGCGCTGGCCCTGTCGGGGGTCAGCGTTACAAGGCCCCGGAGCCTTCCATTTTCAACGGACGCCTTGTGAAGCAGGAAATGCCCCGTTCCCAGGGTCGATACGAAAGCGATCGCGCTGCCATCGGGCGACCATTTCGGCTCCAGGTTTACCGCCCCGTTCGCGGTCAGGGGCGTGACTTCTCCCGAGGCGACTTCGAGCAGCATCAGTTCGGTGGCGCTTCCGGTATAGCGCACAAACAGGATTCCCCGGCCATCAGGCGACCAGTCGGGCTGGTAGTCGTACCCGTCCCCATCGGTGAGTTGCCTGGCGGTATGGCTGCCGATTTCCTGACGCCAGAGGCTTCCCCCCATCGAAAAAACAAGTTCGCGCCCATCGGGCGACCAGTCGGGCGAGGAGGGGCCGCTCATGAGCTGCGGCAGGTACAGCTCCCTGAAATAGTAATCGTGCGGCAACTGTATCTGCGGCAAAACAGGGACCCGCTGGCCGAACAACACGCCGCTGCCTGCCAGGAGCCACACGATCAAAACTTTTCCGGGCCTGTCCATTTAATTGATCCTTTTATGCCAGACGTTCATATTTTCCAGCCCTGTATAAATATTGCAATTATTGACCAGACAGCCGCCGAAATCGTACCCCAGATTGTAAAAAACCTTGTTCATCCCGAAAGACTGGGCCCGGCAGATTGTGTACAAACAAGCAATGGCCTCAGGCATGAGTATCTCCTCGAGGCGCGCGAGCAGCAGGGCCATATAGCCCTTGCCCTGCTCGCTGTCGAGGGTGGCGCAGTCGGTCAGCTCGGCATTGGCAAATTTGCGGTTCACCTCTGCCGAGGCGGCGCTCAGAATTTTGCCCTCCTCCTCTACGTGCACATAGACCGTTCCCTGCCCCATGGTTTTCCGGATATAGGAAGGATCGCCCAGGGGGGTCGGGTAAATCGCGAAAACCGCATCGTAAAGGCTTGCCAGCCTTTCCGCGTCGCGTGCCGTCGAACGCTTAATATTTTGCCCAACCGGCCTGACCGGGTTCCTTTTCAGCCCGAGGATCGTTTGCACGATGTTGCGCTCCTCTTCCGTCTGGTCAGAGCAGGAACGATCTGCCAACGGATAATCCACCATGAAGTACATGGGGCCGCCATTGAAATAACACGGGATCTCCGCCTCCTGTACCCACCCCTGCGCTGCCAGGTACCCGACCTGTTCGGGGCGGGCCTTCACGATCACTTTTTCGGCCCAGGCGGGGGTTTGTGATGACAAATACGACAGCCCGGCCTGCAGGTTGCCTTCCAGCTCATCGACCCGGATGCGCCGGTTATAGCGGTCATGGCAGACCAGCAGGTGCAAATCGGGTTGGTTTATCTGGGTGTAGACTGGAATCATTTCAGGCGGTTCCACACCATTCAAGGATGGTCAGTGCAAATAATTTGGCGGCCTTCACCACCTCCTCCAGCTCAATGAACTCGTCGGGGTAATGGGCCACCCGCGTCTCACCGGGGCCGATCACAATGGCCGGTATTCCCCCGACCGTACCCAGAATGCCGGCATCTGTTCCCCAGGGCGAGGCTTCGATGCGGGCCTCGCTTCCAAACAGCTCATGATAGTTCGCTGCGACCGCCCTGGCAATCGGGTGCGATGCAGCCACGCTGTTCGGCAGCCACTGCGCCCCGAAGAATTCCAGTCTGGCCGGATGGCTTTCGAACCACGCATCGACGGCTGGAAGCCCGCTGATGCAATCGCGCAGTTCCTGTTTGGCCGCCTCAACAGACTCCTCAGGGCCCACGCCGATCCGGCCTTCGAGGGTCACCAGGTCAGGCACCGACGAGGGCCAGGTGCCCCCGTTTATGGTGCCGACGTTTATGGGGAGGGGTATGGGCAGGTTTTCGTACAGGGGGTCTTTCACGCGGGCATTCCTCTCGCCTTCCAGGTCCAGGATCCTCTGATGGACCACCCAGGCCTTTTCGAGGGCCGAAGTCCCTTCGTAGCGGGTTCCCCCGTGGGCCGAGACCCCCTCGACCAATACCCTGAACCACAACGAACCCTGCTGCTTGACGAACAGCCTGAGGTTGGTAGGCTCCGGGATGATCGCCGCATCGGCCGTATAGCCGCGCAAGACGGTGGCAAGGGTGCCTGCGCCTCCCGATTCTTCCTCGATGACCGACTGAAAAATCACATCCCCTTTCAGCTCGATCCCTGACTTTATGATGGCTTCCATCGCCAGGAGGAGGGAAACATTCCCGCCTTTCATGTCGGTAGTGCCCCGCCCGTACATGCGGCCATTTTCAATTTTCCCCGAGAAGGGATGGTGCTTCCATTTGGTGACATCCCCTTCCGGAACCACATCGATATGTCCGTTCAGGATCAGGGATCTTCCGCCCCCCTGCCCTTTGAGCACGCCTACCACGTTCGGGCTGTTCGCGAAATCGTCCCGGGCCGAGACGAAGTAGGGGCTTTTTTTCAGGGTGTTGACATCCAGCTCCCATACATCGACTTCCAGGCCGAGCTCTTTCAGTTTTTCCACCACCACCGCCTGTACCCCTGCCTCATGCCGTTGGATGCTCTGGTGCCTTACCATTTCGGCCAGGAGTGCAAACGCTTCGTCTTTGTGCCGGTTGATGTAGGCCTCTGCCTTCTGCCAGTCAGTCATGGCTTTCCGTGTTTAGTTTTTCGGAGATGCCGAAATCGGCTTCGGTATGGGTGCGAATGTCGGAAACCGTATAGCCGGGCATCACCTCCATCAGGGTAAGCCCGCCTTTATCAATATCAAAGACAGCCATTTCGGTAATCACCCGCTTGACGCAACCGGTTGCCGTCAGCGGGAGCGTGCACTTCCGTACGATTTTTGGCTTGCCGTCCTTTTCGCAGTGCTGCATCAGGGCGATCAGCCTTTTGGCGCCAAAGGCCAGCTCCATGGCCCCGCCCACCCCCGGCACGCGTTTGCCCGGCACGATCCAGTTGGCCAGGTCTCCTTCGCAGCTCACCTGCAGGGAGCCCAGCACTGCCAGGTCTATCCGCCCGCTCCGTATCATCCCAAAAGAGACGGTGCTGTCAAAATAGCTTGCCCCCTTCACGACACTGACCGGATACCCGGCTGCATTGCACAGTGCCCAGTCAGGGTTTGCGGCTGGGGTCGGGCCAAAGCCCAGCAGGCCGTTCTCGGTGTGAAAAATAACCCTTGTCGACTCGTCGAGGAAGTCGGGAATCAGGGACGGAATGCCGATCCCCAGGTTAACGGTCATGCCGGTCACCACTTCCCGGGCGGCTCTTTTTGCAATTATTTGCCTTGGGTCTCCCATATCCATTTCCAGTTGATGCCCTTTGAAGGAACTACATAGTCGATAAACGACCCGGGCACAATGATCTCTTCCGGATCGAGTGCGCCCATTTCCACAATTTCCTCCACCTCTGCAACCGCAGTCCTGGCTGCCATGGCAATAAGCGGATTGTTGTTGCGGGCGGTTTTGTCAAACACCAGGTTCCCGTAAGTATCGGCCTTCTTGGCGTAGACGATGCCGACATCTCCGGTCAGGGGTGATTCATACAGGTATTCGCGGCCTTCTATGGTTACGACGGGCTTGTTGGCCGCCAGCATGGTGCCTTTCCCGATTTCGGTCAGAAACCCGCTGAGGCCCACCCCTCCTGACCGAATCCGTTCGTTCAGGATCCCCTGGGGCGAAAATTCGACCCGCAGTTCCCCATCGGTCATGAGTTGCCCGGCCACCGGGTTCGAGCCGATATGCGAAGCCACCAGAGACGCCGCCCGTTTCAAAACCACGAATTTGCCGATCCCGATCCAGGGAAACCCGGCATCGTTCCCGATCAAATGGACGTCCTTTACCCCCGACCCGATCAGGCAATCGACCAGGGTGGGGGGCGTGCCAACGCCCCCGAACCCCCCGAAGAGCAGGGTCATCCCGTCAAAAAACAACGGTTCGATGACCTGGTAATCCACCACCTTGTTAAAACTGTCCATGTCAGAGCGATTGGGCCACCTGGCCGATTGATGTGTCGAGGAGTTCCAGTAATTCTTCCGTTTCTGATCTCGTAATAATGTAAGGCGGGGAGATCAGCAGCCCGTTTTCATCTGTGCCCGTTTTGCCGCCCACAGACGGATACACCAGCAGGCCGTTTTCAAAACACTGGTCAATGATGCGGCCCTGCAACCCGGAAAAGGCCGGATCAAGCTCCATGCCCAGCAAAAGGCCCTTTCCCCTTACCGTCTGAACAAATGCGAATTTATCCCTGATCGAGGCGAGCCCCTGCAAAAGCAGATCGCTCATCTGCCTTACATTGTGTAGCAGGCCATCCTGTTCGATGATGGTCAGCACCTGCAGGGCGATGGCGCAGGAAAGGGGATGCCCGCTATAGGTATGTCCGCTCATGATCAGGCCGCTTCCCTCGCGTATGGGCGATAATACTTCCTCTGTCATCAGGGTCGCCGCTATCGGGGCATATCCGGCCCCGAGGCTTTTGCCAATGGTGGCGATATCGGCATGGGTATCCCAGTGATCGAGCCCGAAATAGCTGCCGGTTCTGCCCAGGCCGGTCATCACTTCATCCGCCATGAAAAGTATGTCATGCTTCCGGCAGATTTCCTTCATGGCCTGGTAATAGCCGGGGGGCGGTACCAGGGCCGTGCCGGCAGCCCCGATTACCGGCTCAAGCAGCAAGCCGGCGATGTTCCCGGCCCCGGTTTTGTGGATGACCGCTTCCAGTTCGTCGAGGTGCTGCACGAGCGGATCTTCTTCCAGGTCCTTTTTGAGATTGTCAGGACCGTTCCAAAGCACCTTTTCGAATTGCCGGCGCCTGATCTGATGCCCTGATACGGCAAGGGACCCCATGGTAATGCCATGATAGCTCTTTTGCCTGGAAATAAACCGGGTTTTGGAGGGTTTCCCTTTTTCGCGCCAGTATTGAATCGCAATCTTCAGGGCAGTTTCGGTTGCCTCCGAGCCGCTGTTCACAAAAAAACTGTGGTGGTATTTCCGGTCGGGGGAAAGCCCGGCCAGTTTCCGGGCCAGCTGCTCGGCTTCTTCAGAGCCGAACTGCGACCTGTAAACGTACTGCAGCTTGCCAAGCTGCCTGCTGAGAGGCCCGACCATGGCAGGGTGGGTATGCCCAAGCGAGCAGGCCACAGGCCCCGAAGAGCCGTCCAGATACTTTTTTCCGTTTTCGTCAAAAATGTAAACCCCCCGGGCCGACACGGCCTTCAGGTAGTCCTTTTTAAGCAGTGGCTGAATGTTGTGGTTGCTCATGGAGGCGCCCGTTTACCAGATGGAATAATATTAGCCCTAAATGCGAACTCTTACAAGACTGTTTAAAAATATTGTTGACCGCATGAAGTGCAACGCTCCAGACAAGGTAATGATTTAAAATCATACCTTTAAGGCTACACACCTTCTGAAAACCCCCTGACCAGACCCCATGGAAATTCACTGGATAGACCTAACCATCTTTGTCCTGTACCTGTTTGCCATGCTCGGGATCGGCTTTTTCTTTTACCGGAAAAACCAGTCGAAAGAAGACTACTATGTGGGCAGGCGCGAAATGTCTGCAGGCCATATCGGCCTGTCTGTGGTGGCAACCGATGTGGGGGGTGGCTTTTCGATCGGCCTGGGCGGCCTGGGTTTTATGGTGGGGCTATCAGGCAGCTGGATGCTTTTTACGGGCATCGTTGGCGCATGGCTGAGTGCCGTGCTGCTGATCCCCAGGGTGTACCGGCATGGGAAAACGCACAATTTCCTGAGCTTTCCCCAGGTACTTGAATTCTATTATGACAAAAGGCCTGCCCTTCTTGCCGGCATCATTTCCTTTATCGGGTATGTCGGCTTCACCAGTTCGCAGGTGCTGGCCGGGGCGAAACTGGCTTCGGCCACGTTCCCGGCCATCACCCTGACAGATGCGGTGCTGCTGATAGGCACCATAGCCATTGTTTATACGGTGGCAGGGGGCCTGAAAGCCGTTGTCTACACAGATACCGTTCAATGGATCATCCTGATGGCAGGTTTGGTCCTGATTGGGATTCCGTTTGGCTATCACCACCTGGGCGGGTGGGAAGGGATTGCGGCCCATATGCCCGCCGGTTTTTTCAGCCTGACCAATATCTCATGGGTGCAACTGGTTAACTGGATGGTCACCATCGTCCCCATCTGGTTTATCGGGATGACCCTGTACCAGCGGATTTACGCCTGCAGGGATGAGAAGACGGCCAAAAAGGCCTGGCTCATCGCAGGCCTTTTTGAGTGGCCGGTGATGGCATTTCTGGGAACCCTGCTGGGGCTGTTTGGCCGTGTGGCCCTGGAGCAGGGGCTCCTGGCCGGGGCGGGCTACAGCACGGTAGCCGACATCGACAGCGAGATCGCCCTGCCCGTGTTCCTGAGGCAAATCCTGCCGGTAGGGTTTATGGGCCTGATCATGTCGGCCTACTTTTCAGCAATCATGTCAACGGCCGACAGCTGCCTGATGGCCGCTTCGGGCAACCTCATGACCGACATCATACGTCCCTTTCACGGCAGGCTGGGCGACCATATTGGCGCTTCCCGCTTATTTACGCTGCTGGTGGGGGGCATCGCCATCTTTATTGCGCTGCAGATGGGACAGGTGCTGGAAATCATGCTGTATTCCTACGCCTTCATGGTTTCAGGAATATTTGTTCCGGTGCTGATGCTGCTGATCAACCGGAAACATTCTGCCCTGGCCGCCGTTTTATCGATGGTCTGCGGCGGGGCCACTACGGTGATCCTGGTGGTTTCGGGGATCGCACTCCCCCTGGGCCTCGACCCCATCATCTTTGGCATTGCCGCTTCCCTGCTGGTCTTCCTGATCACGGCATACTTTGACAAGGCCCTGAAAACGACCCTCTAGTGCTCAGGAACCGGTCAACCGCAGCAGTTCTTCCTCCAGGATATCCAACCCGCGATGCAGGTGCTCGTCCGAAATGGTAAGCGGGCTCAACGTGCGGATAACGTTGCCGTGAACCCCCGCGCTGATGACGATCAGGCCCCGGTCGTGGCAGGCGTGCACCAGTTTGCGGGTCAGGTCGGCATCGGGCTCCCTTTCCGGGTTGTTTTTCACCAGCGAGAAAGCCATCATGGCCCCCAGGCCGCGCACATCGCCGATTGCGCCAATCCGTGACTTCATGCCTTCAAACCTTGTTCGCACGGTTTCGCCCACCCGTTCGGCCAGGGAATTGATGCCGATTTCTTTCATGTACCGGATATTGGCCAGGGCCGCGGCGGCGCAGACCGGGTTGCCGAGATAGGTGCCCCCGATGGTTCCGGGCAGGGCACTGTCCATGATCGCGGCCCGGCCCATCACGCAGCCGATCGGCATGCCGGCACCCATCGACTTTGCCCAGACCGATAGGTCGGGCGTGATGCCATAGTGCTGGTACGCGCCCCATTTGCCGGTGCGCCCAAACCCCGTTTGCACTTCGTCAATGATCAATACGATCCCAAACTCGTCGCATAGTTTGCGCAATTCCCGCACATATTCAACGGGGGCCACCACGAATCCCCCTTCGCCCTGTACCAATTCCACAATCACTGCCGCCACATGGTTCGGATCGACCCGGTTGATCAGGCTTTCGCGCAAACGGCGCATTTCCCTGCCTACAAACTGCTCCCTGTCAAGGCCGTCGTTGTACCGTTGATAATTCGGGTACTGCAAATGGTAGACTTCCGGGGCAAAGGGGCCACACCCCAGTTTGTAAGAGACCTTGGAAGTGAGGGTCATGGCCATCATGCTGCGGCCGTGGAAGCCGTCGGTAAAAGCCACAACGGCGCTTCTGCCGGTATGCTGGCGGGCAATCTTTACGGCGTTTTCAACAGATTCGGCACCAGTGGTGGTAAGCATCACTTTGGTGTGTTCCCCATGCGGGAAGAGGGAGATGAGCTCTTCGGCCAGCTCCATGTACAAATCGTAGGTGGCCACATTGAAGCAGGTATGGATCAGTTTCCGGGCCTGTTCGCATATGGCCTTTACCACCGGTTCGGGGCAATGGCCCGAGTTTTGCACCCCAATGCCCCCGGCAAAGTCGATCAGTTCCCGGCCATTGGCATCGCGCACGACGGCATTGCTGGCAGAAACGGCTGTAGCCGGGTTAAATACTCCTACCCCCCGGGGTACTACTGATTTCCTTCTTTCGTGGTATTGAGCGCTTTTGTCCATTTCAGATCGTGATGAAAAACGATGGTAAGTTCGAATTTTTCTTCCATCCCGACCCCTGGAAACCACAAAATTCTCATGGAAAGCTCGCATTCCCTTCAGGATTTTTTTAAAAACCAACATTGCGGCAAACTTCCCATCCAAACCGGGACCGAAATTCCCCCCGTTTACACCCGGGGGCAGGTTGCCCGGCCCACGACCGGATAACACCTGTGTAATCTGGCCACGGATGCCACGACTAACCCCCTATCAAGACCAAAAAGATGAAAAAAACACTTCACCGGGCCGATACCCGCGGACGCGCGTCTTTCGGCTGGCTGGAAAGCTACCACAGCTTCAGTTTCGGGCATTACCACGACCCGGCACGCATGCATTTCGGGGCCCTTCGGGTGCTGAATGACGACCGGGTGGCCCCGGGCAGGGGGTTCGACACCCACTCACACCGCAACATGGAAATCATCTCCATTCCGCTCCGGGGCGACCTGGAACACCAAGACAGCATGGGGAACACCTCGGTGATCAGGGCCGGGGACGTGCAGGTGATGAGCGCCGGAACCGGGGTGGCCCACAGCGAATACAATAAGAATGCCGACCAGGAAGTGGCCTTTTTGCAGATCTGGATCATTCCTGACCGGTCGAATGCAGAGCCCCGGTACGACCAGATCAGCCTCGACCCGGAGGCCCTTTGGAACCGCTGGCATACGGTGCTGGGCCCGCGCGGGAAGCACCCGGGCCTGTGGATCAACCAGGATGCCTGGTTCGACCTGGGCGATTTCGAGGCCGGGCAGGAACCGGTCTATACCCTTCGCGACCCGAACCACGGGCTGTACATTTTTGTGATCGAAGGTTCGGTGGAGGTGGCAGGCGAAGTGCTGCACCGCCGCGACGGGCTGGGGGTCGAAGGGGCCGGGTCGCTGGCCCTCCGGGTTGTGGAACCCGCACGGGTACTGCTCATGGAAGTTCCCCTTCTGGGTTAATCGCGGCGGCACAGCATGGGGCAGAAAAGTGAGGATTGTCATAAATCTTGCCGGAACCAAGCCTTAGATTTACGCGTAGAAACCAATCTTCCGAAGCCATGGATCGCATCTCCAATATCCTGATACCCTTTGATTTTTCTGCCCCGTCGCGCCGGGCCCTGCAATACGCCGTCAATTTCGCCGGAAACAGTCCGCAGAAGCGCATCAACATCTGCTTCATGCAACCGGTTGAAGACCGGGAATTCCTGGAAGCGGAATTTGACAGAATCCGTTCCGGGCTGCCGAAGTCATTCCGGGCCAGGCTTACATGGACCTCCTTCGCCCCCCCTTCGGTAGAAGGCTTGCTGGCCTGCAGCCAGAAAGAGCGCACCGACCTGATCCTGATGGGCACCTCCGGCTCTGACGACCCGGAAGGAACGACCCACACCTCCCAGACCGTGCTGGCCTCGCATTGCCCTGTATTGGTGATCCCCCCCGGGGCTCCCGAAGATTTCCAGATCCGGAAGATCGCCCTGGTGCTGGGCAGGAACGAAATCGAAGACCCAAAGGTGCTCGGCACCCTTTTAGACGTGGCCCGCAGCTTCAACGCCCGGGTACAGGTGCTCACCATCGAGAGCAAGCCGGGCGTCTACGGGTATTCCGAGGGAGAGGAACGCAACGAGCAATTGCTGGAATACTACCTGGAGAACTTCTACTCCCACCACGTCTTTATCGAAAACCCCGATGTGGTCGAGGGCATTTTTGATTATGCCCAAGAAAAGGAGATTGACCTGCTGGCCATCCTGCCCCGCAACCACGCCCGGGTCGGGACCCCTTCCGAGGGCAGGCTCACCCGCATCCTGACCCTGCGGTCGCACACCCCCCTTCTGGCCATCGAACAATAGCGGGGCCGGGGAAACAGGCAGGCAGGGTAAGGGTTGGTTTCTCCGTACAGGGCTTTACAGGGCCAGGCCCTGTAAGGCCCTGTACTGCCATTTGTCGGAGGAATGGAAAGTTTGACCTGCCTCTGCTATGGGGAATGCGAAATATGTGTATTTTCGACCTTTCTTATTTTAAACTTGCCGAAACACATGCAGCAAAGCCCTTCCCGGTACCGCAGTTGGTACCACCCTTACCAGCCAGACCCCAAATTCAAGACACGCGTTGCCTATTTCAGCATGGAATTCGGGATCGACCAGGGCCTCAAGATCTTCTCAGGGGGCCTCGGCTTTTTGGCCGGTTCGCACCTGAAGTCGGCCCATGACCTGAAACAGAACCTGATCGGCGTGGGGATGCTTTGGAAATACGGGTACTATGACCAGGGTCGGAACCCTGACCGGAGCATGCGGGCCGAATGGATCGAGAAAAAATATGACTTTCTGGAAGATACGGGCCTGCAGGTCAACGTGGCCATCAACGACAACCCGAATGTGAAGGTACGGGCCTATGTGCTGAAGCCCGAGGTGTTCGGCACCGTGCCCCTGTACCTGCTCAGCACCGATGTGCCCGAGAACGACCACCTCTCGCGAACCATCACCGACCGGCTGTACGATGCCAATGAAGAAACGCGCATCTCCCAGAGCATCGTGCTGGGGGTAGGCGGGGCCAAGATCGTGCAGGCGCTCGGGGGGGCCGATATCTACCACCTGAACGAAGGACATGCCCTGCCGGCCTTTTACTACCTGAGGCACCTGGGGGTACCTTCCTCGCGCATGGTGTTTACCACCCACACCCCTGAAAAAGGCGGGAACGAGGAACGCAACGGCTACCACCTCAACAACCGCGGGTTTTTCGGGCGAACCCTGACCCAACCCGAATTGCAGGCCGAGCTCATCGGCGATACCCTGAATTACACCGTGTCGGCCCTCCGCTTTGCGAAGAAGGCCAACGCCGTATCGGCACTGCATGCCCGGGTGGCCCGTGAAATGTGGAAGCCCTATGGCCTGGAAGGCAAGATCATGCCCATTACCAACGCCCAGCACCCGGGCTTCTGGACCGATGCCGGGTTGCGGAAAAGCCTCGACAAGGAAAATGCCCGTGCCTTCCGCAAACGCAAGCGGGAACTGAAGGAAAACCTGCTGCAGGCCGTGCTGGACCAAACCGGGAGAAAACTCGACCCGGATGTGCTCACGGTGGTCTGGGCCCGGCGGTTTGCAGCCTACAAACGGGCCGACCTGCTGATGCGCGACCTGGAACGGTTCCGCAGGCTGATGTCGCGCCCGGGACAGCCGATCCAGATCATTTGGGCAGGAAAACCCTACCCGATGGATTTCGGGGCCATCCAGATCTTTGACCGGCTCGTTGCCGCCAGCCGGGATTTCCCGAAACTTGCGGTCCTGACCGGGTATGAGATGGGGTTGTCCAAAATCCTGAAAGAGGGCTCAGATGTCTGGCTGAATACGCCGAGGATCACGCGGGAAGCATCCGGGACCAGCGGCATGACGGCGGCCATGAACGGTTCGCTCAACCTCACGGTCAACGACGGGTGGATCCCTGAATTTGCCCGCCATGGCGAAAATGCCTTTGTACTGCCCGAGGCCGACCCCATGCAGCCGCATTCGGTGCAGGACGACTTCGACGCGGGGAACCTTTACCGCATTCTGGAATCGGAGGTGATCCCCATGTACTATGACGACCCCGACCGCTGGGCCGGGATGGTCTTCCAGGCCATGAAGGATGTGGTGCCGGCCTTTTCGTCTCACCGGATGGCCGAAGACTATTACCGGGAATTGTACGGGTCCTAGCCCAGGTGGTACGGCTGCCCGGTACTCTGCAGGGCGGCAAACCAGAATTCGCCTTCCAGGTCGATCTTCTTGCGCCTCCCGGTCACTGCCGGGATGGGGAGGTACACCATCTGGTTGTGCACCAGGCCCACCACAAAGCGGGTCTTGCCCGCCATGGCCCCGTGCACGGCCTGATAAGCCAGGCGGTTGCAGAAGATGCTGTCGCTCGCATTGGCCGGGGCCGAGCGGATGATATAGCTGGGGTCGATATACTTGATCGTAACCGGGGTTTGCTTCGCCTTGAAATAGTCTGATATGCGGTCTTTGAGCAACAAGCCGATATCGTTGTGCTTGACGTTCCCGGAGGCGTCAATCACCCCCGAGCCCTCCTCGAACAAATGCTGCCCGGCCCCCTCGGCCACCACGATCAGCGCGTGCTGCTTGGCGGTCAGGCGGCGCTCAAGGGCTTTCAGGAAGCCGTTTTCCCCCTCGAGGGCGAACGGCATTTCAGGGACGAGCAAAAAGTTCACCTCGGGCATGGCCATGGAGGCCGAAGCGGCGATAAACCCACTGTCGCGGCCCATCAGCTTTACAATGGCAATGCCGTTGTAGGCCCCGATGGCCTCGTTGTGGGCGTCGCGGATGATGGGGGTGGCCACGTCGAAGGCCGTCTCGTATCCGAAGGATTTGTCGATCAGGTCAATGTCGTTATCGATGGTCTTGGGCATGCCCACCACCGAGATGGGCAGCCCCCGTTTCTCGATTTCCTGCCCGATGGCCTCAGCCCCCTTCAGCGTGCCATCTCCCCCGATGGTAAAAAGGATGTCGATGCCCAGCGAGACCAGGGTATCGACCATCTCCCCCACATCCTGTGCACCCCGGGAAGAACCCAGCATGGTGCCCCCCTGCAGGTGGATGTTGCGCACCCGGTCGGGGTCGAGGGTGTGGTAGGTGTGAGGACAAGTGCGGGTAAGCCCTTCAAAGCCGTAAGGGATGCCAATAATGCGCTTGACCCCGTAGAAGTAATACAGCCCCATGACCAGCCCCCTGATCACGTTGTTGATCCCGGGGCACAGGCCGCCGCAGGTGACGATGGCCGCCGAGAGGCTTTTCGATTCAAAGAAAAGCTTCCGGCGGGGGCCGGCGCGCTCAAGGGTCAGGGGCTCCGCTCCGTCGGCCAGGGCATTGCTGAAATTTTTAAAGGTGGTATCGAACAGGAGGCGATCGGTGTCTTCCACGAAATCGAACCGGTTGTCTCCCGGCACGCTGCTCAGCTTCAGGGGCGAAGGCCGCCAGGCGTCTCCCAGGGTCCTGACCAGAAAGCGATTGTCTTCTTGCATGGGTTTTGGTTTTGGTGGCTGCGGGGGGTGGGTTACCGTCCTTCGCCCAGTTCCAGTTTCTCGGCAAAATAATCACAGAAATCCCGCATGGTGGCCGTCATCTTTTCGTCCTGGGTGGCCCGCATGAAGGTCTCTGACATGCCCAGCAGGGTCTGGTGGAAGAAGACCTTCATCTCTTCGACCGGCATGTCTTTGGTCCACAGGTCGATTCGCAGCGATTCCTTGTTGCGGCTGTCCCAGACAGAAAGCAGCATGGCCTTGGCCTCTTCGTTTTCGATGCCGCCGTCCTGGGCCGACCAGCTGAGTTTTTCGGGCACCCGGTTTTCATCAAGGGCCACGCGCAGGGTTATTTCTGAGGTATGCAATTCAGGCATTGTTTACTTGGGGGGTTTATAGTTCGATTCCCGGAAGATCTCCTCCCCGGGCCTTGCCAGCAGCTCGTTCAGGCTGGCCCCGCTTTTCTCCATGTAGGAGCGCACGATCTGCCAGCCCATATACCGGCCGATGCGCCCGGGCGATTCGCTGTCGAGCTGCAGTTGAAACTTGCTGAAGGGGGCCGGGTCCAGAAAGCGGGGGCCGAGCTCCCGATCGGTATTGTAGAGTAGCTCGCGCTCGATGAAGTAGCGCCAGATCTGCCCTTCGTTGGCCCGGGCCCAGGCCAGTTCTTCACCGGTGTACCCGATCTTTACCGAATCGGGCTCAAGGGGCAACAGCACGTCTTTCACGTACAGGATCTTGCCGTAGTACACCATCTGGGCCACAAAGCTCCGCTCGCCGGGATATGGCACCATGCTCCCCGCAAAGGCGCCGGCCACATCGCTCACCAGGTAAGCCGGCTCGAGGCCTTCGGCAATATACCGGTTCAGGCCGCGGTAAAATTCGTGCCCGGCCCCGAGGTAGTTGTCGAGCCCGATCAGCAGCAGGCTGTCGGCCAGGATGATCCGGTTCTCGGTGTCGACATCGTTGGTCAGGGTGACCACCCGGGGGATGCGCGCCTGGGGGAAATAATATTTGACATGTTTGTAGAACAGCTCCAAAGACGCCTGATAGGGCGCGAAATCCGGGAAGGTTTTCTGCACTTCGGCCCGCAGGTGCTGCTGCAGGGTATCGCGCTGCTTGGCCAGCCAAATGCTGTCGGGGTACTGAACGGGGAACAGGTACGGGTAGCGGGCCTTCAGCCCGGGAAGGGAGTCTGGCACCATTCGGTCGAAGGCCAGGTCGAACCGGCTCACCTTCAGCTCTACCGGCGTGTTGATCACGGCTTCCGAAATGGCCGGGCCCGATTCGCGGCAGGCGGTGGCGCATGTGATCAGGCAGGCTGCCAAAAGGCTTCCAAGTATTCTTCCCAAGGTTTTATTATTAGGCGGTCAGGTACTATTTTTACAGGGTAAAGTTAGTGGTTTTCCATTTGAATCAGAACAGGATGCAAACAGATCGGGTTATTGAACATATCGTGGGGTGGTTGAAAGACTATGCCCGGCAGGCCGGGATGAACGGGTTTGTGGTCGGCGTATCGGGCGGGATCGATTCAGCCCTGACCTCTACCCTGTGCGCGCGCACGGGGCTTGAGGTGGTGTGCCTTGAAATGCCCATCCACCAGTGCAAGGCCCAGATCTCGCGGGCGGCCAACCACATTTTCTGGCTGAAACAGCAATACCCCAATGTCAGGTCCGAATGGGTCAACCTGACGCCCGTCTTTGACAGCCTGATCGAGGCCCTTCCGCCGGTAGACCATGAAGAACGCCGCCTTTTGTCCCTGGCCAACACCCGGGCCCGGCTGCGGATGACCTGCCTCTACTATTTTGCGGGGGTACAGGGCTACCTGGTGGCCGGCACGGGGAACAAGGTAGAAGACTTCGGGGTGGGCTTCTACACCAAATACGGAGACGGGGGGGTCGACCTCAGCCCTATTGCCGACCTGCTCAAAACAGAAGTGTACGCCCTTTCGGAACACCTGGGCATCAACACGGAGATCCTAGAGGCCCCTCCCACCGATGGCCTGTGGGGCGACAGCCGAACCGACGAAGACCAGATCGGCGCCAGCTATCCGGAACTGGAATGGGCCATGGCTATGGACGAAGCGGGCAAAAAAGCCGATGACTTTCAGGGCCGGCAGCGGGAGGTATTCGAGATCTATGCCCGCCTGCATGCAGTTAATCGACATAAAATGGTCCCAATCCCGGTGTGTGACATCCCCCCTTCCTTAAAATCAACTTCTTAGCCAATATTCCGTACCATAGGCCGAATACTGGCCGGCCGGGCTTTTCAGGGTGGTTTTTTTTTAACAATTTTGCTTCAGAATTGACTAATTAAACCTTACATTGCGTGTCAGTTTTTAAGGACACGCATGTCTATACCTGAAAACAAACCCAAATGATCAACGTTCTTATTGCGGATAACCACCCCATTGTCCGCCTTGGTATCAGGAAAGTGCTGGAAGACCGGGATGACATGAATGTCATGGCGGCCGTGGGGACGACAACCGCCCTGTTCCAGTCACTGGCTAAAGCGACCCCCGACGTGCTCATCCTCGAGATGGATATCCCGGAGATCAATGGTATTGCAACCCTCAGAAAAATGAAACAGGACCACCCGGATGTCAAGGTCCTGATCTACAGCGGGCAGTCTGAAGACGTCTATGCCCTTAGCACCATCCGTGCCGGGGCCAGTGGCTACCTTTCCAAGGGCGCTGACCCGTCTGCCCTGTCAGACGCCATCGAAAAAGTGAGCCGCGGAGGCATGTTCATCACCAATGAACTGGCCCAGCGCCTGGCCTTTGACGAAGGCACCCAGAAACCCCGTCGGTTTTTCCGCAAGCTCTCGACCCGCGAGGTGGAGGTGCTGAAAATGCTGGCCAACGGCAAACGCAACAAAGAGGTGGCCGAAGGGCTGAACCTGAACGAAAAGACGGTGAGCACCTACAAGGCGCGCCTGATGAAAAAGCTCAATGTAGACAATATGGTCGACCTGCTGCAGCAGGCCAAGGCCCTTGAACTCTACTAAATAGAACCCACCCGTTCCCGGAATGGCCCGGCCCTGTGCCGGGCTTTTTATTTCTGGCAGGCCATGCAGCCTGTTACGAAAGCACGCGGTTGAGTTTCTTGTTGAGCAGCTTGTTCAGGTGCAGGTAGTTCATTATTTCCTCCAGTACTTCACCATGGGTCTCGCCCGCCTGCTGCTCGGTGTTGAGCCTCAGTTGCTCGATGCGCTTCTGGATCAGGTAGCACCTCAGCGATAGGATGGTTTCGCTCACCAGCTGTGCAAGGCCCTGCCGCTTCTCTTTCGGGAAGATATCCCTGCGCTCCCACTGGTGCAGCACGTAGCGTTCCTCGTCCATCAAAATGGAGGATATTTCTCGCATGGCCTCGGGTTCAAATTCGCCCAGGAGCTCCTGTACGGTAAACTCCTCACCCGTGTTGAGCTTCTGGATCAGGTGGTAGTAAATGCTGCGGAAGCGGTCGTGGCTCAGTTCGATCTCGTCTTCCTGCAGGTCGAGGAAGATCTTTTCAAAGACGCGGGCCTCTACCTGCTCGGGCTCCAGGATGAGCTCGCCCTCCCCGTTCTCCTTCAAAACCAGGTCTTCGAAGGCTTCTGACTCCCGGCCGTAGAGCAGCAGCATCTCGATGATCTTCCGCTCGAGCTCGTACTGGGGGTCGACACGGGTTTCGCCCGGGTCGGGGCGGAGCACTTCCATGGCCGGGCGCTCGGGCTTGCGGGCCGCATCGCGCTCCTGCTTGCGGCCCATCTGGGCCAGGGTGTTGAAGAGCACCTCTTCGGAGATGCCCATCAGGGAGGCACATTCCTGCACGTAGACCTCCCGCTTGATCCGGTCGGGGATTTTGGAGATGCTGCTGACGATATCGCGGATCGTCTCGGCCCGTTTGATGGGGTCATGGGCGGCTTCTTCGGTAAGCAGGGCCGTCTTGAACTGGATGAAATCGCGGGTGTTCTCCTTCAGGTAGGCCTCGATGGCCTCGCGGGAGTTCTTCCGGGCAAAGCTGTCGGGGTCTTCCCCTTCCGGGAAGGTGCAGATGCGCACGTTCATGCCCTCTTCCAGAATCAGGTCGATGCCCCGCAGGGAAGCCCGCAGGCCGGCTGCATCCCCGTCGAAGAGAACCACGATGTTCTGGGTGAGCCGCCTGACCAGCCTGATCTGCTCAGGGGTCAGGGCGGTGCCGCTCGAGGCCACCACGTTCTCGATGCCGCTCTGGTGCAGCTGGATCACGTCGGTATACCCCTCTACCAGGTAGCAGAGGTCTTCGCGGGCAATGGCCTTTTTGGCGTGGTAAATACCGTAGAGCACCCGGCTTTTGTGGTAGATCTCGCTTTCGGGAGAATTCAGGTACTTGGCCGTTTTCTTGTCGGCGCTCAGGGTACGGCCCCCAAAGCCGAGCACCCGCCCGCTCAGGGAATGTATCGGGAAAAGCACCCGCCCCTTGAAGCGGTCTATGGTGCGCCGGGGCTCCCCGTCTGCCCCGCCTTTGACCAGGGTCAGGCCCGTTTTTTCGAGAAATTCGAGCTGGTAGCCCTTCTCCAGGGCAGCCCGGGTAAAGACATCCCACTGGTCGGGGTTGTAGCCCAGGCCGAATTGCCTGATGGTGTCGTCAGAAAAGCCGCGTTCTTTGAAATAAGAAAGGCCGATGGCCTTCCCGCTTTCGGTGTTCCAGAGGCAGTCTTCATAGAACTCCCGGGCAAATTCGCTCACCAGCAGCATGCTCTCGCGCTCCCCGGCCTTTTCGGCCTCCTCATCGGTGCGCTGGGTCTCTTCGATCTCGATCTGGTACTTGCGGGCCAGGTAGCGGATCGCCTCCGGGTAGGTCAGGTGCTCGTGTTCCATGAGGAAGGCCACCACATTCCCGCCCTTGCCGCTGCTGAAGTCCTTCCAGATCTGCTTGACCGGGGACACCATGAAGCTGGGGGTACGCTCGTCCGTAAAAGGGCTGAGCCCTTTGTAATTGGACCCCGATTTCTTCAATTGCACAAAATCTCCGATCACCTCCTCGACCCGGGCGGCATCGTATACTTTGTCTATGGTGCTCTTGGAGATCAAAATCAAAAAATCGGGAGCTGTAAAAATAAGAAAAACCTGTGGGCCGGGGAAAGGGACTCCGCCAACCCGCAAGAACTTTTCATACCTTTATGGGAGCCAACACCCCCGCCCTATGATCCTCTTTTTCGGAACCCGCACCGGAACCCCCAGGCAACAACCCCTGCCCGGGCTGGAATGCCCCTTTTGCGGGCAGCGGGGCACCCTTGAGGCCACGGTGCTGCCCCACTTTGTACACCTGTTCTGGATCCCCGTTTTCAGGCTGCGCCCCCTGCGCTGGGTGGCTTGCGGGCATTGCAAAAAGCAATACGAGGGGCGGGAGCTGACCCCCGGGATGCAGGAAGCCCTTGAAAAGGCAGCCTTCTAAAAGGCAAGGGCCCCTGTCGGAGCCCTTGCAGTTTGTTCGGCTTAAATATCCAGACGAAGCCCGAGGGCGATGAAGCGCTGTTTCACTTCGGTGTTCTGAAAGATGGGGTTCAGGTCGTATTTGAAGTACAGCAGCGTGCCCCCGGCCCCCATATAGGTGCTTAACCCGTAGACAAAGTCGCTGGCGTCATACCCTCCTTTCAGCTTGTCCTTTACCTTGTCTCCGTCTCGGGTGTATTTCAGTTTCTGGCGTGCCCCCAGGTTGATGCCGGCATACCCGCCAAAGCCAAACCGGAACTGGTTTTTCAGGGAATACCGGACCCTGTTCTCGGAAACCCGTTTGTGGGAAGGCCCCACCTCAAAATGCAGGGGCACCACCAGGTTGTCCATGCGGAACTTCGATTTTCGCAGGTCATATTCAAATTCCTGGAGGGCAGTCTGCCCGTCCGAATTCACAAAATACTGGTTATCCTTGGGTTTGATCCCGTTGAACTGGAAAAGGAATCCGTAGTGAAAGCGAAGCCAGTTGGAATTTTCAAACACCCGGGTACGCCAGTTCCAGCCGATCTCGAAGAAACGGCTCCCGGCAACTTTATAAGGGGTGTCTTCCAGGCGCGCGCCCTCGATATCGGCATTGCTGAGCCCAAAGGCAATTACCAGGTCAGAATACGTCCTTTTGTCGTACCGGTGGTGGCCGTCCCAGTCCCAGTCCCAGTGGTCACACCCGATCCCGAAAAACTCACAATCATCTTCCTTGTCGAGATTTTCGATCATGATGGTTAGTTTCGGTTTCCCGGAGAGGCTATCCTGCAGGGCCACGGCATCTCCCCTATTGCGCTCGAGCAAGGCAATCTCGTTGTCTAGGATCGCCTGCCGGTTGTTGATGTTCAGGGCGTGTTTCTCCGCCGCAGCCTCCTTGAGCTCCTGCGCTTCTTCCTGGCTGATCTGCCCGGCTTCTAACCGCCCATCAATGCGGGTAATTTCGTCTTTAAGCGCCTCCTTCTCCTGTTTTACAACCAGTTCTCGCTGCGCCTCGAGTTCCCGGATCTTTTCCCGGTAATCTTCCTGTGCACTGAGCTGCGCCATGCAGCACATCATCACAACCGGAATCAGAAATCGTACTAAAATGTTCATAATGCGTAATGTTTTTGATTGATTGATGAATAAACTATTGCTCCGCATACAAAGCAGGAACGCTCTTGCAAAAGGTTATGACGTATTACTTATCGCGATTCACAACACTTGTCCGGGATCGGGCCACCCCTGATTTCAGCTTTTCCATGATCCGCTCCCTGAAGGTTTGGTCGAGCTCATCCTCGGCCCTGTCGAGCAAGGCCCTGGCATCAACCGGGGAAAGGCTTCCGGGCTGGCTTTGCTGCCCAATGCTTTCGCGGGCATTCCTCAGAAGGGCTTCCATCTCGGCCTCCAGGGCCCCTTCAGGCCCGGGCTCAGCCCCGGCAATTGCCGGCGGAGCCTCAGGATCTGCAGCATCAAGGGCTTCTTCAGGGAACCCGTTTTCGCCGTTTTCGGCCAGCAAAGGGGTAGCAGCCTGGTCAAAAAGTTGCGGTTGGTCAGGCCCGGCAACCCGGTTTTCCTTTTTCCCTCCAGGCCTGTCTTGCCTGGGTTCAGCTTGGCTTTCAGCAAGGCTTTCAGCCGCCGGCTCCCGCGAGTCTGGCAACGCCTCCCTTTCGGGGGCAGGCGTGACCCCAGCCGGGATTTCCACCTCCGGGGTCCGGACCACCGGGTTTAACAACGGTACCTCTTCCGCCGGTTCCCTGAAAAGAAAGAATCCGATCAGCAAGGCAATGCTGGCCGCCGCCATAAACATCCAGGGCCTGGGGCCCCGGCGCACTACAGGCCCTTCCTGCTCCAGGCGGTCAGAAAGCCGCGCCCAGGCCTGCTCCCGCGGCTTTATTTCCCGGGAGGCCCAGCGCTTCTGCAATTCCTTTTCAAAATCAATGGGTGCCATACTGTTGTAATGATGATTCTTTTAGTTGGGCCTGTAGTTCCCTGCGGGCCTTGTATAGCTGGGTTTTGGAAGTGCTTTCCGAAATATCCAGCAGTTCCGCAATTTCTGCGTGCCTGTATCCTTCCACGGCGTACAGGGTAAACACCAGCCGGTACCCTTCGGGCAGGGCTTCAATCAGCTGCTCCAGGGCTTCCAGCTGAAACGGGTCCGATAGCTGGTGGGGAGGGGCTGCATCTACCAGTTTTTCTTCGTCATAGACCACAAATTGCCGTTTTCTCAGGAAATCGATCGCTTCCCGGACCATAATGCGGCGGACCCACCCTTCGAAACTCCCCTCAAAACGGAATTCGGAAAGTTTCCCGAACACCTTTACGAACCCCTCGATCATGACATCTTCCGCATAATGCAAATCCTTCACATAGCGCTGGCATAAGGCCAGCATCCTGGGGGCCAGCTGCTCATAAAGCGCCTTCTGGGCTTCCCGGTCGCCTCTCGCCGCCTTCTGGATCAGGGACTTTTCATGGCTGAACAGGGAAATGATCTTCACGGTTTTACGGCTTTCTATGGGTATAGACGGAAACGGGCGCCAAAGGGTTGTCTGGGGCCCGATATTTTTTTGCAAATTACAAGAACCCTGCCAAATGACCCCCATGCAGCGTCATGGTGCTGACAGGAACTTGCAGGCCGGGCGGGTATCTTGTTCCCGGGGGGTGGGGGAAGCGTCCTTTAATGTGCTAATTTGCTAATGTGCTAATGTGCTAATGTGTGAATGGACTGCTGTTAATTGGCGAATTGGCAAACTAGCACCTTAGCACATTCCTTATTGCTTCCGGTCGACCACGTAGTTGACCATCAGCTCCAGGGCCTGCCGGTAGGGCGACTCGGGATACGGACTGAGCATTTCCAGGGCCTGCTCCTTGAACTGGTGCATGCGCGAGACAGCGTACTCAAGGCCTCCCGAATCCTGTACATAGGCAATGACCTCCCTGACCCGTTTGCGGTCTTTGTTGTGGTTCTTTACCGAATTGATCAGCCAGTTGCGCTCCTTCTTCGGGGCGTGGTTCAGGGCGTAGATCAGGGGCAGGGTCATTTTCTGTTCCTTGATGTCGATGCCCGTGGGCTTGCCGATGCGTTCCTCCCCGTAATCGAACAGGTCGTCTTTGATCTGGAAGGCCATGCCGCACAATTCGCCAAAGCGGCGGAAGTGCTCGACGTGCTCGGAATCGGGCCTGACCGAGGCGGCCCCCAGGCTGCAGCAGGCCGCGATGAGGGTCGCCGTCTTCTGCCGGATGATCTCGTAATAGACCTCTTCGGTGATATCGAGCCGTCGGGCCTTTTCGATCTGCAGGAGTTCACCCTCGCTGATCTCCCGCATGGCCACCGAGATAATGCGCAGCAGGTCAAAGTCGCCGTGGTCTACCGAGAGCAACATGCCCCGGGCCAGCAGAAAATCGCCCACCAGCACGGCAATCTTGTTTTTCCAGAGGGCATTGATCGAAAAAAAACCCCGGCGCTTGTAGCTGTCGTCTACCACGTCGTCGTGCACCAGGCTGGCCGTGTGGATGAGCTCGATCACCGAGGCCCCGCGGTAGGTGCGCTCGTTCACGGCCCCGTCGTTGAGCAGCTTGGCGGTGAGCAGCACGAACATGGGCCGCATCTGCTTGCCTTTCCGGTTTACGATGTAATAGGTGATCCGGTTCAGCAGGGGCACCTTAGACGACATGGCTTCGTGGAACTTCTTTTCAAAGAGTTCCATCTCCCGTTCTATGGGCTCCCGGATCAGCGCGCTGGTCTTCAATATCGGGTGGTTTCTCGCCGGATTCGTCCGGCGGGTATAAATGTAGGGAAAATGGCCGTAGGGTTCCAACCATTTCCCGGTCTTAAACGTGCCTGAAAATTGGGGTAAATCATTTGCATTTGCCGGGCCCTTATGCTATATTTAAAGGTTTTGCATCCTGATAATTAACCATAAACTATTGAAGTATGAAAATGAGTACAATTACCTTGTTTGTGCTGGTGTTTGCCAGCTTTTTCGGCACCTCTGTGCTGGCCCAGCAAACGCCCAGCAACCTGCGCCACCTGATCGATGAACGAGCCAGTTTTGCCGAAAATGACATGAAGAACCTCGGCTACGTGAACACAGGAGGGTCTTCCAGCTCAAATGGCGTATACACCTACTGGTGGAACCAGAACCAGAACGAATGCGTCTGCGTGCGGACCACCGACGGCAGGTATGCCTCCATCACCTCCACCTCTGCCATTGATTGCAACCATGACGTGCATGTTTCTGGCGACAAAAAGAACACCGGGGCCGCCGTCGCCGTGGGAGCCGCAGCCGCTGCGATCATCGGGGCAGCTATCCTTTCCAACAAGAGCCACCACCACAAAGACAACCAGCATTACAACGACCACAATACCGAAGCGGCTTTTGAGCAAGGGTACCGCGACGGGCTCTACAACAAGCCCTACCACAACTCTTTCAAGGGCAACGACCAAACCAGGGCTTACAGCGACGGGTACGAAGCCGGAGTGGACCAGAACCACAGCGAAACGACCCATCATTCCAATCATGGTGGTTATCGCGAGCATTTCAACATCAACCACCTGCGCGGCGAGAATGTGGATAATGTGAACGCGGAACTCAAAAGAAATGGCTTCCGCATGACCGATACGAACGATGTGGCAGACGGGCAGTACATGGAATGGTGGTATCAGCAACAAACCCGTCAGTGCTATATGCTGGAATACAACTTTGGCACCCTTAAACGTATCACATCGGTCCAATCCTGCTATTAGATCAGTCTGATTGGCTCGGAAAGTGAAATAAGGTAATCCTAGCGTAACGGCCGGGGTGGCAGGCAGCCATCCCGGCCGTTTTCAATGGGGCATCTGACCCGTATCAGGCAAGGAAGTAACTTTCGGGTGGGGAGGGTTCCCAGCCATGGGCACCTCTGACCCAGGGAGCCCTGGATTGGCTTCACTTCAATTTACAGCGCGGCATGACCAGCAATTCGCCAGTGCCGCTTATTGCCCGTCCCCGCTTTTATTCGCGAGCTGCCCGCAGGCGGCATCGATGTCCTTGCCGCGGGAGCGGCGCACGGTCACCGTGACCCCGGCAGCCTCCAGGGCTGCCACATAATTGGCCAGCGCTGCCTCAGATGCCTGCCGGAACCGGTCATCCCCGATGGGGTTGTACTCGATGAGGTTGACCTTGCAGGGGGCGGCCCTGCAGAAATCGACCAGGGCGGCGATATCGGCGGGCTGGTCGTTGATCCCTTCCCAGACCACGTATTCGTAGGTAACCCGGCTTTTGGTACGGCTGTACCAGTATTGTATGGCCTCCCGGAGTTCAGCCAGGGGGAAGGTGGCGTTGAAGGGCATGATGGAGGTGCGGGTGGCGTCGACCGCGGAGTGGAGGGAAACCGCAAGCCTGAACCGGGGGGCCTCGTCGGCCATCTTCCGGATCATTTTGGGGATGCCCGAAGTGGAAACGGTGATGCGCTTCGGGGAGAGCCCGAGCCCCTCCTCGGAGGTAATTTTTTCGATGGCCTTCAGCACATTCGGGTAATTCATGAGCGGCTCGCCCATGCCCATGAAGACGATGTTGCTCAGCGGCCTGCCAAAGTAGAGGCGGCTCTGCCGGTCGATGACCAGCACCTGGTCGTAGATCTCGTCGGGGTTCAGGTTGCGCATGCGCCTGAGGCGGGCCGTGGCGCAGAAATTGCAGTCGAGGCTGCAGCCCACCTGGCTGGAAACGCAGGCGGTGGTGCGCGATTCCGTCGGGATGAGCACCGATTCGACCACCAGGCCGTCGAACAATTTCACCGCATTCTTGATGGTGCCGTCGCTGCTGCGCTGCATGCGGTCTACCTCGATGTGGTTGATGGTGAATTCCGTTTCGAGCTGCTGGCGAAGCGGGAGCGAAAGGTTGGTCATCTCGGCAAAGGAATGCGCGCCCTTTTTCCAGAGCCATTCGTAGACCTGGTTGCCCCGGAAGGCGGGTTCTCCCCGCCGGGTGAAAAAATCCCTGATTTCCTGCCGGCTCAGGGCCCGGACATCCTTTTTCGCTTCCGGTTTCATATGCGTTTCGGTTTGCCTTCCGGCCCGCCCGCAGGTTGGGATCAGAGGATCAGCATCGCATCCCCGTAGGAATAGAAGCGATATTGCTCCAAAATGGCCTCCTTGTAGGCACGCTTCATCAGATCGTGCCCCAGGAAGGCCGAGATCATCATCAGCAGGGTCGATTTGGGAAGGTGGAAATTCGTGATCATGCAGTTGGCTATGCTGAAATCGTAGGGCGGGAAAATGAACTTGTTGGTCCAGCCTTCGTAGGTGTTGAGCAGCTGTTCAGACGAAACCGCGCTCTCAAGGCCCCTCATTGCGGTGGTCCCGACGGCACAGACCTTCCGTTTGTTCCGCTTGGCCTTGTTGACGATTTCGGTGGCGCGTTCGTCGATGATCAGCTCTTCGCTGTCCATCTTGTGCTTTGAGAGGTCTTCCACCTCAACCGGGCTGAAGGTCCCCAGCCCCACATGCAGGGTAAGTTCGGCAAACTCAACCCCCTTGATCTCAAGCCGCTTCAGCAGGTGCTTTGAGAAATGGAGCCCGGCCGTAGGCGCGGCCACGGCCCCTTCGTGCTTGGCGTAGATTGTCTGGTAACGGTCTTCGTCTTCCGGCTCGGGTTCGCGGCGGATGTATTTGGGGAGCGGGGTCTGCCCGAGCTCGCGCAGCTTGCGGCGAAAATCGGTATAGGAGCCGTCATAGAGGAACCTCAGGGTACGGCCGCGGGAGGTGGTGTTGTCGATTACCTCGGCCACCAGGGTCTCATCGTCTCCGAAGTAGAGCTTGTTGCCGATGCGGATCTTGCGCGCCGGGTCTACCAGCACGTCCCACAGCCGCTGCTCCTCGTTGAGCTCGCGCAGCAAGAAGACCTCGATGCGCGCACCGGTCTTCTCCTTGTTGCCGTAAAGCCGCGCCGGGAAAACCTTGGTATTGTTCAGCACCATCACATCCCCTTCATCGAAATAGTCGATGAGGTCTTTGAACAATTTGTGCTCGATCTTCCCCGTGGCCCGGTGGATGACCATCAGTCTGGATTCGTCCCGGTTTTCAGCGGGGTATTCGGCCAGGAGCTCCTTGGGCAACTCAAAGTTGAAATGCGATAGTTTCATGCGGCTGCGGTGGAATTTGATTTTTAAAGGCGCAAATATACGACCCTGCGAAGGGGGATGTCAAGTAAACTGCAGATTAAGTTCAGGAAACATCCCTGACGCACCCCGTTCCGGGGAAGCAGGAAAGGGTGGCTGCCCCCCATCTAAACCACCCCCGAACTTGCCCGCCCCGCGACAAGTCGCTACATTTACCCGCTGGAGCCGGGGCTGTCGAAAACCCGGCTGGCCACATCCAGAGTCATGAAGGAATTAAAACAGCGAAAAGGCTTTGACTCCCGCGAGTTCCGGTTTACGGATTCGAAGCTCTATTACGTGCAGGGGCGCCTCGGGGAATCGAACGAGGTTGATATCCCTTTCGAGAACATCGATGGCGAACGGGGTATCTACCGCACGTCCAAAACCTCCTGGCTCGTGGTTTCGGCCGTGCTGGCTCTTCTGGCCGTGGCGCTCGGTTTGAGCGGGGTGGCAGGAACCAGCGGGTGGGCGATCGCCCTGGTCCCGGCGGTCGGGGCGCTTGCTTGCGGCGTGCTCTACGGGTATTCCCGCAAGGAATTCTGGAAGCTCAAGCTCAAGGAAGACTACCTCTATCTGTACAAAAACATCCCCAGCCGACAGGAGACCGAGGCCTTTCTGAAGAGCCTGCTCGAAGCCCGCAACGCCTATTTGCGCGAAAACTACCTGCAGATCGATGAAAACCTCGACTACGAACAGCAATTCTACAACCTCCGCTGGCTTCGTTCCATAGACGCTATCTCCAAGGCGGAATTCGAAGCCAAGTACGAGGAACTCAAACAAACCGTGAAGCCCGAAAAGAGGACTATAGGATTCTCCAAACAGTAGGGAGGTTTTTCCGGATTTTTCCTGCCCGTGGCATCCTTTGGATTGTCAGGAATGCCTATCTTTAAGAAATGGCCTTCCGGAACCCACAAACGTTCGGGCCGCTAACTGTATCTACCTATGAAAACCACATGGATTATAATTCTTTTTTGGGGGTCTTTCCTGGTCCTGGGGTGCGGAAGCGCCCGGCAGGGGGCCTCAGGCGCCCTGTACGGCCCCGAATGGGAACTGGAATACCTCTCCGGGCCCCGGATTGCCTTTGAGGGCCTTTTCCCCGACCAGAAACCTGTGATCGCTTTCGACCCCGCCACAGGCCAGGCGGTGGGGAACAGCGGATGCAATGGGTACCAGGCGCCCGTTGAAGTCAGGGGCAGCTCGATCCGATTTGGGCAGCCCGGCCCCTCCACCCTGATGTACTGTGGGGATGGGGAAGAATTTTTCCGGAATACCCTCCAAAAAATCGATGGCTGGTCAGTGGATCCTGAGGGAAAGCTGAACCTGCTGCTCGGGGAGGTGCCGATGATGCGGTTCCATAAAAAGGTTTCCCCGTGAGGGGAGGGCCGCTGTTCGGGGCAATCGGGCTGCTGGCTGCCTGTTCTTGCGGACAGGCCCCGAAAGAAGGCCCGGGCATAACGGGCGGCGCAGGAAAGGATACCTCATCGATTGCGGTGCCGGCTTTGCAGGCGACTGGGATGCCGGCAGGCAACCCCTACTTCAGGGCTTCCGGCACCGAACCATTCTGGGGGCTCGAAATAAGCACGGAAGCCATTCGCCTCCACACCCTGGGCGACACCCTTATAACCCCGCATACCGAGCCCGTGCAGGCTGCGGACGCCAACGTCAAACGCTATCACCTCGACACCGAGGCCAGCCTTGTGCAGATAGAGATTGTCCAGACCGAATGCACCAATGCCATGTCTGGGGAGAAATTCCCGTATACGGTACGCATCGCCTACAGGCGCACTGCCGAGCCCGAACTGAAGAAGGTGGAGGGTTGCGGAACGTATGTGCCTGACTACCGCCTGCACGATATCTGGGTCCTGGAATCGATGAGGGGTGCCGCGGTATCTGCTTCCGATTATCCCGAAGGCCTGCCCTCACTCGAAATACGTGCCGCCGAACAGGCCTACTCGGGGGCCACGGGCTGCAACCGCATGATGGGCACTTTTTTCTGGGAACCCGGCATCCTCCGCTTCGGGCCTGCCGCCGTGACCCGAAAAGCCTGCCCATGGATGGGCAGGCGCGAGCAGGATTTCCTGTCGGCCCTGGCGGGCAGCACCACCTACAGCATCGCCGAGAACCGGCTCAGGCTGGGCAACCCCGATCAGGAACAGCTGGTTTTCAGGAAAGTCGATTAACTCCATACCGACCTACCCGGGCGGTGGACAAACCAAAAAATCGCATCCCCCCTTCCAAACCCTCTGAGCCCATGACCAACAACCACATCGACTACATCGAATTTACCGCCCGCGACCTGGAGGCCGCTAAAACATTTTACAGCCGTTGTTTCGGGTGGAAATTCACGGATTACGGCCCCGACTACGTCTCTTTCGAACAAAGTGGAGTTGCAGGGGGCTTCCGGCGCAGCCCGGAGCCGGTAAGACAAGGCGTGCTGGTGGTGCTTTACCACGATAACCTGGAAACCGTACAAAGCGCCATCGAGGCCGCAGGGGGCCGCATTACCGTGCCCATTTTCTCCTTCCCCGGAGGGCGGCGCTTCCATTTTCTGGACCCGGCCGGCAACGAGCTGGCTGTATGGTCAGAACCGTGAAGCGTCATGTCTGACAGGCCACAACTAAGCTTACGCCCGTTGCAGCCCGCAGATGCGCCGGCCCTGGCTGTGCTGGCCAACAACAAGAAGATCTGGGACCGGGTGCGCGATTATTTCCCCTACCCCTATACGGAAGGAGATGCCCGGGAATTCATCGCTTCTGCCCGGGAAACTGACCCGCCCCTGAGCCTGGCCATCGAACTGGAAAGGGATTTCTGCGGGGTGATCGGCCTGATGCCCCAGACCGATGTGAACCGCAAGACGGCCGAAATCGGCTATTGGCTGGGCGAACCCTACTGGCATCGGGGCCTGGCCACCGAAGCCGTCAGGCAAATGTGCGACTACGCCTTTGGGCTGGGCTTTGCCCGCCTGCAGGCGGCTGTGTTCGACTTCAATACCGCCTCTATGCGGGTGCTGGAAAAAAACGGCTTCGTGCGCGAGGGCATCTTCAGGCAGTCGGTCTTCAAGAACGGTCAATTTTGGGACGAGCACTGGTTTGGCAAGCTGCCCTGAAGGCCCGCCGCCCTACCGGGGTTCGGTAGCGTGAAAACCGAGCCTGGCGAGGTCTTTCCAAAAGCCCGGGTACGATTTGGATACCACCCCGGCATCGTGGATGATCAGGGGCGTCTTCAATGCCAGGGGGGCAAAGGCCATGGCCATGCGATGGTCGTTGTAGGTCTGTATCCGCTGCATGGGCACAATGCGCCGGCTCGCCTTCAGGTGGAGCGACTGATCGGTTACCGCAATGTCGGCGCCCAGCTTGGAGAGCTCATTTTCGAGTGCCAAAAGCCGGTCGGTTTCCTTGATCTTGAGCGTATGCAGCCCTGTGAGGTCGCAGCCGATCCCCAGCCCGAAGCAGCAGGCAGCCAGGGTCTGGGCCAGGTCGGGGGCCTCGATCAGGTCCCATTTCAGGTGCCGGGTGTCGGGGTCTCCGGTCTGGGCAATCTCGAGGCGGTCGCCGGTAAAGCGGCTCTCAACCCCCAGGTGCCCGAAGATCCCGGGCAGGACGCTGTCGCCCTGCAGGGAATCGGGCCGGAAGGAACGCAGGCCGATACGGCTGCCCGGGCCAGACAGGGCCACGATGCTGTAGAAATAGGAAGCCGAACTCCAGTCAGATTCGACAGTGACTTGCTGCCGTGGCAGGTCTGCCGCCGGCACGATGCGGATCTGCTGGCCCTCAAAGGTGCCCTCGATGCCCAGGCGCCGGAGCAGGCCCAGGGTCATTCGGATGTAGGGCGCCGAGGTAATGGTCCCCTCCAGGGTGATTTCAAGCCCTTCGGGCAGGGAGGGGGCGATGAGCATCAGGGCTGAAATGTACTGGCTGCTCACGTCGGCGGGCAGGGCCACGCGCGAACCCGTGAGGCGCCTGCCGCGGATGCGCAGGGGCGGGCAGCCCGGGGCTTCGAGGTATTCAATTTCGGCCCCCAGGCTGCGGAGGGCCTCCACCAGTATGCGGATGGGCCGCTCCTTCATCCGGCCCGAGCCGGTCAGCACCACTTCGCGCCCTTCCCGGCTGGCATAATAGGCCGTCAGAAAGCGCATGGCCGTGCCGGCGTGGTGGATATCGACCGTGCCCCCGGCACAGCGGAGCCCCTCCTGCATCAGGCGCGTATCGTCTGAATTGGAGAGGTTCGCGATCTGGATGTCCGGGTACAGGGCCTGCAGCAGCAGGAGGCGGTTCGACTCGCTCTTGGAGCCGGAAATGGTGATTTCGTGCTGCAGTCGGGTATGCTCGGGGCCGGTCAGCTGGGTGTCCAAAGGTCTGGCTTAAAGGTTGTGAAGCGCCAAATATACGCTATTTCAGCTTTTTGTTTTCCTGGTGGCGCTGGCGGTCGCGCCGGGTTTTCAGGTCGAGCTTCCGGGCAAAGGCCGCTTCAAGGTCTATCCCGGTCTGGTTGGCCAGGCAGAGGACCACAAAGACCACATCGGCCAGCTCCTCGCCCAGGTCTTTCTCCCGGTCTGATTCCTTTTCACTCTGTTCCCCGTAGCGCCGGGCAATGATGCGGGCCACTTCGCCCACTTCCTCGGTGAGCTGGGCCATGTTGGTAAGCTCGTTGAAATAGCGGACCCCGTGGGCCCTGATCCACTCATCGACGGCCTGCTGCGCGTTCTTGATGTCCATGGGAAGGTATTTCTTCCAAAGCTACTCCTTGCAGCCCTGATTTGCAAACGGTTCCCCGCCCCTACTCGCGGCTGCGCGAATCGATCCAGATGGTGACCGGCCCGTCATTGGTGAGGCTTACCTGCATGTCGGCCCCGAAAACCCCGGTGCCCACCTTCCTGCCGAGCAGGCGCTCCATTTCTGCCACGAAGGCCTCGTAAATGGGGATGGCCTCTTCCGGGCGGGCCGCCCGGATGTAGGACGGGCGGTTCCCCTTTTTGGTCTGGGCCAGCAGGGTAAACTGGCTCACTACAATAAGGTCGCCCCCGGTTTCGAGGACCGAACGGTTCATGACCCCCTGGGCATCGGCAAAAATGCGGAGGTTGGCAATCTTGCCGGCCAGCCAGGCCAGGTCTTCGCCCCCGTCGCCCGACTCAATCCCCAGCAGCACCAGCAGGCCCGGGCCGATCGAAGAGACCGCCTTCCCTTCCACCTCAACCCGGGCTTCGCGTACGCGCTGTATCACGGCTCTCATCGGGTTGTCTGTTTTATCGGTAGGGTTCGTCCTGGCCCGTGATCATCTGCACGTACGAATGGTAGCGGCTCTCTGAGATGCGCCCTTCTTCCAGCGCTTTCTTTACGGCGCAGTGCGGCTCGTCGAGGTGCAGGCAATTGTTGAATTTGCAATGGGCCTTCAGGGCAAAGATTTCCGGGAAATAATCCCCGATCTCATCGGGTTCCATATCCACCAGGCCAAACCCCTTGATGCCGGGGGTATCGATGATCTGCCCGCCGAAGGGCAGGTCGTACATCTCGGCAAAGGTGGTGGTGTGCTGCCCCTGCCGGTAGAGCTCCGAGATCTCGGTGGTGCGGAGCTGCAATTCGGGGGCGATCCGGTTCACCAGGGTCGACTTGCCCACCCCGGAATGCCCGGCGATCATAGAAGTCTTCCCCTTCATCCGGTCGATAACCTGGTCGACCCCGGCCCCCTGTTTGGCAGAGATCCCCAGGCAGTCGTAGCCGATCTCCCGGTACAGGGCATCGAGCTCCTGCCATTCCTGCCGGGCTTCGGGCCCGTAGGCATCGATCTTGTTGAACAACAGGATGCACGGGATGTCATAGGCCTCGGCCGTCGCCAGAAAGCGGTCGATGAACACGGGGAGCGTTTTGGGGTCCTCAAGGGTGATCAGCAAAAAGACCTGGTCGATATTGGCCGCGATGATATGGGTCTGCTTTGAAAGCTTTACGGCCCGGCGCACGATGTAGTTCTTCCGGGGCAAAATCTCCTCGATCTGCCCGACGGTTTCATCCCCTGCGGTTTCAAGGCTGAACCGCACCCGGTCGCCCACGGCGATGGGGTTGGTGCTCTTGATGCCCTGCATGCGGAATTTGCCCTTGATCCGGCAATCGTGGAAATGGCCGGCATCGGTTTTCACCGAGTACCAGCTGCCCGTTGATTTATAAACAGTTCCCTGCATTTTACCTATTCGCGCCCCGCAAAATAAGAATATTCCCGTAACATTGCAGTACGACTGTTAGCAACGTAAATCCAAAACCATCAAGTCATTTTCCCTATGAAAAAACTGTTCTTTTTCAGCCTCATGCTGCTGGCCTTCGCCCCCGGGCTGAGCGCCCAGACCTACAAGGTCATCACCAGCGTGGAATCGATCGTCCCCAACGGGTTGGGCCGCTCGCGGATCATCAACGCCCAGGAAGACAAGGATTACAAAGAATACACCACGGTGCAGACCGAAGAGGACAACACCCGGAACAAATCCGACCGCTCTGAGATCAGGGTGAAGAACTTCGAGGAAACCAAGCTGCTGAACTTCTACAACATCGGCGGGATCCGCTTCCAGAACATCGCGGCCAACGACGCCCTGATCAGCTCCATGATCAACGACATGGTGGCCAATGGGTGGGAGTTGGTCCATGTCACCAGCGCCGTGGAAAGCGATGCCGGCGACAAAGACGGGAACGGGATCTTCATCACCCGCTACATCTTCAGGAAGTAGGCAGGCCCTGCTACCCAACAAAAAACCCGGTGTGCGCACCGGGTTTTTTTCATTGGATCATACCCTTAGTCTTTGAAATAGATCCGACCCCCGAATATCTGGTCCTTGTAAACCTTCGCAGGGTCTCCGTACACGGTTACGTCGCCCCCGGCCCTGATCTGGATGTCGACCTCCTCGCTGGCGAAGAGCTCGGCCTCGCCCCCGGCACTGATGCGGATGCTGCTCGATTCGGTCTTCAGGTCGCGGCCTTCAAAAATGCCCCCGGTATTGAGGGTGATCACCTGGTTGGCAGCCAGGCCCGAAGCAGCTACGATACCCCCGGTGACCGCGCGGATCTCCGCATCGCGCACCTTCATGCCGATGTCGATGCGGGCGCCTTCCTGGGCCCGGAGCTCAATGCGGTTTTGCTCCACCAGCTCGTTGCACACAATGTGCGCCCCCTCGTTGGCGTCGATCACCTTCAGGTCGGTGTAGTGCACCTCGATGAAGGTGTCTTCTCCCTGGAATTTCTTTTCCAGTTCCATGCGGAGCTTAAGCACCCCGTCGCGGTTCACGAAATGGATGTCTTCGACGTTCCGGCCCTTGATCAGAATCCGGTTTTCATCCGATTTGATGAGGTTTACCTCGATCAGGTCAAAGACCTTTATCTCGCGGAATTCGCCGACTTCGCGGTCAATGATGCGCTGGGCGGCCAGCGGGGCCGTCCCGATCAGAAATAGCAGTACATACAGTGTTCTCATAAGGCTGATAAATTCGTTCTGCTCACAAAGACGCAACTCTCCGGGCATTGTTACACTTTTCGCCGGGAATTTTGACGCAAAACCCTGTCAGGAGTTGATCACCTTCTCCTGGTGGTTGATCGATTCCTGGTGGATCGCCTTGAAAAGCTTCAGCACGAACTCCTCGCTCAGGCCGCGGCTCTCCCCTTCCAGAATCATGCTGCCCAGGATGGCATTCCAGCGCCCGGTCTGCAGCACGGCCACGTTGCGCGATTTCTTGAGGGCCCCGATATCGTCGGAGATCTTCATGCGCCGGCCCAGAATGTCGATCAGCTGGTTGTCGATCACGTCGATCTGCGCCCGCAGGTTGTTCAGCCGGCTGTTGTACTCTGCCTCTTCGTCGGTTTCCTTCCTGATGCGCAGGTCTTTCATGATCTGCACCAGGCGGGCCGGGGTGACCTGCTGGGCGGCATCGCTCCAGGCGTTGTCGGGGTCGATGTGGGTTTCGATCATCAGCCCGTCGAAGTTCAGGTCAAGCGCCGTCTGAGACACGTCGAAGATCAGGTCGCGGCGCCCGCTGATATGCGAGGGGTCGTTGATCAGCGGCAGGTCGGGGAAGCGCGTCTGCAGCTCGATGGCCAGCTGCCATTCGGGAATATTGCGGTATTTCGATTTCTCGTACGTGGAAAAGCCGCGGTGGATAACCCCGAGCTTTTTGATATTTGACGAAGCCAGGCGCTCGACGGCCCCCAGCCAGAGCGAAAGGTCGGGGTTTACGGGGTTTTTGATGAGCACCACCTTGTCGGTGCCCTCCAGGGCATCGGCAATCTCCTGCACGATGAACGGGCTCACGGTAGATCGCGCCCCGATCCAGAGCAGGTCCACATCGTGTTCCAGGGCCAGGTCCACATGGGCCCTGTTGGCCACTTCGGTAGCCGTTTTCAGGCCGGTCTCCTGCTTCACTTTCTGCAGCCATTTCAGGCCGATGGCCCCCACGCCTTCGAAATTCCCGGGGCGGGTGCGGGGCTTCCAGATGCCGGCCCGGTAATAGTTTACGTCGGTATCTTTCAGCTGGTGGGCGATGGCCAACACCTGCTCTTCCGTTTCGGCGCTGCAGGGCCCGGCAATTACCAGCGGGTGGGGCAGGGCCATGTCATCGAGCCATTTGCGCAACTCTTTCGTGTTTTCCATAATAGGTTTCAGTTTTTATGCGATGGTATTCCTTTTAAAATGTCCTTGATGCGGTTGGTATGATCCATTTCCTCGAAGAGGGCCGCGTAATCGTCGGCCTGCAGCTTTGTCCTGAAGTCTTGCAGGTTGGCGATATACTCGTCGAGGGTTTCCAGTACGTTTTCCTTATTCTGTTCGAAGATGGGCGTCCACATGGCCGGGGAGCTCTTGGCCAGGCGCACCGTGCTCTCAAAGCCGCTGCCCGCCATGTCGAAAATGTCGCGTTCGTTCTTCTCCTTCTCGATCACGGTCTTGCCGAGCATGAACGAGCTGATGTGGGAAAGGTGGGAAACGTAGGCGATGTGGCGGTCGTGGGCATCCGGGTTCATGTATCGGATGCGCATGCCGATGCGGCCGAAGATCTCCAGGGCCCGCTCCTGAATCTTGAAGGCGGTCTGCTCTACCTCGCAGATGATGTTCACCTTGCCGGCAAACAGGTCCGATACCGCCGCCGAAGGCCCCGTGAACTCAGTGCCCGCAATGGGGTGGCAGGCCAGGAAGTTCCGGCGCTTCGGATGCTCTTTGACCTGCCGGCATACCGGCGCCTTGGTCGAGCCGGCGTCGATTACCAGGGTTTGTTCCCCGACCCGGTCGAGAATGCCTGGCAGTTCCTGCAACAGGCTGTTGACCGGGATGCTCACCACGACCAGGTCGGCCGCCTCCAGGTCGGCCTCCCGGGCCGGGCCGTCGACAAGGCCGAGCTCACAGGCCAGTTCGAGATGGGACGGGTTGGCATCCATCCCGAGGAGGCTGGCCCCGGGATATGCCGTTCTCAGGTCTTTGGCGAGCGAGCCGCCGATCAGTCCGATCCCAATGATAACTACGTTCATAGCAGGCTTTTTATGAGGGCTCCTGACGGGCCTTTACAGGGGTTACCCGGGTGATGGCTTCCCGGATGCGCGCTTCCGGAACGCAAAGGGAAAACCGGATGTACCCGGCGCCCCGGCTCCCGAAGATGGTGCCGGGGGCAACAAAGATGTCTTTTTCGTACAACAGGCGATCAATGTAGGCTTCTGCATCCCCGCTGCCTTCGGGCAGGCGGGCCCATACGAACATGCCCACCGCTTCGGGGTCATAGGAGCACCCCAGCAGATCGGCCAGTTCAAATACGGCCGTGCGGCGGGTCCGGTAGACGGCATCGAGGCTTTCAAACCACTGGGGACCGCTTTTCAGGGCGGCGATGGCGCCCTTCTGGATGCCGTAGAACATGCCCGAATCCATATTGCTTTTCACCTTGAGCACCGGGGTGATCAGGGGGGCGGCCCCGAGGACCATCCCCACCCGCCAGCCTGCCATGTTGAAAGTCTTGCTCAGGGAATTCAGCTCCAGTACGTGCCCCTCAGCGCCACGGGTCTTCAAAATGCTGCGCGGCTCCTGGCTCAGCACGAAGCTGTACGGGTTGTCGTTGACCAGCAAGATCTGGTGTTCCCTGGCAAAATCGACCAGTTCCTGCAACTGGGCCGGGGAGGCCTGCGCCCCGGTGGGCATGTGGGGGTAGCTCACCCACATGAGCTTCACCCCGCTCAGGTCAGAGGCCGCCAGGGCCTGCAGGTCGGGGAACCAGCCCTGTGCTTCGGTCAGGGGGTAAAATACGGGCTCGGCCCCGGTCAGGTGGGTCACCGAAGCATAGGTCGGGTAGCCCGGGTCGGGGATCAGCACCCGGTCGCCCGGGTTCAGGAATGCCATGCTGATGTGCATGATGCCTTCCTTAGACCCCATAAGGGGCAATATCTCGGTCTCGGGGTTGAGCTCCACCCCGAATTTGGCCGCGTAGAATGCCGAGATGGTCTGCCGCAGTTCAGGCAGGCCCTGGTAGCTCTGGTACTGGTGGGCCCCGGCGTCGGCCACTGAATCGCGGAGGGTCTGCAATACGTCAGGGGCCGGTGCCAGGTCGGGGCTGCCGATGCCCATGTTGATGACCGGGCGGCCCTGGGCGACCAGGGTGCGCACCTCCTTGAGCTTGCGCGAGAAATAGTACTCCTGTACATGCTGCAGTCTGCGGGCTTCTTCGATCATATCCGTGCGTTTTTGTATTCTCCAAGCACCTGGAAGTCTTCTGTCATGATCTGCAACAGCGACTTGGCCTTGGCAAAGTGGTCGTACCTTTCAAAGGTAATGTCAACAAAAAAGGAATATTTCCAGGGGGTTTCGATGACCGGCAGCGACTGGATCTTGGTCAGGTTCAGGTTGCAGTCGCTCATCACGTTCAGCACCGTGGCCAGGCTGCCCCGCTTGTGGTCGGTCAGGAACCGCACCGACGCCTTGTTGATTTCTTCCCGGGGCAATTCCTTGTTCTGCGTCTTGATGATGATAAACCGGGTGGCGTTGCTCTTGATGGTCTGGATCTCGGGGGCCAGCACCTCCAGGCCGTACAGCTCAGCCGCCAAAGACGGGGCAATGGCGGCAATCTCGCGCAGGCCCTTCTCCCGGATGCGCCGGGCCGTTTCGGCTGTATCGGCATCTTCGACCATCTTGATGTGGGGCTGGGTCTTGAGGTATTCCCGGCACTGCAACAGGGCCATCGGATGGCTGTGCACCTCGCGGATCTCGCCCAGCTCCTGGCCGGGGAGCGCCATCAGGTGGTGGTGCACGCTCAGGTAGTGCTCCCCGATGATGTGCAGCTTGTTCTCGCAGACCAGGGCGTAGTTTGGGATGATAGACCCGGCAATGGAATTCTCGATGGCCATCACCCCTTTGTCGGCCGTGCCGTCGAGGAGGGAATCGACCAGTTTGTGGAAGGAGAGGCATTCGACCAGTTCGATGGTTTGGCCAAAATAGGCCTCGGCAACCATGTGGTGGTTTGAGCCTCTGACGCCCTGAATGGCAATTCGCAAGGGTTTCATCCGATTTGCATTTAATTCTCTGATACCGCGCAACCGACCCGTAAAAAAAAAGTCCCGTAATTTTACGGGACCTGTATCAACTGCGCGTGTCGTATGCTACAACGGTCCCGTACCTCTTCCAAAAAAGAAGTAGAAGTAATACCCGTTCCAGAAATACGTTGCGTTCATTTCAGAATATTCGCGGCTAATGTAGCCAAATATTTTGAATGCCGGATTTTCCCCCGCATTTTTTCGCAAAAAAGTGCAAATTCGATTCCGTCTTGAATTTTATGCGCCCGCAGCCGGGCAAATTTGTGAATCTGTCATCGCCGGATTCTGCCGGGTGGCCCCGGGGAGGATGCTTTCGGGCAGGGGGTGAATTCCGGGGCGATTGCTTATTTTTACCCAAAATCTGGAACCATGTCTATCCGCGTTGCCAACCTCACCAAGCAATTCGGGGCCCAGCGGGCCCTTGACGGGGTGAGTTTTTCGGTCGGGAAAGGGGAAGTCGTCGGATTCCTCGGGCCCAACGGCGCCGGCAAGTCTACCCTGATGAAGATCCTGACCACCTACTACCGGGCCGATGCAGGCACGGCCGAGGTCGGCGGGCACGACGTGGAAAAGGAAGCGGGGGCCGTACAGCGCTGCCTGGGCTACCTGCCGGAGCACAACCCGCTCTACCTGGATCTGTATGTGCGCGAATACCTGGCTTTCTGCGCCTCGGTGTACGGGGTGCCCCAGGCCCGGATCGGGGAGGTCATCGGGCAGACCGGGCTGGGCCCGGAGGCCGGGAAGAAGATCGGCCAGCTCTCCAAGGGCTACCGCCAGCGGGTGGGCCTGGCTGCCGCCCTGCTGCACGACCCGGAGGTCCTGATCCTGGATGAACCCACCACGGGGCTCGACCCCAACCAGCTGGTCGAGATCCGGAAACTCATCCGCGAGATCTCACGTGATAAGACCATTCTGCTCTCTACCCACATCATGAAGGAGGTCGAAGCGGTCTGCGACCGGGTGCTGATCATCAACAAGGGCAAACTCGTGGCCGACACCACCCTCGAGGCGCTCCGGAAAGACGAAAAGCAGGTGGTCGAGGTGGAATTCGATTACCGGGTCGAAGAGGCCCTGCTGAGCCAGCTGCCCCATGTGGAAGCCATCCGCAACACCGGAGGGTTTGTATATGAGCTCAGCTTCGACACCCGCAAAGACATGCGCCCGGCCGTCTTCGACTTTGCCCACGACCACGGCCTGAAAACCCTGCAGCTCAGCCGCAAGACGCAAACCCTGGAAACCCTCTTTACCGAGCTCACTTCCCAGGCGCTGCCGGCCCCGGGCCCAAAGCAGTAGCCCTTAGTCTGCCAGCTGGAAATCGATGGTGGAAACCACCCGCACCACTTTGATCTGGGGGGTGTTCACATCCCTGTCGCTGATCGAGAACTGCCCCTGGCGGGCCACCCGGATCTCCCCTACGCTGGAATTGGAATCGCGGGCAAACTTGTCGGCCACTTCCCGGGCATTCCGGGTGGCTTCCTCAATCATTTCGGGCTTGAGCTCATTCAGGCCGGTAAAGATGTATTCGATGGGCTGCCATTCGTTTTTCGACCCGAAAAGGATGCCGGCCGAGAGCAATTGAAGGGATTCGGCCAGGGCTTTCTGCAGCTTGGGGATGTCTGTGGTACGCACCGTGAATTCCGATTTGGCCAGGTAGCGGTTGGCGCCGTACTGGGAGTCATTGTTGTAGATATTCGCCTGGGCATCGGCCATGTTCACCACCCCCCGGGTCACTTCTTCGGCCGTAAAACCCTGGTCTGTAAAAAACTGATAGACCGTCTGGTTCTGGCGTTCGATCTGCTGGCGCAGGATCTGCAGGTCATTCCCCGTAAGGACGATATTCACGGGCCAGACGGCCAGGTCAGCCGGGACTTCCCGTTCCGAAAGCCCTTTGACAGAAACAAAACGGTCAAATTTCTTGCCCTTCAAAAAGGTGTCTCCCACAAAATAACCGGCCACGGCCAGGCCCAGGGCAATGATCAGGGCGGGAAGGAGGTGTGCATTTTTCATGTTCAGGATGGATTGTTAAACGGATTGGATTGTTCTGTATTTGTTCGTTACTATATACGTTTTCGGGGCCCGGGCCAGACGTCAGCCTTCCAACCCGGGATAGGCCACCGGCTCGCTGATCTCCGGCACGTTCCCGGGATACTCCTTGCCCCGCAACCGGTGCACGGTGTAGGCCTCCAGCTCGCCCTCGGGATACGGCCTGATGAGCGCTTCGAGCTCCCCCCGGTCGCGGGCGTCGTGCAGGGGGTTCAGCCACTGCCCGGCCAGGTCGTCGGGCAAAATGAGCGGCATGCGTGGTCCCGGCAGCTTCGGGTTGTTGTGGATGCGGGCCAGCATCTTATTCCCCTCCGTGGTCACGATGGAAAAAGTAGTCATCGGGGCCCCGCTGGCCGGGTCGCGCCAGTCGCTGTACAGGCAGGCCAGGGCCATGGGCTGCCCGTCTTTGCGGTGGATGTAATACGGATAGGTATGCCCGCCATGGTGGTGGTGTTCGTAAAAGCCATCGACATAGAGCAGGCAGCGGTTATTCTCGGCCGCCCTGCGGAACGAAGGCTTCTCGAAGATCGTCTCGCCCCGGGCGTTGAGAGTCTGGTTCCAAAGCTTCTGCTGCTGCTCGGCATCGTGCACCCAATGGGGCACCAGGCCCCAGGTAGCCACTACCGGGTAATCCGGGTCGTCATCGGTATAGATGAGCAGGCGCGGGTGGCTGAAGCCGGAGGCGTGGAACAGGGGGAGGTCAGTATGCGGCAGCAGCTCTTCCCGGATCTGCGCAGCAGCTTCTTCGTCTCCCCGTCTCAGGGCCCGTTTGAGCTGCGCCTCGAGGCTGGCTTTGATGTCATAGCACATGGGCGGTATCCGGTTTTTCGTGATTAAGGGGCACCCCACCCCCCGAGCATCAATTTACAGCGTTTCCCTGCAAGAACCAAGCAGGGAAATCCGTCAGTCCAGCAAAAATTTCACCTGCACGCCGGCTTCTACCCGGATTTTCTGGAACTCCCCTTCGATGGGCTGGTAACCGCTTTTTTCATCGGCCATCTCGGCATAAACCGCCATGCGGGGTGCCGGAGCCACGGGGTAATAGCTTCCCGAATCGGAGATGTAAACCGCCTTGCCAAGCGATTGCCCGATGGCCGCTGTCATGGATTGGGCCTGTTGCCTGGCACGGATCATGGCCTGCGATTTGAGTGTCAGCTGCAAAGCATCGAGGGCCGCGTACTCTGTCCGGTTCAGCTGAACATTGGCGATTCCCAATTGTTCAAGCTCGTACAATACGCGGCCGGCGGTGGCAGCATCGTACACCAGCAGCTCAAAGGCTTTGTCTTTGAGCACCTCCTGTTTGCGCAGGAAGTATTTCTGGAAATCACTCGACAGGTCCGAGACTGCCAGTTGCTTTTCGAGGTCGATGCCGATGGCTTTCAGGCGCTGCGCCATACGCTGCTCGAGCTGCTCCAGGGTTACGCGCCCTTTGGTGTCGCTTTCCTGCAAGACGATCCCCAGGTAGATCCGGTCGGGAATGACCAGGGTATCGGCCTGGGCCGACGTTTCCAAATAGGGCTGGTCGAGGAAATTCTTGCTTTGGGCCGAGACGGATACCGCAAGCAGCAGGCCCGCGAGGAAGAGAAAGGTCTTTTTCATTGTGGTATAGATATTTTATTGCAGTACCCCAAATGCAGGGATCGTGCCAAAGGTAACGCAGGGGCCCGAATTCCCGTATGGGGATGCGCCACCTAATCCTTCCAGTGAGGGAAAGGGGGTTCCGGTTGATTGAACAAAACCCTATCCCCTCTCCGGTTCACCGGGTGTTTCGACCGACAGCACCGGCACCCTGATGAGCTCCAGGGTGGCCGAAGCCAGTTCCACCTTGCCGCCGGTCTCCCGGAAGGCCCGCCCGATCTTCTCGTTGAGGCGGTGTTTGGTGGCGCGCCTCTTCCGGTAATCGACGATGTACCTGAGGTTGAAACTGACCCAATTGTCGGTAAGCGCGATGGCCAGGGTCGGGTCTACCTCCGCGTTCTCTATATAGTACCTCTCCACCACGGCATGCCACTGCTTGCGCGATTGGGCCACATATTCTGACAGTTCCTCCGAGGCGACCTTCAGCACAAGCTGCCTGGCCAGGTCCAGGTCGGAGCCATACCTTACGGGGAGGTCGAATTCGTCCCAGATAAAGGGGAAGTCGCGGGAATAATTGTAGACCGGGCCGCGGAAGACAAAGGCATTGCTCAATTTGACGATGCGGCCTGAATAGTTGTCGCTGCTCACCCACTGCCCGATTTCCATCATGGTGGTATACAGGCTGTTGATGTCGATCACATCGCCCTTGATGCCGTTGATCTCGATCCGGTCGCCGGGCTTGTACACGTTGATGAGGTAGATAAACACCGACCCGGCCAGGCTCAGGATCAGTTCCTGCAGGGTAATGGTAATGCCGGCGGTGAGCAAGCCCACGGCCAGGGCAAATTCCTTGATGTTCCCCGTGAAGTAAGAGACGGTCACCAGAAAAAGGATCAACACCCCGAATAGCTCCACCCCCCTCTGGGAACGGAAACGCAGGTTGGGATCGACCACCCGTTTGCGGACCAGTCGCCGCAGGTAGACCATCAAGAGCAAAATCACGGCTGCCCACACCAGGTAGCGGAGCAGGGAGGCAGTGGTGGGATGCGCCTCCATCCAGTGCCTGAGGAATTCGAGCGATTGCATGAAGTACCGGTTAGCCAGGTTACCCGCCCAAGGTAGCGGGAATGTTTCGGTGCGAAAATGACCTGGGTTAGGTGGCAGGGGTTTTCAGGGCTGGATTTTTCCCTGACGGGGCGGATCATGCGGGTTTTTGGCAGAGCAGCGGACTATCTTGCCAAAGGGGGCGGGGGCTTGCCCCGGGGGGCTTGGCGCACGCCGCCCGGCCCCCGGCCACCCAAACCCGTGACAGTACCCCTTACACGTGCTGGTCTATCAGGATGTAGTTCCCGTCGGGGTCCTGCACCACGAAGCTTCCGGGGCCGGAGGTCTCTTTCAGGGCTTCCTGCAGGGTGGCGATACCCGCCTGCTTTACCCTGCGGTTGATCTCCCGCACATCGTCAAACTCAGCCAGCTTCTGCGCCTGCTGGTCCCAGCCCGGGTTGAAGGTAAGGATATTCCCTTCGAACATCCCCTGGAACAGGCCCACCAGGGTATCCCCGTTCTTCATGATCAGGTAATGCTGTTCAGGGCTGCCCCCAAATTTTTCAAAACCCAGTTTTTCGTAAAAGGTTCGTGAGGCTGACAGGTCCCTGACCGACAGGCTCATGGAAAATGCTCCCAGCTTCATAGGCTATGTTGTTTAATACGTCCTTAAATATACTCAAAATCAGGGACCTGCGACCCGGAGGGTACAATCAGCGCATGCGCCCGAGGAGTTCCTTCATCAGCTTGGCCGCCAGGTAGGCCGTGGTGTGGCCCAGGTCTTGCCCCGGGTTGTATTCCACCAGGTCGGCCCCGACCACTTCCCCTTCCAGGCGCTGCAGGAGGGAAATCACCTGCCGGGTGGTGAGCCCCCCGGGCTCGCGGTGCGATACCCCCGGGGCATGGGCCGGGTCGAGGGCATCGAGATCGAGTGAAATATAAACCGGGTTGGAAAAACGCAGGGGGGATTCCGGGTCATAGGTTGCCATGGGGTGCATCTCCACCCCGAACCGCCGGGCCTGGTCGCGTTGGTGGGGGTTCAGGGTGCGGATGCCCACCTGTACCAGGCGCGCCGCCAGCCCGTCTTCCATGATGCGGGCGAAAGGGCAGGCATGGGAATGGGGGTCGCCCTCATACTCCTGGTACAGGTCGGGGTGGGCATCGATCTGCAGGATGTCCAGCACCGGGTATTTCTCCTGGTAGGCCTGCAGGATGGGGTAGGTAATGGAGTGGTCGCCCCCGAGGGTTAAGAGCTTTTTGCCCTGCCCGAGGTGTTCCCGCGTCAGGGTGGCGATCTCGAAATACCCGCCGGGCGCAAAATCCCCCAGGTCACACCCGTCGAGGTCTCCCAGGTCTTGCAGGTCTTCGGTAAAGGCGTTCATAGACCCCGAGTGCAGGGCCTGCCGGATGTGGACCGGAGCCCCAGCGGTACCGCGGAGGTAAGAAGATTTTTCATCGTAGCGAATCCCACGGATGAGCAGATCACGTACCATGGCTCCCGTTTAATTCCCCTTGGGCATGGCCGCCACGAAACGGGCCAGGGGGGCCATGCGCGCCCGGTTCAGGGAAAGGGTATCGCGATTCAGCGCATAGTTGTCGGCGGTGTCAAACACCCCCATGTATTCCGGTTCATAGTCCACCTCTGCGCAGGCCATCATGGTGGTCGCCATTTGGGAGAAACGGATGCGGCTGCCTTCGCTTTCTTCGTAGGAGCCCATAAAGTTATTGCACCCGCCATTGCCGTTGATGCGATCCGAACCCGGAAGCAACAGAAAATGGGCCTCCTTGCCCCCCGCGGGAGCCTCCAGCCTACGCCCCCCCAGTTCTACCAGTTTCCAGTAGGTGCCCCGAAGGTCGCTCAGGGTTCCGGCCTTCCTCAGCACATGGCGGTCGGCAAATTCAGACTCGATCCGGTTTCCTGCCCGGTCGAGCTGGGTCAGCCGGTTTTCCCCAACGGAAAAATACAGGTCGCCCCCAGGGCTGCCCAACGTGATGAAGCTCCCGGTCTCGTCCCAGGTAAAGGTGCCCTTATCGCTGAAGACCTGTTGGTCTTTGCCCCAATAGACCCGTTGCAGGGCATATGTGCCGTCTGGGGAGAGGGTGAGTTCGGTGAGGATTCCCTCGCAATCGGCGCAGGGCAAAAATCCCCGGTACGAACCATCCCAATCAAGGGAATTCCTGCTGGTGTCTCCCAGGGGGATTGTCTCCTGTGAGGCTGCCGGAGCGAGATCAGGCCGGTTTTCCTTTTTGGGTTGACACTGGACCAGGCCTAGCGCCATAATTCCGATGTACAAAAACTTTCCTTTCATGTTAGTGCGGTTTATTTATCCAATGAGACTGAGATTTCTGCGGCCTGATTTGCAACATGTCGCAGGTGCCGCCGGCTAATCCCCCGAGAGGAATGCCCTGATCTCCTGCATGAGCTTCCGGTAATCGGGCTGGTGGGTATACATCATATGCCCGGCTTCAAAATATTTCATTTCGATCTTATCGGTCTCGATGCCGTTTCGCGCAAAGGTGTATTCGGCGTCGAAGAAAGGGCAGATCAGGTCGTAGTATCCGTTGGCCACCATAACCCGCATCTGGGGGTTGCGCCGCATGGTTTCCCCCAGCCTGCGCGCCACATTCACCATGGAGGGCTCCCAGTATTGCCCGTCGGGGACCGGTCGCCAGCGCCATTTGCCCCCTATTTCGGGGTTGGACGTAAGATAGGGCCGGTCCATGCTTACCTGCAGGGACGAAGCCAGGTAGTGGTTCAGGGCAGCCGTAAAGGCGCCGTCGATCTGGTAGCTCGAGGCATCGCCCAGGTGGGGGCCTTCCGAGAACCGGTCGATCTCCTCCCCCGTGTAGCGGCCGTCAAGCCGGCCGAGGGCCAGGCCCTGGTCTTTCAGCAATTCCTTCTGGAAGCGGTGCATGAGGATGCGCAGGTCCGAATCGAGGATGTACTGTTTCTCCAGGCCGATGAACCCGGCCAGCTGCCCGGCAATGCGGTCCTTCTCGGCAGCCGGGAGGCGCGAACCCCGGTAGAGGGCGGGCACATAGGTGCTGTAGGTGAACTCCCGGCAGGCATCCAGAAAGGCCTCCAGGGTCTGCCCTGCCCCGGCCTTTTTGTGATACCAGGCCGTGGCAGCCATGCTGGGCAGGTAAGTGATGTACGAGGTGATGTTGTCTTGCTCGGAAGTCGACCCCCCGTAGTCGAGCGCCTGGGAAATCAGGATCAGGCCGTTGAGCGCCATGTTCTGCCCGCCACGTTCCAGCTCGCCGGCAACGGCCACGGCCCGGGTGGTGCCGAAGCTCTCCCCGGCGATGTACTTCGGAGACATCCAGCGGCCGTGCGCGGTAATCCACTGCCTGATGAACCGGGCCACAGAGCGCGCATCTTCGGTAAGGCCCCAGAAATCCTCTACCTTGCCCGGGCCGATCACCCGGCTGTAGCCCGTGCCCACCGGGTCGATGAAGACCAGGTCGGTCTGGTCCAGGATGCCCTGGCTGTTGGCCACCAGGGCGTAGGGGGCGGCCCCGTCATCTTGCCTGGCATCCGAATCCACCGAGACCAGGGTCGGGCCGAGCAGGCCCATATGGAGCCAAACCGAGGCAGAGCCGGGCCCCCCGTTGAAGACGAAGGTCACAGGCCGGGTAGCCGGGTCAGATACCCCTTCGCGCTCATAGGCCGTTGACCAGAGGGAAGCCTCCGGCACCCCGTCGCGGTTTTTGAGGTAGGTCTCTGAGGCGGTTGCCCTGAAGCGCACCAGTTGCCCCCCGTTCTGGATCTGGTGGTGGGTCACGAACGATTGCGGCTCGGGGATCGGGGCAACCTCCCCGTTTTCATCCTGGGCAAAGAGCGCTCCTGCAGGTGCCGTGAACAGGAACAGGAGGCCGGCTCTGAATACATCTATCATACGGATGGGTTTCATGCAACGCGAAATTTTGATGCAGAAAGGTAGCATTTTGCGGTGAGACTTTCGGGGCAGCCGCTGCAAATTCAGCCTTCTTACGCAAGGCCTTCGCCATAGGACCCGGTCTCGAGGTGTATGGCTTCCACCACCAGGTCGAGCACCGGTTGCACCCCCGAGCCCGTGCAGTTGGTCAGGATGGCGATCACCAGCCCTTCCTGCGGATAGACGAAGAAATTGCCGTACCCTCCAACCCCATTCCCGATATGCCCGTAATAGGGACGCCCCGCCGCATCGCGGCTTGCCTGCCACCCCAGGCCATACCAGGTGGGGCTGCCCGCAATGTGCTGCGTGCGGAGGAATGGCTCCAGCACCCCGGCCGGGGCTACCTCCCCGCTCAGGGTGGCCTGGCCCAGGCGGCAGATATCCCCCACGGTGGAAAGGTAGCCGCCCCCGGCCAGCTTGTAGCGGGTATCGACGGGCGCGGCGGGCCTGAAGCCCTGCCGGCCCCGGGAATAAAAGCCCGCCTGCCCGGGCTGCATGCGGCCCGGGGTGTCGGGGGTGGTCTGCCACATCTGCAGGGGTTCCAGAACCGTTTCGCGCACCAGTCGGTCAAAGGATTGCCCGGTAGCCCGTTCCATGGCCAGGGAAAGGAGCACGAAATCAAAGCTGTTGTAGTGGAACCCCTGCCCGGGGGCAAAAAGCAGGGGGTCGTCGCGGAAGAGTTCCAGGCTGTCGGCAATGCCCAGCGGCCTGTTCAGCAGGGCCTCCCTGCCCCGGTACCCGCGGATCCCGGCCGTATGGGCGGCCAGTTGGCCCAGGCTGATGCCCGGATGCGGATACTCGGGAACATATGCGCTAAGGGGGTCATCAAGGCCCACCCTGCCGGCTGCCACCAGGCGGGCCAGGGCGGTGGCGGTAATGGGCTTGGAAATGCTGGCGATGCGAAAAACGGTATTGCCGGGGGTTACCGGGGCCTTGCTTTCAAGGTCTGCCAGGCCGTATCCCTGTTCGAGCCAGCAGCGGCCCCGGTGCATGACCCGGATGGCCACCCCGGGCACCAGGCCCTGTTCCACGCTCTGTTGCAGCAGTTCGTGCACCCGGCTGCCGGAGGCCTGAGCCTGCCCCCGGGAATGGCGCCCTGTTCCCCTTAACCAGTCCAGAAAAGCCTGCCAGCCTGCCATCATCCCCCTTCGGTGAAAAGCAGGCGGCCCCTGAAAAGCTCCTCCACGGCGATCTCGTCGGGCCGGTTATAGCTGATCACGTCGCCGTAGCCGCGAATGCGGCCTTCCAGCCGCTGCAGGGGGTAGACCTGCAGGTCGTTGCTCCCCCGGTGGTCGACCCGCACGACCCCAGCCCGGAGGTCACGGGCTTCCACGCGCGAATCCCCTGCGGCTATCGTAATGGAAAATTCCCCGGTCTGCCCGCTGAGCCGGAAAGCGGCGATGCCATTGGCCACGATCTGCACCCGGCCCGTGTCCAGGTCTAGCTCAAAGGCGCCATCGGTAGTTGCGGCCTCGGGGTTGGCAAAACTCTCGGAAATCAGGCGCAGGTCTGCGAAGGCCAGGGTCCCTTCGCTGCGGATGGGCCAGCCTGAGCTGCTGCGCAGGTTGCGCAGTTCGGGGGTGGTCACCCTGATAAGGGTCTGCCCGTACTCCCTGAACAGGTTGCAGTTATTGGCATCCCTCAAGACCAGCACCCCGTCTTCCACCACCGCCGTAACCTCGGGCCGCAGGTTCTTGCCCGTCTCGATGAGCACCTCCTGCCGGGGGCCCTGCCTGACCACCAGGCGAATGTTCTCGAAAACCGTGATGTCGGTAAAGGCCGGCACGGCAAGGGTCTCGCGAACGGTTTCCCCCGCCCCCTGCAGGCAATCGGGGGCGTTTTCCCCGCAGGCCCAGAGCATGCCCGCCACCCCCAAACAAACGATGAATCTGTCTATCCTCATAGCCTCACAGTCGAATCCCCACCCCGAATTCAAGGGCTTCGGCCTTGGCCGCATGCGACTTCAGGCTAACCGCCCCGAACCAGCGAGAGCCAAAATACCGCTTGATGCCGATCCGGTTGTACACCCTTCCCTCAAAATCAAAGGGGTAGTAAATATAATAGCCGAGCTGGGTAATCACGCTCAATTTATTGATAAATAGCTCATGCCCCACAAAAAGCCCGGCGCGCTTGTAGTCGGTGGCCGGGTCTACCTCCAGTTCGGGGAACGAAGTGGACTGGAACCGGATCAGCTCCTTCAGGAAATTGGAGTAGAACACATCGGTTCCCAGCTGCACCGCGCTCAGGCGGCCCAGCCGCTTGTCGGCATAGGCTGAAAAAATGTAAAACGGGAACTGCCCGGAGCCCACCACATCGCTCTCGTTCACCCCGCTGCGGAAGACCAGGTTCAGCCTTACCCGCTCCCGCACCTGTACTGGTTCCCAGTGGCGGAATTCCGGGAGCTCCTCAGGGCCCAGGTCGTAGAGCAGGCCTGCGCTGATGCCAAAGGTATTGGTGGAGGTATTGGGGGCCTTCACGTTGGCGTTGGAGTAATGGACCAGGGTCAACCCGGCGCGGATGCCGAAACGGCCGAACAGGCGCTGCCGCTGATACTGCAGCATCAGGTAGGTGGAACTGAGCAGGTGGCTGCCGTAGGCATTGTTGCGAAAGTTGTCTTCGGGGTCATAGGGGTTCGTGTTGTAGGCGATCCCCTGCCCGATCCGCAGCTGCATGCTGCGCCTTAAAAAATAAAAATTGTAATGGGCGTACAGGCCGATGTTCTCGCCCAGGGTGGGGGTGCGCATGTTCTGGTAGATCACCGAGAGGCCGGTGTCGGGGTAACCGTAGTCTTGCTGCCAGCGCTGCTCACCGAAAGTGCGGTTATTCAGGGCCAGGATCAGGCCCGAGGGATGGGCCTCGATCAGGTGGGAGATATCGGTGTTGTGCAACAGCACCGATCCGTAGAAGCCATTCAGGTCGAGGGTGCGGTAGGCACCGGTTTCCTGGGCCCGCAGCCCGGGGCCCGCCGCCAGCACAAGGCCGAAAAGAAGCAGCATGCTGTACCTCATCGGTCGCAAAGGTAGGCGATTTGAAGCCGTCACAGCCGGGTTGTCAGAATACCTCCCGGGCAATGGCCTGTATGTTGTCGGATTTCCCCATGGAGTAATAATGCAGCACCGGCACCCCGGCCTCCTTGAGTTCGCGCGATTGCTCAATGGCCCATTCGATGCCCACCTGCCGCACCGCCTTGTTGTCTTTGCAGGCGACCACCGCATCGACCAGCACCTCGGGCAGCTCGGTGCGGAACACCTGGGGCAGCAGGTGCAGGTGCTGCTTGACGGCGATGGGCTTGATGCCCGGGATGATGGGCACAGTAATGCCCATTTCCCGGACGAGCTCCACGAATTCGAAGTACTTGCGGTTGTCGAAGAACATCTGGGTGACGATGTAATCGGCCCCCATCTCAATCTTGTGCTTGAGCCAGCGGAGGTCAGTGCGCAAAGAGGGCGCCTCGAGGTGCTTTTCGGGGTAGCCGGCCACCCCGATGCAGAAGTCGGCGCAGTCGTCAGTCTCGACCATGTCGTGCAGGTACTGCCCCTTGTTGAGCCGGGCGATCTGCCCGACCAGTTCGGAGGCGTAGGCATGCCCCCCGGGGGTGGGCTCGAAATACTTCTGCCCCTTCATGGCATCGCCCCGCAGGGCCATCAGGTTATCGATGCCCAGGTAATGGCAATCGACCAGCAGGTATTCGGTTTCCTCGCGGGTAAAGCCCCCGCAGAGCACGTGGGGGATGGTATCTACCTGGTATTTGTGCATGATGGAGGCGCAAATTCCGAGCGTGCCCGGCCTCATCCGGGTAACCCGCTTGTCGTACAGCCCGTCGCGGTCGATATAGACATATTCTTCCCGCGAGGTGGTCACGTCGATAAAGGGCGGCCTGAATTCCATGAGGGGGTCGATGTTGCGGTATAGCTCCTCGATATTCTTCCCCTTTACCGGGGGAACCACTTCAAAAGAAAACAAGGTTTCGCGGGCGTTGGCGATGTGTTCGGTTACTTTCATAGGCAGGGTTCGCAGGTGGGAATTTACGACATTTCAGCCAGGTTCGGGCTCAGCCACCTTTCAGCCTCGCCAAGAGGGATACCCCGTCTTCGGGCGTAATCTTCGAGCTGGTCTGGGGTAATCTTGCCCAGGCCAAAATACCGGGCCCGGGGGTGGGCGAAATAATAGCCGCTCACGCTGGCTGCGGGCCACATGGCCAGGCTCTCGGTGAGCTCCACGCCGATGGCTTTTTGCACCCCCAGCACTTCCCAGATGGTGTTCTTTTCAAGGTGGTCGGGGCAGGCCGGGTAACCGGGCGCCGGCCTGATGCCGGTATAGGCCTCCTCGATCAGGGACTGGTTGTCGAGGGTTTCGCCCGGGGCATAGCCCCAATAGCGCACGCGCACCTCGCGGTGCAGGTACTCGGCGGCGGCTTCGGCCAGGCGGTCGGCCAGGGCTTTGACCATGATGCTGCGGTAATCGTCGAGCTGCTGCCGGTAGCCTTCAGCCAGCTCTTCGGCCCCGATACCGGCCGTGACGCAGAAGCACCCCATAAAATCCGGGATGCCAGACTCCTGAGGGGCGATGAAATCAGCCAGGGCGAGGTTGGGGATGCCTTCCTTCTTGCGCCCCTGCTGCCGCAGGGTCAGAAAGCGGGCCAGGCGGCCCTCCCCGGCCTGGATTTCAATGTCGTCGTCTCCCACGGCATTGGCCGGGAACAGCCCGAAGACGGCCCGGGCGGTGAGCGACTGGTCGCGGACGATCTGCCGCAGCATGGCTCGGGCGTCGGCGTATAGTTGGCTGGCCTGTGCCCCCACCACCTCATCTTCTAGGATGGCCGGGAACCTGCCGTGGAGGTCCCACGACCGGAAGAAGGGGGTCCAGTCTATCAGGGGTTCGAGCTTGCGCAGGTCGATCGGGTCGAGCACCTGCACCCCTAGTTGGCGGGGCACGGTGATGTCGGCGGCATCCCAGGCTATCTGCAATTTGTTGGCACGGGCTTCAGCCAGGGTCAGGTAGTCCTTGATCCGGGCGCGCTGCTGGAACTTGGTGCGGAAGGTATCGTATTCTGCCTTGAGGGCCTGTTTGTACGCTCCCGATTTTTCGGGCTGCAACAGGTCTCCCACCACGGTTACGGCCCGGCTTGCGTCGGGGACGTAGACCACGGCCGCCTCGTACTGGGGGTCGATTTTCACGGCCGTGTGGGCCTTGCTGGTGGTGGCCCCCCCGATCAGCAGGGGCAGCCGGAAGCCCTGCCGCTGCATCTCCCGGGCCAGGTGCACCATTTCGTCGAGGGAAGGGGTGATCAGGCCGCTCAGGCCAATGATGTCTACCTGTTCCTCCCGCGCCTTTTCCAGGATGCGCTCGGGCGGCACCATCACCCCCAGGTCCACGATCTGGTAGTTGTTGCAGGCCAGCACCACGCTTACGATGTTCTTCCCGATATCGTGCACGTCTCCCTTTACGGTGGCCAGCAGCACCTTCCCGGCTGCCTGCCCGCCCCCGGTGCTGGCGTTGGCCTCCTCGATATAGGGGGTCAGGTAGGCCACCGCCTTCTTCATGACCCGGGCCGACTTGACCACCTGCGGCAAAAACATCTTGCCCGAGCCAAACAGGTCGCCCACCACGTTCATGCCGGTCATCAGGTGGCCCTCGATCACCTCGATGGGCTGGGCGGCCGCCTGCCGGGCTTCCTCCACATCCTGTTCGATGAACTGGTCGATCCCCTTGACCAGGGCCCGGGTAATGCGGTCTTGCAGGGGGTCTTCGCGCCAGCCCAGGTCGGCCGTGCGCTCCTTCTGCCGGCCCTGCACGGTCTCGGCATATTCCAAAAGCCGTTCGGTGGCATCGGCCCGCCGGTCGAGCAGCACATCTTCGACGTAGGTGAGCAGGGGCTCGGGAATGTCGTCGTATACCTCCAGCAGGGTCGGGTTCACGATCCCCATGTTCATGCCGGCCTGTATGGCGTGGTAGAGGAAGGCGCTGTGCATGGCCTCCCGCACGGCATTGTTCCCGCGGAAGCTGAACGAGACATTGCTGACCCCCCCGCTCACGCTGCAGTAGGGCAGGTTGTGCCGCACCCAGCGGGTGGCCTCGATAAAGTCGACCGCATTGCGGCGGTGCTCTTCCATCCCCGTGGCGACCGGGAAGATATTCAGGTCAAAGATGATGTCTTCAGGGGGGAAACCGGCCTTTTCGGTCAGCAGGCGGTACGAGCGTTCGGCGATCTCGATGCGGCGCCCGTAGGTGTCGGCCTGCCCCTTTTCGTCAAAGGCCATCACGATAACGGCTGCGCCGTACCTCCTTATTTTGCGGGCCTGTTCCAGGAAGGTCGCCTCCCCTTCCTTCAGGCTGATGGAATTGACCACGCATTTGCCCTGCACCACCTGCAGGCCTGCCTCAATGATCTCCCATTTGGAGCTGTCGATCATGATGGGCACGCGGGCGATGTCGGGTTCGGCCATGAGCAGGTTCAGAAAGGTGACCATGGCCTGTACCCCGTCGATCAGGCCGTCGTCCATGTTCACGTCGAGGATCTGGGCCCCGCCCTCTACCTGCCCGCGGGCGATCTCGAGGGCCTCCCCGAAGTTCCCCTCCTTGACCAGGCGCAGGAACTGGCGCGAGCCGGCCACGTTGGTGCGCTCGCCCACATTGATGAAATTGCTCTCGGGGGTCACGATCAGCGGTTCGAGGCCAGCCAGTTTCAGGTATCTCGGTCTGCCATCCATCATCCTCATGCCTTATTGGAATTTGGAATTTGGAATTTGGAATTTGGAATTTCCCTGGGCTTATAGCCTATAACAAGTTCTGCCAGGGCACTGATGTGGGCAGGGGTGGTGCCGCAACACCCCCCGATGATGTTCACCAGGCCTTTTTCAAGGTATTCCTGGATCTGCCCGGCCATTTGCCCGGGGCTCTGGTCATATTCCCCAAAGGCATTGGGCAGCCCGGCATTGGGGTGGGCCGAAACGGCGGTGTCGGCCCGGGCAGCCAAGACCTCGAGGTAAGGCACCAGCTGGCTGGCCCCCAAAGCGCAATTGAGCCCCACCGAAAGCAGGGGGATGTGGGAGACCGAGATCAGGAAGGCCTCGGCAGTCTGGCCCGAGAGGGTGCGGCCCGAGGCATCGGTGATGGTGCCGCTGACCATGACAGGGGTATCCAGGCCCCGTTCCTCTTTCAGTTCATCGATGGCAAAAAGGGCTGCCTTGGCATTGAGGGTGTCAAAAACGGTTTCTACGAGCAACATGTCGACGCCCCCGTCGAGCAGGGCCTCGGCCTGCTCCCGGTAGGCCAGGCGGAGCGCCTCGAAGCTGATCGCCCGGTAGCCGGGGTCGTTCACGTCGGGCGACATGCTGGCGGTCTTGTTGGTCGGCCCTATGCTCCCGGCCACGAAACGGGGCTTATCGGGGGTCAGGGCGGTCATGGCGTCTGCCTCGCGCCGGGCCAGGCGGGCCGAAGCCAGGTTCAGCTCGCGCGCCAGGCCCTGCATGCCGTATTCGGCCATGCCGACCGAGGTAGACGAAAACGTGTTGGTTTCAATGATGTCGGCGCCTGCCTCCAGGTACATGCGGTGCACCCCTGCCACGGCCCCGGGCTGGGTCAGGGAGAGCAGGTCATTGTTCCCCTGCAGGGGCTGGGGCCAGTCGCGGAAGCGGTCGCCCCTGAAATCGGCCTCGGTAAACCGGTGCCGCTGCAACATGGTGCCCATGGCCCCGTCGAGGACCAGGATGCGTTTTCGCAGAAGTGCGTTCAAATCGGGCATCGTATTTCGGTTATGCCATTGCCGTACAGCTGTTTCAGGGCGCTGTGGCCGGGAAAGCGGTGCGTATCAGGAAAGAAGATGCTTCGGGGGAGGTAACCCTTGCAGGATCGTTATCTGCCCTGACAGGGACCCGTGGCAAGGCGGGAGCCTGCAGGCTAGAATGTAGCACCTTCTCCGGCCCGGAGGGGTCGAAGGGTTGCTAAGGTTTCACCGGGTCTACTCCCTCTACCTTTCTTGATAACTCGACAGGGTGGCAATGAACTGCCGCAAAGTAACGGCAAGCCCTGCTCAAAAACAAGTATATCCGGGCTTTTTTGGCCGCCGGGCCAGGGCTACCCCAGGGCCTGTACCACTTCCTTCTGCGCCTCTTTCACGCTGCCGTCAAAACCGGAAACGCCCCCCACGGTCGTGTACTTCATCACAAAGCGTTTGCCGGGGTGCACCACCTGGTAGGCGCTCTGGCACATCACGGCCGCCTCGTGAAAGCCCGAGAGGATGAGCTTGAGCTTGCCCGGGTAGGTATTCACATCGCCTATGGCATACACCCCGGGGATATTGGTTTGGTAGTCGTAGGCATTGTTGACCACGATCGCATTCTTCTCGATCGCCAGCCCCCAGTCGGCGATGGGCCCCAGTTTGGGCGACAGCCCGAAAAGGGGGATGAAATAGTCGGCCTCCACATAGGCCTCGCCCCTTTCGGCATCGTTGTAGCGCACGGCCACCGCCTCGAGGTGGGAATCGCCGAAAAGGCGGTCTACCTCGGCTTCGGTGAAGAGCCGGATCTTGCCTTGGGCGGCCAGGGAGGCAGCCTTTTCCACCGAATCAAGGGCGCCCCTGAATTCGTTGCGGCGGTGTACCAGGCTCACCCCGGCAGCCACCCCGGAAAGGAAGATGGCCCAGTCGAGGGCCGAATCGCCTCCTCCGGCGATCACCACCTTCTTTCCGCGAAACAGTTCCGGGTCTTTGACCATGTATTCCACCCCCCGGCCTTCAAAGTCGGCCAGGTTGGCGATCTGCGGCTTGCGGGGTTCGAACGACCCCAGGCCGCCGGCGATAACCACCACAGGCGCCCGGTGGCGGGTGCCCTGGGAGGTGGTGACCTCAAAGCGGCCATCTTCCAGTTTTTCGAGGGTCTCGGCCCGTTCCCCCAGGGTATACCCGGGCTGGAACGGACGGATCTGCTCCAGCAGCCGGTCGATCAGGTCGCCGGCCAGGATCTCGGGGTAGGCCGGGATGTCGTAGATGGGCTTTTTCGGGTAGATCTCCGCGCATTGCCCGCCGGGCTTTGGCAGGGCGTCGATCAGGTGGCAGCGCAGCTTGAGCAGCCCTGCCTCGAATACGGTGAACAGGCCGGTGGGCCCGGCGCCGATGATGATCAGATCGGTTTCTATCATGATTCCTTTTCAGATTTTGGGGCCGCCAACGCGTGGGTCACCCGGTTCATTTCACGTACTTTATGCTCGAAGTCGCCGCGCAGGGTGCGGCGATAGGCGTTCAGGTTTTCGACCAGCCGGCTGAGCTCTTCCGGCAGCACGGCTTCGAAAAACTCCCGCAGCCGCTTGGCCGTGGTGGGCGATTGCCCGTTGGTGCTGATCGCCAGTTTCAGGTGCCCCTTGGTGACGATCCCCCCCATGTAAAAATCGCAGAGGGGCGGGTTGTCTGCCACGTTGACCAGAATACTGCGGCGCCGGCAGTCGCGGTAGACGGTCTGGTTCACGGCCGGGTCGTCGGTAGCGGCGATCACCAGGTGCTTGTCTTGCAGGTACCCCGCGTGGTACCGGGCCCTGATCAGGCGGGCGCCGCAGCCATGGGCCAGGGTTTGCGTGCCTTCCCGGATGAGCGGGGCCACCAGGGTCACCCGGGCATCGGGGCTCGATTTGGTCAAAAAATGCAGCTTCTCCTCCGCCACGAAGCCCCCTCCGACCAGGAGGATCTCGAGCTGGCTGCATTTCAGGAAAATCGGATAGAGGGTGTTGCGTTCCATGGCTATGGGATGAATGCCCCTTCGCGGGCCCGGGCGACATTGGTTTGCAAGGCGTGGAACCGTTCCCGTTCGCGTACCGCCTCGCCCACCACGATTACTGCGGGGTTCGAAAGGCCCAGGCGCGCTGCTTCCTCTGTAATGGTACCCACCGTGCCCAGGGCCATCCGTTCGTCGGGTGTGGTGCCATCCTGAATGATGGCCACCGGGGTGTCGGCCCTGCCGGCCTCCGTGAAACAGGCCATGATTGCCGGCAGTTTCGACATGCCCATCAGAATGACCACCGTTGCAGAGGAACGGGCGGCCAGGGCCACGTCGGCGCTCAGCTTGTGGTCGCGGGTCGTGCCGGTGATTACCCAGAAACTCTCGGCCACGCCCCTCAGGGTTACCGGAATGTGCTGGGAGGCAGGCACAGACAGGGCCGAAGACAGCCCCGGGACCACGGCCACCTCCATGCCGCAGGCAGCAGCATATTGCATTTCTTCAGCCCCGCGCCCGAAAACGAAGGGGTCGCCCCCCTTGAGCCGCACCACGTGTTTGCCCCCCAGGCCGCGTTGCACGATCAGCTCGTTGATCTGTGCCTGGGCATAGGCAATACACCCTTTTCGCTTGCCCACATAGATCTTCTCGGCCCCGGGCGCATAGCCGAGTAATGCCGGATTGACCAGGGCATCGTACAGGAGCACATCGGCCTCCCCCAGGGCCCGCAGGGCCTTCAGGGTGATCAGCTCCGCATCGCCGGGGCCTGCCCCGACCAGGGTAAGCCTGCCTTCAGGACGCATGGCTGAGGGCTTTCCGGCGGAAGGCTTCCGCCTGGTTCAAGAAGGCCTCTGCCCCTTCCAGGTATTCCCTGGCAAATGGCTCAGAGGGGGCATTTTCATGCATCCGCAACACCCGTTGCCGGAACGGTTCCGGTCCGAAGGCCGCGGCGTGACTGGCTAAACGGGCATCAAACTCTTCCAGAATGCCGGCATGGGTATTCGCGGCGTGGTCTTCGGCCGTCAGCAGGGCCTTGGCGGCGAGGATCTGGGCGCTGTATGCCAGGTAGATCGCGGCGGACCACCGGCCTGTCCCGAGTGCCTCCCCGGCATCCTGCAATTTTTCGCGCCCTTCGAACAACAAAGTGGCCACCAGGTCGATGACCACCCCGGCGCATTCGCCCACGCCTATCTCCTTCTGGTATTTTTCCCGGTTGCCCCAGTCGATGAAGTCCTCATCGGCCAGGTCGTTTACTGTGGCGAGAGGCTTGAGCATCTCGTAGAAATAGGGCTGGCCCTGCTCGCGGTAGTACTGATCATAGGTGCGTCCCTCCCCATGGGCCTGGTAATCGTCCAGAATCAGGCGCAGCGCCTGGGGGCCGCGTTTGGAAGGGACCTTGATCACCTTGTCTGCGAACAGGCCCTGCCCGCCCCCGAGGTTTCCGCCCCCGAGCAATACCTGCAGGGCCGGGGCCACCCGCTGGTCGGGGGTACGCACCGACATGCCCTGGAAGCCGATATGGGCCATGGTGTGCTGGCCGCAGGCGTTCATGCAGCCGCTGATCTTGATCACCACATCCTGATTCCGGAGGTATTGGGGGTATTCGGCCGCGATGACCCGTTCCAGTTCGGAAGCAATGCCGGTGCTGCTGGCTATGCCCAGGTTGCAGGTGTCGGTGCCGGGGCAGGCGGTGATGTCAGAGGCCGTGTTGTAGCCCGGGGCCCCAAGGCCCATTTCATTGAGCTCCCGGTAGAAATAGGGCAGCCAGGCCTCCCGCACGTAAGGGATCAGGATATTCTGCCGGAGCGTAAAACGCACCTCCCCGGCCGCGTACCGGGCTACCAGATCGGCGAGCCGGCGCGCCTGGTCTGAGGAGAAATTCCCCAGGAAAACCCGAACCCCCACCGCCTTGAACCCGGCTTGTTTCTGAGGAAGCACATTGGTCGCCTGCCAGGCCGAATAGGCGGGCTCGTCGATGGTTTGAGGGATTTGCGGCGCGGTTTCAGCCGGTTTCACCCCCGGATATTTCCAATGTTCGATTTCCAGTTCCTGCTGGGGCAGGGCCTGCCTTTGTTGCTCCAGCAGGGCTTTGAAGCCCTCCAGGCCGAGGTCCTTCAGCAGGAATTTCAGGCGGGCCTTGGCCCGGTTCTTCCGCTCCCCATACCGGTCAAATACCCGGACCACACATTCCATCAGGGGGATGATCTCCTGTTGGGGCAAAAAGTCGTACAACAGGTCGGCATGGCGGGGCTGGGCCCCCAGGCCTCCGCCCAGCAGCACCCTGAACCCCCGCTCCCCGTTGCGCAGACGGGCGATAAACCCCAGGTCGTGCATGTAGGAAAGGCCCGTGTCGGCCTCGCTGGCCGAAAAGGAAACCTTGAACTTGCGGCCCATCTCCTGCCCCACGGGGTTGCGGAGGAAGTACTCAAAGACCGCCTGGGCGTAGGGCGACACGTCGAAAGGCTCAGCCGGGTCGATGCCGGCGGTTTCGCTGGCCGTCACGTTGCGCACCGTATTGCCGCAGGCCTCGCGCAGGGTTACCTGGTCCCGTTCCAATTCGGCCCAAAGCTCCGGGGTGCGCTCCAGGTCCACGTAATGGATCTGAATATCCTGGCGGGTGGTAATATGGAGTTTTCCATTGGAATAGGTATCGGAAACCCCGGCGATCCGCCTTAGCTGGGCAGCGCTTACCTTGCCGTACGGCAGCTTGATGCGCACCATCTGCACGCCCGGCTGCCGCTGGCCGTACACCCCGCGGGCGAGCCGCAGGCTCCGGAAGCGCTCCTCGGCGATGTCGCCCTCCCGAAACTGCCGGATTTTGCGCTCCAGCTCTATGATGTCTTTCTCAACTACCGGGTTCTCGATCTCCGTGCGGAAGCTTTTCATAATATTCTATTTATCCTATCGTATTTATAGGTTTTTTATGCAAAAAAATACAGGGGTCCCTTCTCTAGGTATGCAGGCCGCATTCCCGGTTCTCCATCACCTTGGTGGGGTCGAAGTACTGGTGTTCATTCGGCAACCCGTAAGAAGACAGGTAGGCATCCAGCTGGGCATCGCTCCAGTAGTAGAACGGGCTTACCTTGAGCAACCCGCTCCGGTCGAGGCTTAAAATGTCAAGGGTGTCGCGGTGGGCGGTCTGGCCCCGGCGCAGGTTGGTGAACCACACGTCGGGCTGGTGTTCTGCCATGGCCCGGCGGAACGGCTCGAGCTTCACCTGTTCGGTGAATTCCCGGTGGCGGGGGTCGTCGACCCCGGGTATCCCCATCACCACATCACGGTGGGCGGCGGTCTGCCTGGGGACGTACAGGTGGATGTTGAGGCCCAGCCGGCCGATCAGGGTTTCGGCATGCCGGTAGGTTTGGGGGGTATTGTACCCGGTATCGCACCAGATGACAGGGATATCAGGGTAAACGCCAGACACTGCGTGCAAAATGGCCACCTCATAGGGGCGGAAGTTGGTGGTTAGCACCGGGCGGCGGGCCCGTTCCACTGCCCAGGAGATGATCTCCTCGGGCGGGATGCCTTTGAGCTGTTGGTTCAGGTGGGCGATTTGTTCCTGGCTGAATGGCATACTTTTATCCTATTATTTTACTAGAGTTTACAAATATAGGGCTCTCCCCGAGTCATGCAAGTTAAAAAATCATAATTCTTCTATTTAACCTATAGTTTTAATAGTCTTGTAAAATATGTTCTCTTTTTATGAAAAAGTCCCAGGGCATACTGGGTTGGGTCGGGGATCAGATAATATCGGCCAGGGTATTGTTCCGGTACACCTCCAGGGCGCTGTCGCGCACCAGCAGCATGAGTTTGTGCACCGAGCAGGTGGCCTCGTCGGGGCAGTCGGCACAAGGCTCATAAAAGTTGAGGCTCACACAGGGCACCATGGCAATGGGGCCTTCCAGAACGCGCATAACCCCGGTCATAGGGATTTCGGACGGGTCCTTGATCAGGTAATACCCGCCCCCCTTCCCCTTGCGGGAACCGAGATAGCCGTTCTTGCGAAGGGTCAGCAGAATGCTTTCCAAAAATTTCTGGGAAATGTTCTCATGCCGGGCGATCTCAGCGATCTGGACGGGGCTCCGGTCTTTGCGACGGGCCAGGAAGGTCAGTGCCTTGAGCCCGTACTTGGTTTTCTTGGAAAGCATATACAAAAATAACAAAATTCCCTGACGCTCAGGCCCCGAGGCGGTCAAGGGCCTGCCCCAGGTCTGCGCAGATGTCGTCGGGGTGCTCCAGGCCCACCGAAATGCGGACCATGCCGTCGGTAATCCCGCTTTCGAGCCGCTCTTCGGGGCTCAGCTTGCTGTGGGTGGTCGAAGCCGGGTGGGTCACGATGCTCCGGGTATCGCCCAGGTTGGCCGAGAGGGAAAGCAACCGTATGCCGTCGAAGAAGGTGCGCCCCCCTCCTACCCCGCCCTGCACTTCGAAGGCCACCACGCAGCCCCCGGCCTTCATCTGTTTGCGGGCCAGGTCGTACTGCGGATGCGACTTCAGGAAGGGGTACTTTACCCAGTTGACCCTGGGGTGCCCCTGCAGGAACTCAGCTACTTTCAGGGCATTCTCGCAGTGCCGGTCGACCCGCACGGCCAGGGTCTCCATGCTTTTGGAGAGGATCCAGGCGTTGAAGGGCGAAAGGGCGGGCCCGGTGATGCGGGCGAAGCGGTAGATCTTGTCGATCAGGCCGGCAGGGCCCACGGTGATCCCGGCCAGCACCCGGCCCTGCCCGTCCATGAGCTTGGTGCCCGAATGGATCACCAGGTCTGCCCCGAAGCGCAGCGGCTGCTGCAGGTATGGCGTGGCGAAGCAGTTGTCGACCACCAGCAGCAGGCCGTGTTTTTTGGCCACCCGGCCCAGCGCTTCCAGGTCGAGGATGTCAACCCCCGGGTTGGTCGGCGATTCGGCGTAGATCAGTCGGGTGTTGGGCGTAATCAGTCCTTCAATATCTTCGGGCCGGTCGTGGCGGAAATAGGAATGGCTGATGTTCCACTTGGGGAAGATATTGGCCAGCAGGGTTGAGGTAGAGCCGAAGACCGAGCGGGAAGAAATGATGTGGTCGCCGCTGTCGAGCAGGGCAGCCAGGGTTGAGAAGACCGCTGCCATGCCCGAAGCGAAGGCAAAGCCCGCTTCGGCACCCTCCATGCGGCAGACCTTCTCGATCCACTCCGAGGTGTTCGGGTTCGAATAGCGCGAGTAGATGATGCGGTCCTTTTCCTCTGCGAAGGAAGCGCGCATGTCTTCGGCGTCTTCGAAGACAAAGCTCGAGCTCAGGTAGAGCGGGGCCGAATGTTCCTGGAAATCGCTCCGCGGGATCTGGGTGCGGATGGCGTCGGTTTCAAGATGGTGCTTTTTCATGGTTCGGAATTGGTGTTAGGAATCGGCATGGCCCTTTTCGGCAATGCGCAGGATATCACCGAATACGCCCCGGGCGGTCACGGCTGCGCCGGCCCCGGCTCCCTGGATCACCAGGGGGTGCTCCCCGTAGCTTTCAGTGTAGATCTCGATCAGGGAATCGGCCCCCTTGACCTGCCCGAGCGGGCTGCCCGCGGGCACCGAAACCAGTTTCACCTCCAGCACGCCCTTGTCTTGCTGCAGGTCGCCGGAGAG
>CAYWZF010000001.1:0-53801 GCA_964461555.1 uncultured Robiginitalea sp. | reverse complement strand
CACGAATTCGGCGCTGGCCGTATTGTCTACCACGATCAGGTTCTCGAGGTGGTGGGCCCGGGCGTAGTCGAAAAGTTCCCTGAGCTGGTAGCCTTCGGGCTGCTTCTGCAGGCGCGCCTTCCAGGTGGCGCCAATGCCCCGGTGGTCGAGCAGCAGCTGGCGCGAATTGGCCAGGGCAAAGACGTTGAGGCGGATGCCCTTGCGCGCCTCGATCTTGTCGGCCGAATCGAGCATCTGCCCGAGCAGGGTGCCCCCCACGTTGCCGATGCCGACCACCGCCAGGTTGATCTTCTTGCTGATGCCGAAGATCTGCCCGTGGATCACGTTCAGCGCCTTGAGCATGTCGGCCTTGCGCACCACCAGGCTCACGTTTTTCCCCGTCACGGCGTTGTTGAACAACAGGGGCACCACCTGGTTGCGGATCAGGGCATTGTACGGCTTGTGGAAGGTGCTCAGGTCCTGCCCCACGATCGAGATCACCGACACGTCTGAGGTAATGTGGATGCGGTTGATGTCTTTGCGCCGGAAATCTTCTTCAAACTCAGCCTCGAGGGCGGCACGCGCCCGCCCGGCCATGTCTGCCTTCACCACCAGGCCGATCCCGCGCTCTGACGAACCCTGGGAGATGATGCCCACGCTTACCCCGCTTTGGCCCAGGGCCCTGAAGATGCGGGCATCGACCCCCACCTTGCCCAGCAGGCCGCGGCCTTCGAGGTGCACCAGGGCCTCGTTTTCGATGACCGAGAGCGAACGGATGCCGTGCCGGCTTGGTTTGGCGCTGATCAGGGTGCCCTCCCCGTCGCCCCCGAAGGTATTGAGGATGCGCAGGGGGATATTCTTTTCCAGCAGCGGGATGATGGTCTTGGCGTGCAAAATGGTCGCCCCGAAATTGGCCAGCTCGTTGGCCTCCCCGTACGAAAGCTGGTCGATGCGCTGGGCCCCGGGCACCAGTTCGGGGTTGGCGGTATAGATCCCGTTTACATGGGTGTAGTTCTGCAGTTCATCGGCATTCAGAAAATTGGCCAGCAAAGAGGCCGAATAGTTGCTGCCGTTGCGGCCCAGGGTCGTGGTCTCACCCTGGAGGGTGGAGCCGATAAACCCGGTTGCCACCGGCACGGTCCCGGCCGGGAAGGATGCAAAAAAGCGGCTCACGTTGTCGCGCGACACCTCTTCCAGCACCTGGGCATTGCCGAAGGACGAATCGGTTTTGATCAGTTCGCGCGTGTCGACCAGGCGGGCCTGAATGCCGCGCCCCTGCAAAAGGCCGGCAAAGAGGCGGGCCGAGATCAGCTCCCCGTGCGACAGCACCTGGTCTTTGACCTTCAGGCTGTAATCGCCCAGCAGGCGCACGCCTTCGAGCAGTCGCGCCAGTTCTGTGAAGGCCTCGCCCAGGTCCACGTTGGCAAAGATGTGCCGCTGGTATTTTTCAAAACGGGCCAGGGCAGTTTTGTAGTCCTTGCCGGCCGAGGCGAGCCCGAGCATTTCTTCGAGCTGGTCGGTGGCCTTATCGCGGGCCGACAATACCACCACGATGCGCTCCCCGGCTTCTACCTTCCCGGTAACGATTTCAAGCACCCGCTCGATGCCCTCCCCGTTGGCCAGGGATTTGCCCCCAAACTTGAGCACCTTGAGGGCCCGCGACGGGTCCGGGGGGCTGAAGATGGGCTGCAGCAACTGTTCCATCTGCTCGAATTCGATCAGAAAGGCATCGTGCCCGTGCACCGAGCGGATCTCCCCGTAGGTCACGTTGCTGCTGGCCTGGGCGAGCTGCTTGTAGGTTTCCTTGTTTTCGGAGGCGGTAAAGAACAGGTCCGAATCGACCCCGATGATGTGGATGTTCGTATCGCTTTGCTGCAGCAGCCTGAAGGCCTCTTCCCCGCCCCGGGTGATGTCGATGGTCTTGAGCAGCTGGTTGGTGAGCTTGTAGGCGGCCAGCTGGAAGCGCTCCTGCAATTTCTTGCCGTGGTGCAGCAGCCAGCTCTCCACGTTGAACAATTGCGATTCCTGGTTGGTGCTCCGCTGGAAGCGCTGCTTGAACGATTCCGGGGTGCGGTAGCAAAGCATGGCGTGCATGCGCGCATCGTGCACGGGTTGCTTGGAATTCACCAGGAACTGCTCCTGGATCTGGCAGTTGGCGATGAGCCAGTCAGTCGATTTCCAGTCAGAAGCCACCGGGATGAGGTGCTCGGTCAGGCCGGGCCGCAGGGCCGCCATTTCCCAGGCGATGCCCCCGCCCAGGGAACCCCCGATCAGGGCGAACAGGGACGGGATGCGGAGGTATTCCAGGCCCATCAGGAAGATCTTGGCGATATCGGCCGCCACGAAATCCTTGTAATTCTCGATCAGGAAACCGTCGTACCCGTTTCCCGGCACGTTAAAGCACAGCACGGTGTAAAGGGCCGTGTCGATGCACTTGCCCGGGCCAACCAATGACGACCACCACCCGTCTTCTCCGGCCACATTGGAGTTGCCGGTAAGGGCGTGGTTGACCAGCACCACCGGGGCCGTGTGCAGGGGCCGGCCGAAAAGCTGGTACGAGAGGTCGACGGGCTGGGTCACCCCGCTGAGGGTGGTGTAGGCGTCGAGCCTGATATGCTGGAGTTTCGATGCTTCCATAACAGATGCGGTTTGCCCTTCCGGGGGCGGGTTGCACCCCTGCAAAGGCTCTGCAGATTGCGTTAATAAGAAAGGACAGGGGGCAATGCCCATGCGTTATCTTTCCCGGGTTGTGCCAAACGCAGCTTTAAGGGGCGTTTGAGCCGGGTTAGAACGTAGCACCTTCTCCAGAGAAGCTGAAGGGTTGCTAAGGCTTCACAGGGTCTATTCCCTCCGCCTTTCTTGATAACCGGTCAATAATTGTTTGAACGTCGGGGCAAATATAGGGGGACTGGGCTGAATCTCCCCATACCGGCCCAAAATTTTAAAGCCCGAAGGCAGCCCGTACGGCCTCCACGGCATCGAGCTTCTCCCAGGTGAACAGTTCCACCTCGGTTTCGACCCGTCCGTTATAGGGCGATTCGAACACTTTCTTCACGGTGCGCGGCTCCTTGCCCATGTGCCCGTACGCAGCCGTTTCAAGGTAGATGGGGTGCCGCAGCTTGAGCCGCTGTTCGATGGCAAAGGGCCGCATATCGAACAATTCGGCCACCCTGGCAGCGATCTGCCCGTCGGTCAGCCCCACTTTGGAGGTGCCGTAGGTATTCACGTAGAGGGAGGTGGGTTCCACCACCCCGATGGCGTAGCTTACCTGCAAGAGGATCTCATCGGCAACCCCGGCAGCCACCAGGTTCTTGGCAGCATGGCGGGCGGCATAGGCAGCGCTCCGGTCGACCTTGCTCGGGTCTTTCCCGCTGAATGCCCCGCCCCCGTGGGCCCCTTTGCCCCCGTAGGTGTCGACCACGATCTTGCGGCCCGTGAGGCCCGTATCGCCGTGCGGGCCCCCGATCACGAATTTCCCGGTGGGGTTGATATGGTAATTCACCTCCCCGGCAAACAGGGGGCGCAGCCGCTCCGGCAGGCCGGCCACCACGCGGGGGATCAATATCCCGAGCATGTCTTGCTTGATCCGGGCCAGCATTTTGGCATCGTCGGGGTCGAAGGGGTCGTGCTGGGTAGAGATCACGATGGTGTCGATGCGCAGGGGCTGGTGGTCATCAGAATACTCCACCGTTACCTGGGCCTTCGCATCGGGCCTCAAATACGGGATATCCCGGGCCTCACGCCTCAGAACGGCCAGCTCATGCAGGATGCGATGGGATAGTTCCAGGGCCAGGGGCATGTAATTGTCGGTTTCCCTGCAGGCGTACCCGAACATCATGCCCTGGTCGCCCGCCCCCTGCTGTTCCTTGCTGCCCCGGTCTACCCCCTGGTTGATGTCCTGCGACTGCTCGTGGATGAGCGAGATCACCCCGCAGGAGTCGCCGCTGAACTGGTAGGCCCCCTTGGTATACCCGATCTGGTTGATCACCTCCCGGGCGATCTGCTGCAGGTCTACATAGGTGTGGCTCTTGACCTCCCCGGCCAGGATCACCTGCCCGGTGGTCACCAGGGTCTCGCAGGCTACCTTGCTCTCGGGGTCGAAGGCGAGGAAATTATCGAGGAGGGCGTCGCTGATCTGGTCTGCGATCTTGTCGGGGTGCCCTTCACTGACAGATTCTGAGGTAAACAGGTACGGCATTGCTCATTGCTTTGGCGCGGACAGAGGATGATTGCTTGCAATGCCTGACAGTGGTATGGCCTTCCCGGGGTACGGGAGCAGCCAACTGCTTTAGCATTTTTTGCGGCCCCGCCTTCGGCAGGGCCCGAGGTTGCAATCAGTCAAATCTATCCTCGAGTGTGGGCTCAAAAATACGGCAATTGGAATTCCCGTCAAAATCTTATCGGAAATTACAGGATACCTGCTTCCCCGTCAGGATATGACCCATTCCGCGGCCCGGTCTTTTTGAAGGCAAATTAACCGCATGAGGGCTTTTGACTCCCCTGATTACTTCGTATATTGTGTGCCCTTTTTAAGGGGGACCAACCGTAAAGAATCGCATCATGCATATCGCAGTGGCCGGCAACATCGGCGCAGGAAAAACCACGCTTACCCACCTGCTTTCGAAGCACTACCGATGGGAAGCCCATTTTGAAGATGTGGTCGACAACCCCTACCTCGACGATTTTTACACCCAGATGGAGCGCTGGAGCTTCAACCTGCAGATCTACTTCCTCAACAGCCGCTACCGCCAGATCCTCCGCATCCGGGAAAGCGGCAAGAACGTGATCCAGGACCGCACCATTTACGAAGACGCCCACATCTTCGCCCCCAACCTGCATGCCATGGGGTTGATGACCAACCGCGATTTCCAGAACTACACCAGCCTTTTCGAGCTGATGGAGAGCCTGGTGCAACCGCCCGACCTGCTCATCTACCTGCGCAGCTCCATCCCCAACCTGGTCAACCAGATCCACAAGCGCGGGCGCGAGTACGAGAATTCCATTTCCATCGACTACCTCAGCCGCCTCAACGAACGCTATGAGGCCTGGGTGCAGCACTATGAAAAGGGCAAGCTGCTGATCATCGACGTAGACAAGCTCAATTTCGTAGACAAGCCCGAAGACCTGGGGGAGGTGATCAACAAGATAGACGCCGAGATCCACGGCCTTTTCTGACCCGTTTACGCCACAGACCCCTAAAAGTTTTCACAGGTTGCCATCCTTTGAGCAAAAAACCAGGCAGTACCTCCGCAGCGGGGTCCCTTTCGTGTTCCTGATCGATTTTGCGGGTACCGACCGGCAGGCCTACACCTTTGAAGAAGCTGCAGAGGCAGGGATTTTCTTCCGGGTGCGGGGCAGTGCCAACGAACCGGCCCACTGGGGCGAACGGGCCGGGCAGGGGCCCGTGGAACTCCATCCCCGGCCTGTTTCCGAAGGGGTGTACCGGCGGGCCTTCGAAACCGTGCAGCAGCACCTGCGGGGCGGGAACTCTTTTTTGCTGAACCTTACCTTCGCTTCGGAACTGAAAACCAGCCTTTCGCTCCCGGAGGTCTACCGCATGGCCCGGGCGCCCTACAAGCTGCTGTACAAAGACGATTTCGTCGTCTTTTCCCCCGAATGCTACCTCCGCATTGCAGATGGCATGGTACATACCTACCCGATGAAGGGGACCATTCGCAACGACCACCCGGGCTCGGCCCGGGAATTGCTCGACAACCCGAAAGAACAATACGAACACAACACCATCGTAGACCTGCTGCGGAATGACCTCTCCATGATCGCCCGGCAGGTAGAGGTGGTACGCTTCCGGTACGTGGAAAAGATCCGCAAGGGGCACGAAGAGTGGCTGCAGACCAGCTCCGAGATACGGGGCAGGCTGCCCGGCCACTGGCACGACTCCTTTGCGGAGCTGTTCCTGAAAACCCTGCCGGCAGGCTCCATCAGCGGGGCCCCCAAGGAAAAGACCGTTTCGATTATCAAAGAGGTGGAAGCCTCAGACCGCGGCTTTTACACGGGGGTCTTCGGGGTCTTCGACGGGCACAGCATCGACAGCGGGGTCATGATCCGCTATATCGAAAAACGGTCGGGGCGTTTCTGGTTCCGCAGCGGGGGCGGCATCACCCACCTGAGCGAGCCGGAAGAAGAATACCGCGAACTCATCGGCAAGATCTATGTACCCACTCTTTGAATCGGTTTGCGTTACAGGGGGCGCCGTGCAGCACGGGCGCTACCACGAAGCGCGTTTCGCGGCCTCGTACCGGGAGCTGTTCGGAAAAAAACCCGGGTTCAGCCTGTGGGAGGGCCTTTCCCTGCAAGGGGCCAACCCGGCCCTGACCTACAAGCTGCGCATCCGGTACAACCAGGACGGGACCCTGTGGGAGTTGGACGTATACCGGCCCCGGCTTCCGGAAACCCTCAGGCTGGTGCGGGACGACACGGTCGATTACACCCTGAAGTACAGCGACCGCCGGGCCCTTGACCGGCTCGCGGCCCGTGCCGGTGGGGCAGGCGACGTGCTGATCGTGCGGCAGGGCCTGGTAACCGACAGCAGCTACTGCAACATCCTCTTCTGGGATGGGCGGGAAGTGGCAACCCCCAGAACGCCTTTGCTCCGGGGCACCTGCCGTGCCCGCCTGTTGGCCGAAAACCGCATCGGGGAAGCCGACATTCCGGCCGAAGGGCTCCACCGGTACCGCGCCTTCCAGCTGGTGAACGCCCTGAATGATTTTGACCCCGGCCGGTGGTTGCCCATGGAAAACATCCGGCCCTAGGCCGGGCCATTACAAAATACCCAGCGATTCGGCGTGCCGGGCCACTTCCTCGGAGTGGTCGACCAGCAGCGCAGGCACCTCCCGCGCCCCGGCCAGCAGCCGCCGCACCCGCCGCATCCGCCCCGGATGCCGCACCGAACGCAGGTAGATGGCCAGAATCCGGCCCGGGTAGGTGCGCGCCAGGTCGAGGTAAATATCGGCATCCTTTTCCCCGCTGTCACCGATCAGCAAAAACGGCAGGTCTGGGTAGGTCTTCAGGATCTGGACGATCTCCCGGTGTTTGTGCGGCACGCTGCCCTTTTTCGTCCTGCCCAGCACGCTGGCCATGGAGCGCAGCAAGATCGGGCCCTTCGGGAACCGGTTGCGGCTGAGGAAAAACTCCAGGTAACGGTACAGGTTCCAGGGGCTGTGGCTCACATAGAATACGGGGTTGGCCGCCTTTCCGCTGCGGCCGCGGTGCAGGCGGTGGTACAACTCCGGGGCCCCGTGCAGGGGGATCCGGCTTTCGGCCCGCTTGAAGAGGGTGTTGGCGATCACCCTCCATTTCAGGTAGGAGGTCACCCCGGTGTGGAGGATGGTGTCGTCAATGTCAGTGATGATCCCGTATTCGGCCGTGGCGGGCGGGATGAGGATCGCCCCCGGAAAGCGGTTCTCGCGCAAAATGGGCCGGCGCAGCGTCTCTTCCCTGAAAGACACCTCGTAATGCACCCATCCTTCCTCATTGGCAAGGGCATCGAGCCCCCCTACCGTACAGTCGAGCAGGAAATACCCGTCTGAATCGGTGCGGACCTCAAAGCTCAGCCCATCGGGAAGGCTCAATTCGAGCAGGGTGTCGCGGATCTCATCGGTCTCAAAGCGCTTCCAGCTGTTCAGCAGCAGGGGCACGGTGCCCTTCTGGGCCAGGTCGATGGCCTCGTCTTCGAGGGCCCTTCCACGGGCATAGAATTTTCGGGCCGTACCGTAGCCCGCAAAGGCGACGATCTGCAGCGGATCGATTCTTCCCAGCCAGCCCATTTCAGAAATGCCAGTTAGCAGGCCACAGCCAGATGATCAGCAGGCCCACCCCGATGGCGAGGCCAAAGCTGGCGGCAATCCAGCGCCCCAGTTTCGCGCTTCCCAGCAGCAGCGCCATGGCTCCTTTGAAGCCGAGGTTCGAGAGGCAGGCCAGCAGGATGAGCCTCCAGCCCGAAGCTGCCTCGAGGCGGTCCTGACGGATCAGTTCAGACAGGGACAGGGTAATGGCGTCCACGTCGGTTAGCCCGCTGACTACGGCCACGCCATAAAGGGCCGATTCCCCGAATTCCTGCCTGACGAAGGCAACGGCCAGTAATATAAGCCCGTACAACACCCCAAAAGCCAGGGCGATGCGAAGCTGGTCAGGGCTTCCGGGGGGCGTGCCGGATTCCCCGAACCCCGTGGGGGAGGCCAACCGGTAGATCACCAGGCTCACGCCCAGCAGCAAAAGGAGCACAGAGGCCAGGGGCAGGATCATCTGCGGGAGGTGTCTGGGGATGACCACCCCGATTTCGATCAGCACCCTGAAAAGCGAGGCCGCCGAAGCCGAGACGATCACGAAGGCAGCGGCCCGGTGCAGGGCCCCGTCGCGGGTGCGGCGCGCATAGCTGACCGTGGTGGCCGTGCTGCTGATCAGGCCGCCCAGCAGGCCTCCAGAGACCAGGCCGACCTTCTTGCCGCCGAATTTGTAGATAAAATACCCGACCACGCTGATGCCCACGATCAGGGTCACCATCAGCCAGATATCGCGCGGGTTCAATACATCGAGCGGGCCGAAGGTGCGGTTGGGCAAGAGGGGCAATATTACCAGGGAGATGCCCGCAAAAGTCATGATGGCCTTGAGGTCGCGGTCTTCCAGGCGCGAAATCAGGTTGTGCAACCCCTCCTTCAGGTAGAGCAAAATGGCGAGCACCCCCCCTGCCATCACCCCCAGGACCCGTTCGCCCATGACCAGGTAGGCCCCGATGGCAAAGAGCAGCAGGGCAGACACCTCGGTGGTCTGCCCGACCCCTGAGTCGGGGTACTTCCGCGACTTGAGGATATTGGCCGTCAGCAACAGGGCCGCCAGGGCCAGCCCCATGGCCGGCATGATCAGCGCGTTGTCAAAATCACGGCTCAGCATGCCCGAGAAAACCCCGAGCATGGCGATAATGGTAAAGGTGCGTACCCCGCCCATCTTGCTCGCGGCCCGCTCGCGCTGCAACCCGATGAGCATCCCCAGCCCGAAGGCGATGCCTACATTCACATAATCGTGATAATCCACAGACCTGAAGATACCACTCCGCCGCTATCCCCGCAAATGGCCCCCGGAATTTTTATCTGGGGCCAAACAAAAACCCCCGCCTGTGGCGGGGGTTATGCTTTGTTAAAACCTGGCTCAGGGATTGTTCTCAGCCCTCGGCTTCCGGTGGATTTCGATGGTCGCATCCACATCGCGGAGGTTATCGACCTGGGCCTTCACCTCGGCTACGGTGCCGGTAAAGGACTGCTCTTCTACGGTGGTTTGCCCGTTCGTGTCGGTGGTGATGGTCACATAGGCGGTCACGGTCCCGTCTTCATGGGGGTCCATGTTCACTTCCACCTTTTTGCTCACTTCCGCTTTCTGCTCGGCGTAGGCGGTCACAGACTCGGCCGACAGGGCGATGCTGGGCCCGATTACCAGGGCCACCACCGAGATCAGCTTCAGCAGGATGTTCAGGGAAGGCCCTGAAGTATCCTTGAACGGATCCCCCACGGTATCGCCCACAACCGCTGCTTTATGGGCGTCAGAGCCTTTGCGGCCCTCGGCCTCGATCATTTTCTTGGCGTTGTCCCAGGCGCCTCCGGCGTTCGACTGGAAGATCGCCATGAGTACCCCCGCAGAGGTTACCCCGGCCAAAAGGCCCCCGAGCATCTCTGCGCCCCCGATGAAGCCCACGGCCACCGGCACGGCAATCGCCATCAGGCCGGGCATTACCATCTCCTTGATAGAGGCTTTGGTTGAAATGGCCACGCATTTATCGTATTCGGCCACCCCGTCGGCTTCTTCAAAGATCTTGCGGTCGGCCTCGGTGGCTTTCGACATGTCTGAATCGTATTTGCGCATCACCTCCAGGGCACCCTTCAGTTTCGGGATGTCGCGGAACTGGCGGCGCACCTCCTCAATCATCGACATGGCCGCACGGCCCACGGCGTTCATGGCCATGGCTGAGAAGATAAAGGGCAGCATGGCCCCGACCAGCAGGCCGGCCATGATGTCGGGCTGTGAAACGTCGATAGACTGAACATTGGCGGTCTTCATGAAGGCCGCAAACAGGGCCAGGGCAGTCAGGGCAGCCGAAGCGATGGCGAAGCCCTTCCCAATGGCAGCGGTCGTGTTGCCCACCGCATCGAGTTTATCGGTACGCTGGCGCACTTCTTTCGGCAGCTCGGCCATCTCGGCTATGCCCCCGGCATTGTCTGAAATGGGGCCGTAAGCGTCTACGGCCAGCTGAATGCCCGTATTGGCCAGCATGCCCACCGCCGCGATGGCGATGCCGTACAGTCCGGCAAAGTAGTGAGAAACCAGAATGGCGCCCGCAATCAGGATGATCGGGATGGCGGTAGACATCATGCCCACCCCGAGGCCGGCGATGATGTTGGTGGCAGAGCCGGTCTCAGACTGTCGCACGATGGCGCTCACCGGCTTGGTACCGGTACCGGTGTAGTATTCGGTGACCTTTCCGACCAGCAGACCCGCAATCAGGCCAGCGATGGTGGCCCAGAAAACCCCCAGGGACGAGAAGACTTTCCCGCCTTCGGTCCAGCTTTCGGGCAGCATGGCGTCGATCAGAAAATAGGATACGACCAGCATCAGGGCGGCAGAGCCGAATTCGCCGATGTTGAGGGCTTTGTGCGGAGAACCTCCGTCTTTTACCTTCACGAAGAAGGTGCCGATGATCGACATCACGATCCCCGCTCCGGCAAGGGCCAGGGGCAGGTACACGGCGCCCAGGCCGTCAAAGGCCGCCTGGAATTCCGGGATGCCCACGAAGGTGGCCCCCAGTACCATGGTCCCGATGATGGAACCCACATACGATTCAAAAAGGTCGGCGCCCATCCCGGCTACATCCCCTACGTTGTCGCCCACGTTATCGGCGATGGTGGCAGGGTTCAGGGGGTGGTCTTCGGGAATGCCGGCTTCGACTTTCCCCACCAGGTCGGCGCCCACATCGGCCGCCTTGGTGTAGATGCCCCCGCCTACCCGGGCGAAGAGGGCGATGGAAGAGGCACCCAGGGAGAACCCTGAAAGCACGTTGAGCACTTCGGTGATTTCCCAGCCCTGCCCGCTATAGAACATGAACAAACCGCTCAGGCCAAGCACCCCGAGGCCCACGACGCCCATTCCCATCACAGAGCCGCCGGCAAAGGCGACCTCCAGGGCTTTGCCCAGGGAGGTACGGGCGGCCTGGGTGGTGCGCACATTGGCCTTGGTAGCCACGCGCATCCCGATGAATCCGGCCAGTGCCGAACATATGGCGCCCACCACAAAGGAAAGGGCCACCATGCCGTTGGAGCCGGTTTCGGCCTGTCCTTTGAAGAACAGCAGAACGGCTACCGCAGCTACGAAAACGGCCAGGATCTTGTACTCAGCCTTGAGGAAAGACATGGCCCCGTCGGAGATGTTCTTGGCAATACGGGCCATTTTGGGGTCGCCTTCATCCTGTTTGGACACCCATGCATTCTTGACAAATACAAAGAGCAGGCCCAGGACTCCGAAAACCCACAAAAAATTCACGATTTGTTCCATTATGTCAGTTGATTAGAAGATTAAAACGGCTGCAAAAGTAGTAAAAGGGTTTAGAATATAAAAGCTTTTTTAACCCCCCGGAACCCGCCAGAGGCGGGGCTGCTGCTGCCTTTTCCGAATAGGGGCAAGGCCTAGAACTGAAAGCCGAAAGCCCCCGTGACGCTGAAGGGGCGGGCATCCGGATTGTCGAGGTAGTTGCCCCTGAAGTTGAAATCGATGCGGAAGATTTTGAAAATATTCCCCACCCCGAAGGAATACTCCCAGTAAATGCGCTCGGTGGGCGCCTGCAGGGGGATGTTGGTCGGGCTGCTCAGCGCCCGGTTGGCCTCAGACAGCTCGCCCCAGGCCGCGCGCAGGCCCACGATCTCGCGGAGGTTCCACTTGCGCAGCAGCGGGATGCGCGAAAACAGCCGGCCGTTGAAGGTGTGTTCGATATGGCCTGCCACGTAGGTATCGGTCACGAATTCGTAGAAGTCCAGGTTGGGGAAGGTGGTGTAGATCGTGAAATAGGTCTGGTTCCCGGGGATCACGCTGAGCAGGCCCAGGGGCACTTCCCCGAAGGTCTTGCCCGCCTCAAGGGTGGTGTAGAGCCGCCCGAGCCCGCCGATCTGCCAGGGCTGTGTATAGGAGAACTGGATGCGGGTGTAGTCGAAATCGCTCCGGAAAGGCCCCTTCAGCCCCATGGTATAGCGGAAGAACAAAGTGCTGTACTCGTCGTTGATCTCGCGCCGCTCTACCCCGTACCCGATGGTCCGGCGCCCCGGGGTGTAGGTCACGGTGGTGCTCAGGTCGAACTGCCGGATGTTGGAGGAAACCCCTCCCGGGGCCTGTGGGTCGAGGTAATCCAGGCTGAAGTCTTCGGGCAGGGCCGACCGCAGGGTGCGGAAAAAGCCGCCAGCCTCGAACTTAAGGTTGTTCACGGGTTCCGTTTGCAGGGCCAGGGTAGTGAGGTTGATATTGGTGAGCCGGTTGTTGGTGCCCACCGTGAAGACCGAGCCCGAGGCCACGCTGCGGCCCATCACGTCGGTGGTGGCCGTCAGGTTGAGCCCCAGCTGCTCGATGTCGCGGCGGTTGCCCCCCGAAATAATCAGCCGGGTCTTGCGGTCTAAAAGCCACTTCCCGGCAAGGCCGTATTTGACCTTCTTGTCGAGGAAGCCGTAGGCCCCGTACCCTTCCAGCCGCCAGAGGTCATTCTGCCCGAAATAGGTGCGGGCCCCGCCCCGCAGCCGGATCCCCTCTGCCTCGTTGTAGCCGAACCCGCTGTAAATGTCGCCCAGGTCGATATTCCACTTGTCGATTTCGATATAACCCGACCCGAGTATGCTCGCAATGTCGTAATAGGTCTTGAATTTCGGGACGGTCTTCAGGGTGTCGAGCAGCTGGTAAATGCCCTGCTCCTGCTTGTTGAGCGCCTCGAGGCGGTTGGCCTCCCAAAAGGCGTCGTCGCGGTCGTAGACCCGCGGGTCGAAGGGGTCCGGGGCTACTTTATAGAATTCCCGGGGCCTGGGCACGTTAAAGGTGTAATGGTCGTATACGGTGGTCCGCTTTCCGTAGACCCCGCGCGACTCCTCCCTTTTGGTCAGGGCAAAATCGCTCAGCATGTAATCGCGCTTGAGCAAAAAAACCGAATCGGAGAGCACTTCGAACTCCTGCTCAATATAGATGTCTTTGACCCAGTTGATGTTGGCGCTCCGGGTAACCGCCAGGTTGATCTTCTTGATGGCAAAGGTGGAATCGTTCACCCAGAAATCGCCCTTGAAGGTCAGCTCGCTCTTGCGGCGGGGGTAGTAAACGATGTTGTAGCACCACTTGTTGTCGATAAAGGCGCTGTCGGCCAGCACGTAGTTGTAGGTGTCGACCCCGGTGGTCGAGAGCGGGCTGGTAAAGCTCTTGTCGAAGAATTTCAGGTAGTTGTCGTAAATGTTGTACTCCGAATACAGGTCCTGTACAAAGGCAATGATCGCCTGGTTGTTGCTGAAGCCCGAGTTCTTGTTGCCCCTTACTTCCCTTTTCTCGAGGCCCAGGGCGTTGTCGCCGTAAACCCGGGTCGACTTCTCGTTGAGGAAGATGGGGAGGTACGTTTTTCCGGTGATGTTCAGGGTGTCAAGGTCTTCGAAGACAAACTCCATCCCCCTGAAAAGCCGGCTTTGCATCAGGGCGCTGTCGATGGTGTTCAGGTCGAACTCCACCTTCTCGTATTCGTCATAGGCGTACTGGTCGAACATGCGCAGGCCGTTTACCCGCTTTTTGGCCCAGATCTTTTTGAGGATCTCCACGGCCGGGTTGTTCTTTTTGGAAGTCCGGCCCGAATAGACCACCACCTCCCTGAGCTGCTCCCCGGGCACCAGCACGATGCGCAAACTGGTGTTGACGCGGCTTGGCAGGGGCAATTCCTGACGGGCATAGCCCACATAGGAAATTACCAGGGTATCGTAAGTCTGGTCCGATTCCATGTAGAAGCGCCCGTTTTCGTTGGTGACGGTGCCCTGGGTCGAATTCTTGAACACCAGGTTGGCAAAGGGCACCGGCTCATCCTGCTCGTCGAGCACCACCCCCCCTACCTTGGTCTGGGCCGTGGCAGAGAGCAGGCTGCAGCAAAAAAGGAGCAGGAAGGCAGCGTATCTCATGCGGGTGGTGTTAGAAGCTTCCGCTTGGGGCCGGTTGGTTGCGGGCCGGGAGGTAGCAGGCAAATAAAAAAGCTTCGCCGGAGGCGGGCCGGTGAAGCTAAGGTACGGTTCGCGTCCGAGCCGGATTATTTATATAACACTTTCTTAACAGCCTTGATCACGTCCTGGCTGTTGGGCAGCCATTCCTCGAGCAAGACGGGCGAATACGGGGCCGGGGTATCGGCCGTGTTCAGCTTGATCACAGGGGCGTCGAGATAGTCGAAGGCGTGCTGCTGCACCAGGTAGGTGATCTCGGTGGCCACGTTGCCGAAGGGCCAGGCCTCTTCGAGCACCACCAGGCGGTTGGTCTTTTTGACCGATTTCAGGATGGCCTCGTGGTCCATGGGGCGCACGGTGCGCAGGTCGATGATCTCGCAGGAAATCCCTTCTTCGGCCAGCTTATCGGCAGCCGCGTAGGCCTCCTTGATGATTTTCCCGAAAGAGACGATGGTCACGTCGGTCCCTTCGCGTTTCACCTCGGCCACGCCGAGGGGGATGGTGTATTCCCCTTCAGGAACCTCGCCCTTGTCTCCGTACATCTGTTCTGACTCCATGAAAATCACCGGGTCGTCGTCTCGGATGGCCGATTTGAGCAGGCCCTTGGCATCATAGGGGTTGGATGGCACAACCACCTTCAGGCCCGGGCAGTTGGCGAACCAGCTCTCAAAGGCCTGGGAGTGGGTGGCGGCCAGCTGGCCGGCCGAAGCCGTGGGCCCGCGAAAAACAATGGGGCAGTTGAACTGCCCGCCCGACATCTGCCTGATCTTGGCGGCATTGTTGATGATCTGATCGATCCCCACCAGCGAGAAGTTGAAGGTCATGAATTCGATGATGGGCCGGTTGCCGTTCATGGCTGAGCCGACTCCCACCCCGGCGAAGCCCAGTTCCGAAATCGGGGTATCGATGACCCGCTTGGCCCCGAACTCGTCGAGCATCCCCTTAGAGGCTTTGTAGGCCCCGTTGTACTGGGCTACTTCTTCCCCCATCAGGTAAATGGATTCATCGCGCCGCATCTCTTCCGACATGGCTTCGGCAATGGCTTCTCTGAATTGGATTGTTCGCATCGGCTGTGGTCTTCTGCAGGTGTGGGTTTAACGAAATAAATGCGCACAAAAATAGAAAAATATCCCTCAAATCAGGTTTGGGGGGATTCAAAAAAACGGGAATTTTTATTATGCATGCATAGTATTTTAGAAAATATTTGGCTATCTTTACCACCGCCTTCAGAGAAAAACTAAGGACTTATGAAAATATTAGTCTGTATCAGCAATGTGCCTGACACCACTTCCAAGATCAACTTCACGGCCGACCATACCGCCTTCGACCCTACCGGGGTGCAATTTGTGATCAACCCGAACGACGAATTCGGCCTGACCCGCGCCATGTGGCTGAAAGAAAAACAGGGTGCAACCCTGCACGTGGCCACGGTGGGGGGGCCTGCGGTTGAGCCCACCATGCGCAAGGCCCTGGCCATTGGCGCCGACGAGGCCATCCGCATCGATGCAGAGCCCAGAGACGGCCTTTTCGTGGCCCGGCAGCTGGCCGAAGTGGTCAAGAACGGGGGGTACGACCTGATCATTGCCGGGCGTGAATCCATCGACTACAACGGGGGGATGGTCCCCGGCATGATGGCCGCCCTGCTCGATATCAATTTCGTGAACACCTGCATCGGCCTTGAGATTGAGGGGAACAAAGCTACCGCGGTGCGCGAGATCGACGGCGGCAAGGAAACCCTCGAGACCACCCTGCCCCTGATCGTGGCCGGGCAGAAAGGCCTGGTGGAAGAAAGCGACCTGCGCATCCCGAACATGCGGGGCATCATGATGGCACGCCAGAAAAAGCTCACCGTAGTGCCCCCGGTAGATGCCAATCCGGGAACCGAAGACGAGCGGTTTGACAGGCCGGCCCCCAAAGGCCAGGTCAAGCTGGTCTCTCCCGACAACCTCGACGAACTGATCAACCTGCTGCACAAAGAAGCCAAGGTCATCTGAGCCCCCGGGCACCCTGCGCTTCCAAACGTTCTAAAGAAATTCACATGTCTGTACTAGTCTACACGGAAACCGAAAAAGGAAAATTCAAGAAGAATGCCCTTGAAGTAGCCAGTTACGCCAGCGCCCTTGCCCGCCAAATGGGCACAGAGGCCGTGGCCCTGGCCGTGAATGCAGAAAATGCCGAACCCCTGGGCCGGCATGGCATCGCGAAGGTGTTGCAGCTGAGCGATTCCCGCCTGGAAAGCTTCAACGCCCGGGCCATCGCCTCAGCCCTGCATCAGGCCGCAGAGGCCAGCAGCGCCCGGGTGATCGTCGTAAGCTCGAGCGCAGATGCCCGTTTTATGGCCCCCATCCTGGCCGGAAAGCTCAAGGCCGGTTACGTGCCCAACGTGGTGGCCCTGCCCGACAGCAGCAGCCCCCTGGTAGTAAAGCGCACCGTTTTCAGCAACAAGGGGTTTGCCCATACCCGGCTTGAAGGCACCCTGGCCATCATAGGCCTGTCGAACAATGCCTACGGCACCGAGGAGAGCCCCGGGGCCGCCACGGCCACTCCCTTTGCCCCCCAGCTCCCCGACTCAGACTTCCGGACCAAAGTAGTCGCTGTCGACAAGGCCTCCGACAAGATAGCCATTGCCGATGCCGATATCGTAGTCTCAGGGGGCCGCGGGCTGAAAGGCCCCGAAAACTGGGGAATGCTCGAAGACCTGGCCCAGGTGCTGGGCGCAGCCACCGCCTGTTCCAAGCCCGTTTCGGATTTGGGCTGGAGGCCCCACAGCGAGCACGTCGGGCAGACCGGGAAGCCGGTGGCCAGCAACCTGTACATCGCGATTGGGATTTCAGGAGCCATTCAGCACCTGGCCGGGGTGAATGCCTCCAAAGTGAAGGTGGTGATCAACAACGACCCCGAGGCGCCGTTTTTCAAGGCCGCCGATTACGGGGTGGTGGGCGACGCCTTTCAGGTAGTGCCCGAACTCACCGAAAAATTAAAGCAATTTAAGGCCGAAAACGCCTAATTTTTGTTAATTTGTAACTTTGCACGGCGGTTCAAGGCCCGGCACCCCCAGGGATGGTTCAGCCTTGTCTCGGTTTCAAATTGACTATGAGCCTGGTACGCTTAAAAATAAAAGGCATTTCCTACAGCCAGACCCAGAACGGGGCCTACGCTTTGATCTTAAACGAAGTAGATGGCGACCGGAAGCTACCGATCGTGATCGGCGCCTTTGAGGCGCAGTCGATCGCCATCGCCCTCGAAAAGGAGATCAAGCCTCCCCGCCCGCTTACCCACGACCTGTTCAAGAATTTTGCCGACCGTTTTGACATTGTGGTCAAGCAGGTCATCATCCACAAGCTGGTCGACGGGGTTTTCTATTCGAGCATCATCTGCGAGCGCGACAAGATCGAAGAGATTATCGACGCCCGCACCAGTGACGCCATAGCCCTGGCCCTGCGTTTCAACGCCCCGATCTTCACCTACAAGACCATCCTGGACAAGGCCGGCATCTACCTGAAATTTTCGTCCAAAGACAAAGACAAGGAAGGGGCCGACGAGAGCAGCATCGTGGTGGACGAAATCCTGCAGGAGAGCGAGCCCGTCGAGATCGACCAGGGGGCGGCGGCGCCCTACCGCGAATTCACCCTCGAAGAGCTGCACCAGGAACTCGAGAAAGCCGTGGCCAGCGAAGATTATGAAAAGGCGGCCAAGCTCCGGGACGAAATCTCCAAACGCGCCAAGTAACTTGAAGGCCCGTTCGTCATTCCCCCTCCTGATATCGATGGCCTGCACAGGCCTGTGCTTCCTCATGCCGGAATCTTCCTGGGCACAGGAAACCCCCATCCCGGCAGTCACAGGCGACCCCATTGTGCCAAATGCAGGGTTCGGCCTGGTTTCCCTGGGCCGGGGGGCCCTGGGGATGGCCGTACTGCTATTTCTTGCGTACCTGTTCAGCAACAACCGCAGGCGGATCAACTGGAAAACGACCGGGTATGGCCTGAGCCTGCAACTGTTGCTGGCAATAGGCGTGCTCAAGGTGCCCGCTGTGCAGTGGGTCTTTAACCAGCTGGGGAGTTTTTTCAACGGCATTCTGGAGTTTACCGCGGCCGGAAGCACTTTCCTCTTCGGCAACCTGATGAACCTCGACAACGCCAACATCGGCTATGTTTTCGCCTTTCAGATTTTGCCCACCATCATCTTTTTTTCTGCCCTGACATCGGTACTCTATTACCTGGGGGTCATCCAGAAGGTCGTGAAGGGCCTGGCCTGGATGCTGACCCGTTTCCTGGGGATCTCCGGGCCTGAAAGCCTGAGCGTTTCAGGGAATATCTTCCTCGGGCAAACCGAGGCGCCCCTGCTGATCAAGGCCTACCTCGAAAAAATGAACCGCTCCGAAATGCTTTTGGTCATGGTGGGCGGCATGGCCACGGTGGCCGGGGGCGTTTTGGCTGCTTACATCGGCTTTCTGGGCGGAAACGACCCGGTCCTGCGCCTGGAATACGCACGTCACCTGATCGCGGCTTCGGTTATGGCCGCCCCGGGTGCCATCGTGGTCTCCAAGATGCTATACCCGCAAACCGAACCCGTCAATACCGAAATACGCGTCAGCTCTGAAAAGATCGGCAGCAACCTGCTCGATGCCATCGCCAACGGCACCACCGAAGGGCTGAAACTGGCTGTGAACGTGGGAGCCATGCTCCTGGTCTTCGTGGCCTTTATCGCCATGGTCAACGGCATCCTGGAATGGTTCGGCGGGCTCACCTCCCTCAACGGATGGATTGCGGCCCATTCGGCCTATGAAAACCTTTCCCTCGAGGCCATTCTCGGGGCCCTGTTCGCACCCGTTATGTGGCTGATCGGGGTAGATTCGGCCGACATCATGCAAATGGGGCAGCTGCTGGGCATCAAGCTGGCGGCCAGCGAATTTGTCGGGTACATCCAGCTGGCCGAGCTCAAAGATGTGGCCAGCGCCACCCACCTGGGCTACCAGAAATCGGTGATCATGGCCACCTACATGCTGTGCGGGTTTGCCAACTTCGCCTCCATCGGCATACAGATCGGCGGCATAGGCTCCCTGGCCCCCGGCCAGCGCAAGACCCTCTCCGAATTCGGCCTTCGGGCAGTGCTGGGGGGTACCCTGGCCTCCCTGCTCTCCGCCACCATTGCCGGGATGATTTTGGGCTGAGGCCCAGGGCCTGTCGTGCGGGGTTGATAAGCTGTGGAAAAAAGCCCGGGCCGGGCTGGCCGGCATCCCGCATTGAATCCGTAATTTTATGCCCTGCCCGCAGATTCGGGCAGGCAGCAATCCGCTACCCCATGAAGCAATACCACGACCTGTTGCGCCATGTGCTCGAGCACGGGCAGGCCAAATCGGACCGCACCGGTACGGGAACCCTGAGCGTGTTCGGCTACCAGATGCGTTTTGACCTGGCCGAAGGCTTCCCCCTGGTCACCACCAAGAAGATCCACCTGAAATCGGTCATCTACGAACTGCTATGGTTCCTGAGGGGCGATACCAACATCGGGTACCTGCAAGAGCACGGGGTGCGCATCTGGAACGAATGGGCCGATGAAAACGGCGACCTGGGCCCCGTTTACGGCCACCAGTGGCGCAACTGGAACGACGAGCACATCGACCAGATCAGCCAGGTGGTCGATACCCTGCGCACCAACCCCGACAGCCGCCGTATGCTGGTGGCCGCCTGGAACCCCTCGGTACTGCCCGATACCTCCCGGTCGTTCGCGCAGAATGTAGCCGAAGGCAAGGCCGCCCTGCCGCCCTGCCATGCCTTCTTCCAGTTTTACGTGGCCGACGGCCGGCTTTCGTGCCAGCTCTACCAGCGCTCGGCCGACATCTTTCTGGGGGTACCCTTCAACATCGCCTCTTACGCCCTGCTGACCCTGATGATTGCCCAGGTCTGCGACCTGCAGCCGGGGGAATTCATCCACACCTTTGGCGACGCCCACATCTACAACAACCACATGGAGCAGATTGAGCTGCAGCTCAGCCGTGAGCCCAGGCCCCTGCCCACCATGCGCCTCAACCCGGCGGTCAGGGACCTGTTTGCCTTCCGCTTTGAAGATTTCCCCCTCGAGAATTACGACCCATACCCCCACATCAAAGGGGAGGTCGCAGTCTGAGGCCCGGGTTCGCATTCGCTGCACGACATAAAAAAAGGCCCGCCAAAAGGCGGGCCTTGCTTTTGCTTTGCAATACGTGAAATTGTCTCTTACAGCTCGATAACTGCGTTTTCAGCCCCGGCAAAGTCGTTCCACTGGTAGCGGTCGGCAGCTTCGTCGTTTACGTAGCTTCCGTCAACCAAATAGCGGAATTCATAGGTATTTTCAGCCGGCAGGTCGAAAGTGCCTTTAAAGGTGCCGTTCTTGAGTTTCTTGAGCAGGCTGCCCTTCGGGTTCCAGTTGTTGAAATCTCCAACTACCGCCACTTTCTTGGCTTCTTCAGCAGGCACGGTAAAAGTTACCTTGCACACGGGCTTTGATTTCAGATACTGTTTTTTAATCGCCATGATTTCGAATTTTACAGTGAATTAAATTCAGGTTTCACGGTACAAAGCAACGCATAAAAGCACTAATGCACAATTAGTTAACCAATATTTATGAATTTCGTAAAAATGAAATTACAAACCCTTCATCTTGATAATAATCAGGCTTGCGGATTGCTGCTGTTTCAACAAGTGCGGTAATTTCGTATCAATTCCACCAGCCGGTCGAGGTCGTTTTCAGTGTTGTAGCAGTGAAACCCAAGGCGAATTCCCCCTCCGCGCTGGGAGCACACCAGGTCGTTTTTACGCAGGTGCCGGTACAGGCCACCCGGGTCGGGGATGTTGAAGATGGTGCTGTGGCCGGGTCGCTCCCCGACTGCGGGGTCCAAAAGGCCAAGTTCCGAAAAGGCCATGCGGGCAGCACCTGAGAGGTGCCGGTTGTAGGCTTCCACCCGGTCAAGGCCGAGCTCCTGCAGCAGGCCCAGGGAAACATACAGGCTGCCGAAACTGACCGTATCGAGGTGGCCGGGTTCGAGCCGGCGCGCAAACGGGATATGCCCGGTGGCCGAAAGGTCATTCCCCCTGGCGTTGAAGCCCGATGCCCTCAGGTCGATACGGGTTTCAGCGTGCGGGCTGTGCGCCACAAAGCCGTTGCCATTTCCGCCCAGCAGCCATTTGTAGCCGCTGGCGCCCAAAATATCGATCCCCCCGGCCTCAAAATCGAGGCAAAAGGCCCCCAGGTACTGGGTGCCGTCGGCAATGACCAGCAAATCGGGGAATTCCTGCTTCAGCGCCTGCAGAAAGGACGGGGCTATCAACAGGCCGCTCACCCATTGCACCAGGCTCAGGGCGAGGACATCGGCCCCCCACTCCCCAGCCAGCGCCCTGATGGCTTCTTCCACCCCGGCCCCGAGCGGCACGGTTTGCACTTCAAAGTCGCGACTCTCGAAAGGCCAGTTCACCGAGGGGTAATCGCCTTCGAGCAAAATCACCCTGCTGCCGCGGGGCAATCCTTCGAGCAAGAGGTTGAGCCCCAGCGAAAAGTTGGGCACCAGGGCAATGCGGTCAGAAGGGCAGTTGAAGCAGGCCCCGATCCGCTCGCGCGTCTGGCCGAGCAGGGCGAGGCTTTTGATCTTGGCATCGCTGCCTTCTACCAGGTAGTCGAGATCCTGTTCGTGCCGCCAGTCGAGCAGGTCTTCGTGCATGAGCCCCCAGGCCGGCGTATTCAGGTACGTGCTTTGGGTCAGCACCGGGAAATGTTTGCGGAAGGACGGGATCGGCTTCATCCGGAGGGGTTGAAATTCGCTATCTTTGCCAGTAAAGATAGGTATTCGGATGTTCTCCAGAAAAAAGAAGGAACCCCTGCTCAATGCGCAGCAGCACGCCCAGATAGAGTACGCCCAGCGCCGCATCAGGCAGAAAAAAAGGCTGTATGCCCATTTCGTGGTCTTCCTGATCGGGGCGGTTTTCCTGATCGCGATCAACAAGGTGCTGAAATTCGGGGCAGCATACGACTGGTATCTTTGGGTGCTGGCCGGGTGGGGCTTCCTGCTGGCCATCCACCTGTGGAACGTCTTTATCACCCAGCGTTTTATGGGCCCCGAATGGGAACGCACCCAGCGGGAAAAGCTCGTGCACCAGCAGCAGGAACGCATCCGCAAGCTCGAGGCCGAGGTGGCCGCTGAGCTGCCCCTGCCTGAAGCGGGCAAAAAAAAAGAGACCGGGCCATGACCGAAGTGATCCTGATCGCCGCCGCCGGCGAACAGAACGAGCTGGGGCGCGAAGGGGAATTGCCCTGGCACCTGCCCGACGATTTCAGGCGCTTCAAGAAGCTGACTTCGGGCCACCCCATCGTGATGGGGCGCAAAACCTTCGAAACCTTTCCCAAACCGCTGCCTGACCGGCTGCATATCATCATTACGCGCGACCGGGCATACCGGGTGGAGCACCCTGCCTGCCGGGTCGTCTACAGCCTCGAAGAGGCCCTGGCCGCCGCGGCTGAACACGGGCGGGTCTATGTGATCGGCGGGGGGGAAATCTACCGGCAGGCCCTGCCTTTCGCCACGCTTATTGAGCTTACCCGGGTGCACGGCAGCTTCCCGGCCGATACCTACTTCCCGGAGTTCGACCCCTCCTGCTGGGAACTGGTCGCCGCTGAAGAGCACCCGGCCGATGAGAGGCACGCCTGCGCCTTCACCTTCCAGACGTTCCGCAAAACCTGTTAAAAGGGGGTATACCGCGCCCGCTCGGCATGGCCCAGCCATTGGAGCAGGCGGTCCATGACCCCGGGTTCGGCGTTGGTATACAATTCATGACAACCCTGATGGTCCTCTTCCCGAAGCCATCCCCGGGCCTCGAGCACCGCCCGGGTCTGCCGGGCCACAGGCAGGCCGCAATCCACGATCTTCACCCCGTCGGGGAGCAGCGCACGCAGGGCGGGGATCAAAAACGGGTAATGCGTGCACCCCAGCACCAGCTGGTCGATCCCGGCATCGAGCATGGGCGCCAGCAGCGACTCGAGGTGCCCGGCCAGTTCCGGGCCCTCCAGGGTCCCCGACTCAATGAGCCGCACCAGCCCCACCCCTTCCTGCTCCAGTATTTGGATCCCTTCGGCATGATTCCTGGAGGTAGTGGCAAAGAGGTCGCTGGCCAGGGTGCCCCGGGTAGCCAGCACCCCGATGCGGCCGGTTCGGGAATTCAGGGCGGCAGGCTTGATAGCCGGTTCAATGCCGATAAAGGGCACCGGGTACTCCCTTCTCAAGGAGGCAATGGCGTTGGTCGTGGCAGTATTGCAGGCCACCACGACAATCTTGCACCCCCTTGCCAGGAGCCATTCCGTATTCTTCCGGCTCAGGGCCAGGATCTGTTCCGGGGATTTCTCGCCATAGGGGGCGTTGGCGCTGTCGGCCAGGTAGCGGGTATCTTCAGCGGGCAACAGGCGCACAAGCTCGTGCCAGACGGTCAGGCCGCCTACTCCTGAGTCGAATATCCCGATGGGGGCATTGTTCATAGCATATCGTACCGGTAGTCAAAAATAAAAAAACCGCCCCGAGCGGGGCGGTTTTTTCACAAAAGGGCCTGCGGTCAGAAGCCCAGTTCTTTCTTCACCTCCGGAAGCAGGTCTTTCCCGGTGGCCACGATCACGCCCGAACCGGGGCTTGAATCGAGCACATACTGGAACCCCTGGGCAGCAGCCACCTTTTCGATGGCGTCCTTGGCCTTCTTGGAAATGGGCTCGAACAGTTCGGCCTGTTTCTTGGCCAGTTCCTGCTGGGCCGCCTGCTGGGCTTCTCCAATGTTGCGCTCAGCTCCCTGAAGCTCGAGGGCGCGCTTCTGGTTTTCCTCTTCAGACATGGCGCTGGCTTCGTTGTTGTATTGGGTGAATTTGTTTTTCAGCTCTTCCATGGAACTCTGGATGTCGGCCCGGTAGGTTTCCTCCAGACGCTTGAGTTCAGCCTGTGCAGCCTTCATCTCCGGCATCGCCTGCAAGAGTTCCGACACATTGATATGAGCGGTCTTGCTCTGAGCCTGGGCAACCCCGGCAGCAGCTACGAACAAAACAACAGCTACAGCTACCTTAACTAAGTGTTTCATGATGTTTAATTTGCTTATTTGAGTTAAAATATTTCGATTCGAATTAGTTTCCAATAGTATCCTTTACCTGCTCAGCGCCTTTCCGCTCATCATCCCGGGCCTTTAACTTGGCCTCCCGCTCTTCGAGCAGTTTCTGTCTGCGGGCCTCGTAGGCCTTTTTGCGTTCTTCCCTCAGTTTCAGTTGTTCGGCCCGGCGCTGCTCGGCATCCTGGGTGCGGGCAGCTTCGGCCTGTTCAGCCCGTTGCTGCCTTTCGAGCACGGCCTCTGAGACCGGCTCTTCGACCTCCCCCTCAAATGACTCCAACCGGCTTTCTTTGGGCTTGGCGGGCTGGCTCACCCTGCGGGTGCGCGAAATGCCGCGCAGCACCAAGTCGCTGATATCGTGCCTTTTTTCGGAGTACAACATTACGACATCCGCCGATTTATCGAAAATAAAATCATACTTTTTATCGGCTCCTATCTTCTGAACTTCATTGAACACCTGGTCCTGTATCGGCTGGATCAGGCGCTGCTTTTGCAAGACCAGGTCGCCCCGGGGGCCAAACCGGTTTTGCTGGTAATCGCGCAATTCCTTCTCCAGTACTGCAATCTCTTCTTCCCGCTCGACGATCAATTCATCGGTGAGCAGAACGCGCTCGGCCGCCAGGTTTTTCTTCTGTTGCTCAATGGCCTCTTCCCTGCCCTCGATGTCGGCCTTCCACTGGAGCACCTTGTTTTCGAGCTGCTCGCTGGCCTCGCGGTATTCCTCCACATTTTCCAGGATATATTCCATATCCACATATCCGATCCTGACACCCCGCTGGGCAAACGCCATGCCGGACAGCCCCAGCATCAGGATGGCAGTTGCAATTCTTCGCTTCATCACAGTACTGCTTTTCATGATAGAAAATATCGTGCCAAATTTATTAAATCTTTTAAAATGAATGATTTAACAATTCAGCCAGCCGGGGAAGGTCGCACACGCCTAAAACTGCTGGCCGATGACGAAGTGCGTTTGCCAGCCGCTGGGCCCGATCCTGTTGTCGGGCCTGTAGTCGTCGTCGAAGCCGTATCCGAAATCGATCCCCAACAGGCCAAAGGCGGGCATGAAAATGCGCAGCCCCACTCCGGCCGATCTTTTTAACTGAAACGGACTAAACTCCTGAAAATTGTTGTAGGCGTTACCTCCTTCCAAAAATACCAGGCTGTAGATCGAGGCCGTGGGTTTCAGGGTCAACGGATAGCGAAGCTCCATGGTCAGCTTGTTGTAGGCGATGGCCCCTTCGGCCTGTCCGGTGATGGGGTCAAGCGGGGTAAGGGAGTTGTTCTCGTAGCCCCGCAGCTGGATGGTCTCGCGGCCGTCGAGGGTAAAGTTGTTCCCAAGGCCGTCGCCCCCGAGCCAGAAGCGTTCGAAGGGCACTTTCCCCACATCGGGATTGTAGCTGCCCAGAAAGCCGAATTCGGCATTGGTGCGCAATACAAGCTTGCCGACAACGCGGGTGTACCAGTCGGCCCTGAACTTGACCTTGAAATATTCCAGCCAGCGGAACCGCTCCTGGTCGAGCTCCTCGAGCCGCAGCGACAGTGCCACGTATTCAGGGCTGCCAACGAGCCCCTGTTGGGCAAGCTCCTGCTGTTCCTGGATGATGTCTTCAGACTCCTGCTTAAGGGAAGCGTAGTCTTTGTTGTTGAAGAGCGAATAGGGCGGGGTGAACTTGCCGGTAAGTTCAAAATTGCTTCCCGTCATGGGGAAGATGGGGCCCGGTCCAGAAGAATTCCGACCGATCCCGATCGTATAGGCCAGGGAGTTAGACCGGCCGTTCCCGAAGTTGAAAAGGCCCGTGCGGTAGTTCTTGAAATCGTACAACTGGTAGCTCAGGGCGTGCGACAACACAAAGAAGTCATCGGGCCACTGCACCCGTTTGGCCAGGCCGGCCGAGATCCCCGTAATGGAAAACTGCTGGTTCTTGTCTACCTGCACGCGCCCGCTGCCGCTGAAGCTCGCCGCAAACTGCTGGGTGCGCGAGAGCGACAGGCTGAAGCGCACCGGTTTGCGCCCGCCCAGCCAGGGCTCTGAAAAGCTGAGGCTGTAGACGCGGAAGGTGCGGCTGGCCTGCAGGCGAAGGGCAAAGTTCTGGCCGTCGCCCATGGGCACCGGCGAATACGATTCCCCATTGAAGAGGTTCTGGATCGAGAAGTTGTTGAACGAAAGGCCCAGGGTGCCGATGAAGCCGCCACCCCCGTAGCCACCCTGCAGCTCGATCTGGCTGGCCCCCGATTCCACCAGGTCGAATTTCAGGTCTACCGTGCCTTCATTGGGGTTCGGGTTCTCGATTTCAGGCTTGATCTGCTCGGGGTCGAAAAAGCCGAGCTGCCCGAGTTCGCGAATGGTCCGGATGATGTCGTCCTTGCTGTACCGCTGCCCGGGACGGGTGCGGATGTCGCGGTAGATTACGTGGTCGTTGGTCTTGTTGTTCCCGCTGAAGGTCACCCGGTTCAAAAAGGTCTCTTTGCCCTCTATGATCCGGATCTCGAAATTGATGGTGTCGTTCTCGGCAGACACCTCTACCGGGTTGATCTGCGAAAACAGGTAGCCGTTGTTTTGGTAGAGGTTGGCCAGGTTTTCGGAGTCGGGCTTGGTATCGTCTGAGATGCGCTTGCGGAGCAGCACCCCGTTGTAGGTATCCCCTTTTTTGATGCCCAGCACCTGAGACAGCTGACGGTCCGTATATACGGTATTGCCGACATAATCGATTTCCCCGAAGTAGTATCTGTTGCCCTCCTCGACGGCGATGCGGATATCGATCCGCTTATCGTTCACCCGAATGACGCTGTCAGAAAGCACACGCGCATCGCGGTAGCCGTTCTCGGCATATTTGTCGACCAGCAACTTGAGGTCTTCCCGGTAGTCGTCTTCGATGAATTTCGACTTTTTCCACAAGCGGCCCACCTTCCGTTCCTTGGTTTTCTTCATGGCGCCGCGCAATTTGGCCTCTGAGAGCTTTTCGTTGCCCTCAAAGATGATGTCGCGCACCTTGACCCGGCTGCCCTTCTTGATGTTGATCACCATATTCCGGGCGTTGGTCTCGGTGGTGTCTTCTGAGGTGGCGATCTGTACCTGCGTATTGAGGAAGCCCTGCTTGCGGTATTTGTTTACAATGTAGTTGCGGGTATTGGAGATGAGGCTCTCGGTGATCTTCTTGCCCTTTTTCAGGTCGGCATCATCGATGATCTCCTCGGCCTTCCGCTCGCGGATCCCGAAAAATTTGACATTGTTCAGAGACGGGCGCTCCTGGATCTCCAGCTCCAGGAAAATGGAATCTCCCCTGACTTCCGTGGTGTAAAAGGTCACGTCGCTGAACAGGTCGAGCCCCCAGAGCTTTTTGATGACCTCGCTGATCTTGTCGCCCGGAATGGCAATGGGCTGGCCTTCCCTGAGGCCGGTATAGGTTTTGACGGTCTGTTCGTTGTAACTCTGGAGCCCGGTGACCTGGAGCCCTCCCAGAATGTAGGTCTTGCTGCCCTGAGGGGGAATCTCCTGGGAATAGGTCGCGAAAGTCGGTAGGATAGCAAGAAAAAGGAGGAGCTTTCTCAGTGATATGAATGCCCGCATACCACTAAATGAGTTGTTCGCTTGTTTTTCCAAATCGTCGTTCTCTGTTCTGGTAACTCTTGACGGCCTCAAACAGGTGCTCTTCCCCGAAATCGGGCCAAAATACTTCAGTAAAGTACAATTCAGCATAGGCGATCTGCCACAATAAAAAATTGCTTATCCGGTGTTCGCCACTGGTCCGGATAAGCAGGTCTACATCGGGCAAATCGTGCGTGTAAAGATGATCATTAATAATGGTTTCATCAATTTTTTCGGGCGAAATTATGTTATTTTTAACTTTGACACTTAGGGCTTTAAACGCCGAGGTCAATTCTTCGCGAGAGCCGTAGCTCAGGGCCACGGTGAGGGTCATGCCGGTGTTGTCGGACGTCTGTTCGATGGCCTCCATCAGCTCGGTATGCACCTTGGGCGGCAGGGTGTCGAGGCGGCCGATGGCGCGCAGGCGAATGTTGTTCTTATTCAGGGATTCGAACTCTTTCCTCAGGGAAGTGACCAGCAGCCGCATAAGGGTATCGACCTCCAGTTTGGGCCGGTTCCAGTTTTCGGTGCTGAAGGCATACAGGGTGAGGTACCTGATGCCGAGGCGGGCCGAGGTTTCGACAGTTTTGCGCACGGCCTGCACCCCGTGTTCGTGGCCAAAGACCCGGAGCTTTCCGCGCTGCTTGGCCCAGCGCCCGTTGCCATCCATGATAATGGCCAGGTGCCCGGGAAGGCGCCCTTGTTTCAATTCTTCTATAGTGTCCATCTCGTATGCTATTCAAAGCAATCCTGGCACGGCTTCCTTCCAAAGGTGAAAGTCAGGGTGACCCCTGAGAAAACGTACCAGTCATCGCTGAATATGTTGCCAATCCGGTCGGCCTGCGCCTCGAAATTGGTCCCTTCCGGGTAGCTGGCATCCAGGTTGTCCGTAAAGGTATACCTGGCACCGATCTCGCCCCCCAGAATCAGGAACTGATTCAGCCGTAACTTGGCCCCGACGGTCATGGGGATGGCAAAAGCCCCGTCCCGTTGGTTCGTATTGACCAACTGCCCGGCGTCAAAATAATTGTAATCATACCTGAAATACGTGACTCCCGTATACAGGTAGGGCGTAAACGCCGGTCCCAGTTTGTGGAGGTTGTACTCCACGAAATTCAATTCAAGGCCTCCTGAAAACTCCAGCAGGTTGTTCTTCATCTGAAGGCCGCGCTGCTGCCTTGACGAAAGGTCCGATTTCCGATCGTCTGCCGTGAACTGCCCGTAAATCATATGGGCCCTCCAGGCATACCGACGGCTTTTGTTCCATTTGAACACAGCCCCTAAAGCCGGTCCGGAAGGCGCAATATAGTTCATCCTCCCGACATCCCCGATGTTATTGGCCCCTCCGCCGAACAGGCCGACCTCGTAGGTCTGCCCCTGAGCGGTACCCGCCAAAAGCAGGCACAGAACGGCAAAAACAATCCTCATCGATTCCAAAAAGTTTGCAAATATAGCAATTTGACCGCCTTGCTGTATTTGGTTTCTTTTGATAAACAGGATTTGGGGGGTTTTATTGCGCGCGCTGCGGCTCAATTCCGCCGGTCTTCGCCCCAAAGCAGTTTGTGCCGGATCGTCTTCAGGAAGCTCTCAGAGGGAAACTCCACCATTTTGATGGTAAACCCGGCCCGGCGGATGCAAATTTCCGTGCCGTTGTCGAGGGTTGTGATGCGCGAATCGAGCGAAAGAAGGTGCTGGGGCTCCCGGCCTGAAACCCTGAGCCTGATTTCTGTGTCGTCGGAGATCACCAGGGGCCGGGCATTCAGGTTGTGAGGGGCGATGGGGGTGATCACCAGCGACCGGGCCGTGGGGGTCATGACGGGTCCGCCGCAGCTCAGGGAATACCCGGTAGACCCGGTGGGCGTGGCCACGATCAGGCCGTCGGCCCAATACGAGGTCAGGTACTCCCCGTTAAGGTAAGTTTCAACCGTGATCATGGAGGTGGTGTCTTTGCGGCTCACCGTGACCTCGTTCAGGGCGAAATTCAAAAAGCCGGGTTCTGCGGGCTGGTCATTCAGGCGGGCCTCCACCAGGCTCCGCTCCACAAGGTGGTAGGCCCCCTGGCTGAAATCGCGGACCAGGGTGCGCACCTCGTCCTTCCCGATGGTGGAGAGGAAGCCGAGCCTCCCCGTATTGACGCCCACCACGGGAATCCCCAGGTCGCCTATATAGGTGATGGCGCGCAAAATGGTGCCGTCGCCCCCGAAACTGACAAAAAGGTCAAAAGACGCGTCCAGGCCCTCTGCCTGGGTAAACGTGTCGTATTCAGGCGCAGTCAGGCCAAGGAAGCCTGCGAATTCGGCCTCGAGCGCCACCTCGGCCCCCAGTTCAGACAGGGCCCCCAGGAAATCTCCGGCCGGGCCGGCAGATTCCCGGTTGAAGGTCTGGCCGAAGAGCGCGACTTTCATCCGCTTCAGACGTTTAGGTATTTGTCAAGGTAGTCGGAACGCTGTTTGAGGTCTTCCAGAAAATGGTCGTCCACGCTTCCCGAAACAATGGCGTAGCCGTATCTGCGGAAGGTCTGGATCACCTCGTTGATGTTGGAATCTCCCATTTTGAGGGTGATTTCGGCCACCTCGTCGCGAATGCCCGTGATCAGGGCCCCCAGCAGGCGGGTATTGTTGCCTTCCACGATCTGGGCGATCTCGCTGAAGCTGTAGTCGCGCAGGGGCCTGGAAACTACCAGCACCGCCCCGGGTTCGGTGTAGAAGGGCATCTCCCTGAAGATGCCCACGATGTCGGTAAGGTCGTAATAGCCCTGCATGGCCCCTTCGGCATCAACCACCGGCAGAATGTTCGCCTCATTGCGGGCAAAGGCCTCCAGAATGTCGAGCCAGGTGGCTTCGGGCGCGACCAGAAACGATTCGAGCTGGTAGCGGTAGTCCTCGATGGTGCTCGTTTCCTGGAAGCTCTCGAGATCGGCTTCCCCGAGCAGCCCCAGAAAGCGCCCTCCTTCGGCCACCGCCACATGGGAATGCGTGGAGTGGGCAAAGAACAGGATTACCTCCTTGAGGGAGTCTTCCGGTTCAAAGACCGGAATGGTGACGTTTATGTGGTCCTGGATGTGCATGCGGCTTCCGATGAGGCAAATTACTAATTTTTACGGCGCAAAAGGCATGCCTAATTCGTATTTTTACCGCAGTTTTAACGTTATTCAGCCCGTCATGGTACGATTGAGCGTGAATGTGAACAAGATTGCCACCCTGCGCAACGCGCGGGGCGGAAACATGCCCGACCTGCTGCAGACCGTCAGGGATATCGAGGTCTTCGGGGCAGAAGGGATCACCATCCACCCCAGGCCCGATGAGCGGCACATCCGGTACCAGGATGCCCGCGACCTGAAGAGGGTGGTGACAACCGAACTGAATATAGAAGGGAATCCGATCCCGGAATTCATCGACCTGGTAATGGAGGTAAAGCCCGGGCAGGAGACCCTGGTGCCCGATGCACCCGATGCCATCACCTCCAACGCCGGGTGGGATACCCGGGCCCATGCGGGCTTCCTGAAGGGGGTGATCGCAGAATTCAGGGCTGCCGGCATTCGCACCTCCATCTTTGTGGACCCGGACCCGGAAATGGTTCTGGCGGCCCGCGATACCGGAACCGACCGGGTAGAACTTTACACCGAGAGCTACGCCCATGCCTTTGGCGCCGATCCGGCTGCGGCCGTAGCCCCCTTCGTGCAGGCAGCTGAGGCCGCTGCACGGGCCGGCCTGGGCCTGAATGCCGGCCACGACCTGAACCTCGACAACATCGCGTATTTCAGCCGGGAGGTGCCCGGCCTGCTGGAGGTCTCCATCGGGCACGCCCTGATCTGCGAATCCCTGTACCTGGGGCTTGAAAATGTGATCGCCCTGTACAAAAAGCGGCTCAACCCATGAATTTGTTGCATTCCAGAATACTCGGCAGCGGCCGCCCCCTGATCATCCTGCACGGTTTTCTGGGGATGTCAGACAACTGGAAATCGCTCGGCATGCAGTTTGCCGAAGCCGGCTTTCAGGTGCACCTGCTCGACCAGCGGAACCACGGCCACAGCTTTTGGGCCGACCCCTTCGACTACCCCACCCTGGCCGAAGACCTGCTCAATTACCTGGACCACCACCGGATCATCCGCACCGCCCTGCTGGGGCATTCCATGGGGGGCAAGACCGCCATGCTCTTTGCCTGCATGCATCCCGGGCGCGTCGACCACCTGCTGGTCGCCGACATCGCCCCGAAGTACTATCCGCCCCACCACAAATACATTCTGGATGCCCTGAATGCCCTGCCCACCGCGGGCCTGACCTCTCGCAACCAGGCCGACGAGCTGTTGTCGCAATCGATCCGGGACTGGGGCATTCGCCAGTTTCTGCTCAAAAACCTGTATTGGGTCAAACCCGGGCAGCTGGGTTTTCGCATGAACCTGAAGGTCCTGAGCCAAAGCATGGAGGCCATTGGCGCCCCCCTGCCCGCCGGGGCCCGGTACGATGGCCCCGTCTTGTTCCTCAGGGGTGGAAAATCGCCCTATATCTCCGATGAGGACCTTTCGGGCATTCATGCGCATTTTCCTAACGCCAGGCTGGAAACCCTGGCGGGGGCCGGGCACTGGCTGCATGCCGAAAAGCCCGGGGAGTTCTTCGGCCTGAGCCTTGAATTTATGGAATCCTGAGGTTTGGGGGCCCATTATTATGCATGCATGCTTTTCAGGTCCTCATTATTGCGAGTCTCGTAATTTTGGCTAAATTTGAACGGCTCCCTGACCCGGGCGGTCGGGGCCGAACTAACTCAAAACAAATCCCGATGAAAAAACTCCTGGCACTCTGGGCTGTTTTTGGCCTTTTCCTGGTTTCCTGCAGCGACGACGACACCGCAATACCCGGCCCCGGGGAACCTGAACAACCCATTGAATACACCAGTGGTTCAGCCAATTTGGCGAATTACGTGGCCCTGGGCAATTCCCTGACAGCCGGATTCTCCGATGCCGCCCTCTTCATCGCGGGGCAGGATGCCTCCTACCCCAATATGCTGGCAGGCAGCTTTGCAGAAGCCGGCGGGGGTGATTTTTCCCTCCCCTACATGGCAGACAACCTGGGCGGGATGACCCTGGGCGGGCAACCCATCCCGGGCCTCGGCAACCGCCTTTTCCTCGATTTTTCAACAGGTTCTCCCCGCCCCGTGCCGGTGGCCGGGCAGGGCAGCACTGAGGTGACCAATTCGCTTTCGGGCTCCTTCAACAACATGGGCGTGCCGGGCGCCAAGAGCTTCCACCTGGTGGCCCCGGGGTACGGCAACGTGGCCGGGGTGCCCCTTGGCCTGGCCAACCCTTATTACGCGCGTTTTGCCTCTGGCCCCACATCGACCGTGCTCGGAGATGCCCTGGCACAGGCGCCCACCTTTTTCACCCTTTGGATTGGCAGCAATGACGTGCTTGGCTTTGCGGCCTCGGGGGGCAACGGGGTAGACCAGACCGGCAACCTCGACCCCAGCACCTATGGCAGCAATGACATTACCGACCCCAATGTCTTCGCCAGCGTGTACAACTCCATCTTACAGGCGATGACCGCCGGGGGTGCAAAGGGCGTCGTCGCCAACATCCCTGACGTGACCAAGATCCCCTATTTCACAACCGTGCCCCACAACCCCGTGCCCCTAGATGCAGGCACGGCAGCCTTGCTGAATGGGGCCTATGCCGCTTACAACGGGGGCGTTGCCCAATTGGCCGGGCTGGGTATCATCTCTGCACAGGAAGCCGCCCGCCGGACCATTACGTTCCAGGCGGGAGCCGGAAATGCCGTCGTGATCCTCGACGAAGACCTGACCGACCTCACTGCCTTCAACCCGGGGTTGGTGAACATGCGCCAGGCGACCGCAGAAGATCTGCTGGTGTTTACATCCCAGACCATCATCGGCACCCTGGCCAACCCCCAGGACCCGACCAGCATCAACGGGGTGGCCGTGCCCCTGGCCGATCAGTGGGTGCTCACCCCTGAAGAACAGCAAGCCGTTCAAACGGCCACTATTGCCTATAACCAGACCATTGCCGCCCTGGCCCAGCAATACGACCTGGGCTTTGTGGATGCTGATGCCCTCTACAACACCCTCGAGGAAAACGGCATCCCGCTTGCAGACGGCAGCGTGGTTACAGACACCTATGCCACCGGGGGCGCCTTTTCCCTCGATGGCATCCACCCGTCGCCCCGGGGTTCGGCCCTGCTGGCCAACGAGTTCATCAAAACCATGGAGGCCAAGTTTGGGGCTGTACTGCCGAAGATCAACCCGCTGGCTTATACGGGGTTGTATATTAATTAATTTGGCAATTAGCGAATTTGGCAATTTGGCAATTTGGCAATTTGAGCAATGCGAATGGCAGTTAAGCGCCTGATGCTATGCCTGCCTCAGACTAGACTTGGCAATCTCTTAATTGAATCAATTAATTCGCTAATTTGCTAATTTGCTAATTTGCTAATTTGCTAATTCGCTAATTCACTAAACCCTTCAACATGAACTACATCCTTCGCCTCTTACTCAGCGCCCTGGCGGTGGTGGTGCTGGCCAACATCCTGCCCGGGGTATCGGTGGAGTCGTACTGGATTGCCGTGCTGGTGGCCGTGGTGCTGAGCGTGCTCAACCTCTTCGTCAAGCCCCTGCTGGTCATCCTGACGCTCCCGGTAACCATCCTGACCCTGGGCCTGTTTTTACTGGTCATCAATGCTGTGATTATCTTATTGGCCAGCAATCTGGTGTCGGGCTTTGCGGTCGACGGGTTCTGGACGGCCCTGTTGTTTTCCCTCCTGCTCTCGCTCTTGCAGGCCCTTCTTTTTGCCCTGATCAGGGACGAGAAGGCGTAGGCCCGGGGAGGGATTGAAAGACAATGCCCTGAAAACTTGGCCAACCGGGTAAAAACCGTTAATTTTGCCTCCCGTTTTATCGTAATTAGGAGACTGAATGAACATTACCAAAGAGCAGATCGATGCGTTGAACGCCGTTCTGAAAGTGGCCATTAACAAAGATGACTATCAGGATAAAGTAGAGAAAATCCTGAAGGATTACCGCAAGAATGCCAATATTCCGGGCTTCCGCAAAGGGCAGGTACCCATGGGCCTGATCAAGAAACAGTACGGGAAGGCCGTGCTGGTAGACGAGGTCAACAAGCTGTTGCAAGACAACCTGAACAAATACCTGGTTGAGGAAAAACTGGATGTGCTGGGCAACCCCCTGCCCAAGCAGCAAGACAACTTCAACTGGGACGCCGAGGAACTGGCGTTTGAATTCGAGCTGGGCCTGGCCCCCGATTTCGAAGTGTCCCTGAAGACCAAGAAACCCATCCCCCACTACCACATCGTGGCCGACAAGAAGATGATCGACGAGCAGGTAGACCGCATCCGCCGGCAGTACGGCAAGCTGGTCTCCAAGGCTGAGGTGGGTACGGCTGACGAGGTGATGGGAACGTTCTTAAACGAAGCCGCCGAGATCGAGCACAAGACCACCCTCGAGCTGGGCAAGGTAAAAAGCAAGAAGGCCCTCGATGCCCTGAAGGGCAAAAAGGTGGGCGACACCGTGACCCTGAAGACCAAAGGCCTTCTCAGGGAAGACTACCTGCTGCCCAGCATGCTGGGAATCGCACGCGAAAAGGCTGAGAACCTCGACATCGAGGTGGCCTTTACCATCGCCGAGATCAACGAGCGCCAACCCGCGGTGCTCGACCAGGAATTTTTTGACCGGTTGTTCGGGAAAGATGCGGTAACCTCCGAAAAGGAGATGCGCGACAAGATCAAAGCCGATTCGGAGGCACAGTTCATGCAGCAGGCCGACCAGAAGCTGATCAACGACGTGACCGAGCGCCTGATCGAGACCGTCAAATTCGACCTGCCCACCGAATTCCTGAAAAAATGGATGCAGAACACCGGCGAGAAACCGCTGAGCGCCGAAGAGGCCAGCGACGAGTTTGAACGCTCTGAAAAAGGACTGCGCTACCAGCTTATCGAAGGGAAGCTGATCAAAGAACACGGCCTGACCATACAGTTCGACGAGCTCAGGGAGTTCGCCAAGGGCTTTATCCGTTCCCAGATGGCCCAGTACGGCCAGATCAACCCCAAAGAGGAAGACCTGGAGAACATCGCTTCACGGGTGCTTTCAAACCAGGACGAGATCAGGAGGCTTTCCGAGCAGCTGATGAGCCAGAAACTGCTGGCGCTGTACAAGGAAAAGGCCAACCTGAAGACCAGGGAGGTCACCTACGAGGAGTTTGTGAAGGAAGTCTACGGATAGGCACTTACGCCCTTCCAAAAATGAGGAGGCAGCCCCCTGGTAGCTGGAAATTGAGTATCTTTACGGTGCCGGATACCTGGGTTTCGGCACCTTTTTTTTAACCGGACTCCTCCGGATTTCCACCTGCGGGAACCTTGTGCAGGAATCCCCGCAAACTGGTATCCGGAGCCTAACACCCGAAGCAAGACACCAATGGATTACGCCAAAGAATTCCAAAAATACGCCCTGCTCGACCGGGGCATCGGGAGCCTGCAGCTCGAACGCGGGCTGATGAGCATGTACCCCGTGGGCATGACCCCCAACATCATCGAGGAACGCCAGCTCAACGTCATTGCCATGGACGTGTTCTCGCGCCTGATGATGGACCGCATCATTTTTCTCGGCACGGCCATCAGCGACCAGGTGGCCAATATCGTGCAGGCACAGCTGCTGTTTCTGGCCAGCGCCGATTCGTCCAAAGACATACAGATCTATATCAATTCCCCCGGCGGCAGCGTTTATGCCGGCCTGGGCATCTACGATACCATGCAGTTCATCAAGCCCGACGTGGCCACGATCTGTACCGGAATGGCTGCTTCCATGGCGGCCGTGCTGCTTTGCGCAGGCGAAAAAGGAAAGCGCAGCGGCCTGAAGCACAGCCGGGTGATGATCCACCAGCCCCTGTCGGGGGCCCAGGGACAGGCCAGCGATATCGAAATTGCCGCCCAGGAAGTCCTCAAGATCAAAGACGAGCTGTACCGCATCATTGCCAGGCACAGCGGGCAGAGCTACGAGCGGATCTACGAAGACGGCGACCGCGATTACTGGATGCGTTCGAGCGAGGCCCTTCAGTACGGCATGATCGACGAGATACTGGAACGGGAAGGTTCCTAGGAAGGCACGCCATATGGGCCCGCCGCGCAGACGGGCAATTTTTGGCAGAATAAACGTTAGTAGAGTAGCAGGCACTTCAAACCCATGGCCAAGGAAAATTTAGAATGTTCGTTTTGCGGTAGGAAGAAACCCGAAACCAACCTGCTCATTGCGGGCCTGGATGCGCATATTTGCGACCGGTGCATTGAGCAGGCCCACGGCATTGTGGCCGAGGAATCGCGACAGTCGCGCAGCAGCGACCTCAGCGCCGAGCTTACCCTTCGCAAGCCCCAGGAGATCAAAGATTTCCTCGACACCTATGTGATCGGGCAGGAACGGACCAAAAAAGTCCTTTCCGTGGCCGTTTACAACCACTATAAACGCCTGTTGCAGCCCAGCAGCAAAGAGGATGAGGTAGAGATACAGAAAAGCAATATCGTCATGGTCGGGCAGACCGGCACCGGCAAGACCCTCATGGCCAAGACCATTTCGCGCATGCTGAACGTGCCCCTGGCCATCGTCGACGCCACCGTGCTCACCGAGGCGGGCTATGTGGGCGAAGACGTGGAAAGCATCCTGACGCGCCTGCTGCAGGCCGCCGATTACAACCTGGAAAAAGCCGAAAGGGGCATCGTTTTCATCGATGAGCTCGACAAGATCGCCCGCAAGAGCGATAACCCCTCCATCACCCGCGACGTCTCGGGCGAAGGGGTGCAGCAGGGGCTGCTGAAGCTGCTCGAAGGCACCCTGGTCAACGTGCCGCCGAAAGGGGGGCGCAAGCACCCCGACCAGAAGTTCATCGAGGTCAATACCGAAAACATCCTTTTTATCGCAGGGGGGGCCTTTGACGGCATCGAGCGCATCATCACCAAGCGGCTCAACATGCAGGCCATCGGCTACAGCGCCTCAAGGCGGGAAGAAATCCTCGATGCCGAGAACGTGCTGCAGTACATTATCCCGAAAGACCTGAAGGAATACGGGCTCATCCCCGAAATCATCGGGCGGCTCCCTGTATTGACGCATATGAACCCCCTCGACCGCAAAACCCTGCGTTCCATTCTGACCGAGCCCAAGAACGCCATTATCAAGCAGTACGAAAAACTCTTCGCCATGGACGGGATCGAGTTCAAGATCACCGAACAGGCGCTGGATTACATTGTGGATAAGGCGATTGAATACAAACTGGGGGCCCGGGGCCTGCGGTCGCTCTGCGAGGCCATCTTTACCGACGCCATGTTTGAGCTGCCGAGCACGGATGAAACCGAGTTCAAGGTAACCAAGCCCTACGCCGAGGAAAAGCTTTCTTTCGAGACGATCAAAAAATTGAAAGCGGTCTCTTAAAGGACTTGTGCCTTTTGCTCAACAGGGCATCGAGCAATTCGAGGCTTACCTGGCGGATGATCTTCTCGTCTGAATAGAGTTCGCGGCCAAAATTCGGCACAACGGCCAGGTCAACACCCATCTTTTCGGCCCAGCCTTCGCCGGGGCGCTCCTGGTGCAACTCCCCGAACAGGACTTTTACCGGGCAATCCGGTTTTTCCTGCTCCTGTTCCATCCACAGGGGCGAAATAGCATACAGCGACTGCATCGGAAGCCCTTGCAGGGCGGCCCTCCAGGCAATGGTGCCCCCCGCGCAGAAAGTCAGGTAGTGGCTCGGGGTCTTCTCCTTGGCCAGCAACTGGGCCACGGCCGTGTCGTACCCTCCCTCCACCAGCGCCCTGCACAGGTTTTCACGCGTCTTGACCACCATGTCAAGGCCCGCCAGTTCCTGGCTGTCGTAATAGACGATATCAAAATATTGCTGCAGATAACCCAGGTAGGAAGTGATCCAAAGGCCCCTGCGGGAGCCCCACATGTCTGATAGAATAACCAGTCTTTCTGCCATGATCGTACGGATTACGCGAATAAGTAGGTTAAAGAGGTTACCAAATTCAGAAAAACCCCTCAGAATGCCATTTTTATTTGATCATAAGGGCCAATTCGTCGATGTATGCCCCATTTCGGGCGCCCGCCGCTTGTTTGCTGCATTGGGATAGATACGATAAAACAGGGTGTTTTGGTCGAAATGACCGGGAAAACAGGGTCCTTTTCCTCCAGGGAAATTAGTAATACGCTGATACCTTGAATTTTACGAAACCAGCCCCTCGTAAACCCAGCCGGGCACCGAGCCTACCCGGCAGCGACGCGCTGGTTGAGCTCGAGCAGTTCCTCGAGGTATTCCCGGGTATTGGAGAGGCGGGGCACCTTGTGCTGCCCGCCCAGTTTCCCCTTCGATTTGAGCCAGTCGTAAAACAGGCCTTCCCGGGCCTGGTGCAGGCGAAGCGGGTTCAGGGTCATATTCTTGTACCGCTTGGCCTCGTAGTCTGAATTGAGGGCCTGGAGTGCCTTGTCGAGGTCGCGGCCAAAGGCCTGCAGGTCAGCCGGCGGCTGGCGGAATTCGATCAGCCACTCGTGCGCCCCTTTGTCTGTGTCTGACATGAACACCGGGGCCACGGTGTAATCCTTGATGCTGGCCCCCCAATGCCGGCAGGTATTCCTCAGGGCATCTTCGGTATTCTCGATGATGAGCTCTTCCCCGAAGACATTGATATGGTGCTTGGTGCGGCCGGTGACGCGGATGCGGTACGGATCGGTGCTGGTAAAGCGGACCGTGTCGCCCACCTGGTAGCGCCAAAGGCCGGCGTTGGTCGTGATCACGATGGCGTAGTTCACCCCGGTTTGGACCTCCCAGAGCGGGATGACGCGCTGGCGCGGGGTGCCGAAGGACTCCATCGGGATGAATTCATAGAAGATGCCGTAATCGAGCATCAGCAGCAGGTCCTGGCTGTTGTTGCGGTCCTGTATGGCAAAAAACCCTTCAGAGGCGTTGTATATCTCGTAATACTGGAAGGAATCACGGGGCAACAACCGGTGGTACTGCTCGCGGTAGGGGTTGAAGCTCACCCCCCCGTGGAAGTAGACCTCGAGGTTTTCCCAGGTCTCAAAGAGGTGCTGCTTCCCGGTTTCCTGCAGTACCTGGTTCAGCAACACCAGCATCCACGAGGGCACGCCTGCCAGGCTGGTCACGTTTTCGCGAATGCTTTCCTGGATGATGGCCTTCATTTTGGCCTCCCACTCGCTCATGAGGGAAACCCGGCTGCTGGGCGTACTGCTCATTTCAGCCCAGAAGGGCATGTTGTCGATCAATATGGCTGAAAGGTCACCGAAAAAAGAGCCATTGTCTTCGTATAATTCCATGCTGCCGCCCAGGCGGAGGCTTTTCCCCGTAAACAACTGGGAATTTGGATTGTTGTTCAGGTACAGGCAAAGCAGGTCCTTGCCCGATTTGTAATGGCAGTCTTCCAGCGCCTCACTGCTCACAGGGATGAACTTGCTCTTGGCATTGGTGGTGCCGCTGCTCTTGGCAAACCACTTTATCTCGGTGGGCCAGAAAAGGTTTTGCTCCCCCCTTCGGGTGCGCCCGATCAGGGGCTCCAGCTCTTCGTAGGTGACCACAGGGAGCCTGCCGGCAAAGGTCTGGTAGTCTGATATGCCTTCAAACCCGTACGTTTTGCCCACCTCGGTCTCGTCGGCGAAATCGAGGAGCTGCTGCAAGACTTCCTGCTGCACCTCTGCCGGGTATTTCAGGAAGAGCTCAATCTGGTGGTACCGCTTTTTCAGCAACCAGGAGGCGATCGAGTTGAACAGCGGAATAGGCATTTTTGGGTATCTTTATGCGCTGGAGCAGGATCTAAATATAGCAATAATCTGCGCGTCAAAATAAGGGCCCATGCATTATGAAGGTGTTTTACAGAAAATGCAGACCGAATGGGAAACGCCTATTCAGTATTACCTGCTGCTGCCGGGTGATTTCCTGCATGTAAACCTCCTGCTCGGGCGCCGCCTCGGCATACGCTTTATCAAATACCAGTGCCTTCAGTGCGGGGAAGACCTGCCCATTTTCAGGCAGGGCTTCTGCCGGAGCTGTTTCTTCGAAACGCCCCGGGCCGGGGAATGGATCATGCACCCCGAGCTGAGCCGTGCGCACCTGGGAGAGGAAGACCGCGACCTGGAATTTGAAAAGAAGATGCAGCTGCAGCCCCATGTGGTCTACCTGGCCAATTCGAGCAGCGTAAAGGTGGGGGTGACCCGGAAAACGCAGATCCCGACCCGCTGGATCGACCAGGGGGCCCATGAGGCCATCGAGATCGTGGAAACGCCCAACCGCTACCTGGCCGGGATTACGGAAGTGGCCCTGAAGGAGCACATCAGCGACAAGACCAACTGGCGCAGCATGCTGACCGGCAAGATCGAAGATGTTGACCTGCTGGCCTGGCGCGGGCGGCTGCGGGAATACATTCCCGAAGAGGCCAGGCCCTATTTCATCGAATCGACGCGGGAATCCCATATGGAGTTCCCGGTGCTGCGTTACCCGCAAAAGGTAAAAAGCCTCAACCTCGAGAAGCAGCCCGAATACACGGGAAAGCTGATGGGCATCAAAGGGCAGTACCTGATCTTTGAAGACGATACGGTCTTCAACGTGCGCGGCAGCGAAGGCTATTACGTGGGCCTGGAGGTCGGATAGCCGGCCTGAACGCGCTTCACCCCATACCCGGGTTCTCCTTTATTGCACGCTGTCTTTCGGTGTCGTGCTCGTGTCCTTTTTCTTTTTCAGCAGCCCTCCCAGCACGTTCCGGGCAGCCTCCTTGACGGATTCATTTTTGGCAGCAGCCGTGGAATCGGCATTTTTCGGGGCCTTTTGGCCCGTTGCGCCCAACACGTCGCCGACCACCTTCCCGAGGTCGGCGGCCGGGGCATTGGCAGCACCGGTGCTATCACCGGCTTCCCCCAGCAGGTTGCCCAGCAACTGTTCGGCCTTCGCCTGGCCCCCGGCCAGGAGTTTCTGCTTCTGGTATTCGACCAGGCGGGCTGTCAGGCTTTGGGCCGCCGCGGGCAAATCGGTTTCCACGGCAGGCTGGGTGTAGCTGCCGCTGATGCGGGCCGATACGGGAACGGTGACCTGCTCCAGGCCCGGGTCGTCCATTTCCTTCAACAGGCGGTTCACCTCGGGCCCCAGGTAGTGGGCCGGCACCTCAAAAGTGGCCTGATAGCTGAGCTGCTGGTCAAAAGTGTGCCCGCCCTCGACGTTCACCGAAATGTCGCGGTAGCGGACGGTAAAGGGCTTCACCGCAACTTTTCCGTTTTCGAAGGAGAGGTACGTTTTCAGGCCCTTGAGGTCCAGCTCTTCCAGGTTCACGAAATCCAGGCCGTTGTCAAGGGCCTGCAGCACGGCTGCCTTCTGCCCGCTGGGGCGTGCCGCCAGCACCTCGGCTACCACCCGCCCCCCCAGGCTCATGAGGTCGGGGCTGAAATCGTTGTTCAGCAGGCCGCCCAGGCTCACCTGCGAATTGAGCCTGCCTTCGAGGATGGAGGCAATGGGTGCCAGGGTGCGGAACAAATCGATTGCTTCCAGGGCCTCCCTGATCCGGAACCCGTCTACCCCGAGGTCCATGCGGAATTCCGGTTTCCCGCTGCGGGTGTTGAGCTCGCCGTTGAGGGCCAGGGCCCCGTCGAGCATCTGGGAGCGCACGTTTTGCAAGAGCAGGCTTTGGTCGCGAACCAGCAGGGTGCCAGACACCTCCCGCAGGGGCAGGTTGTCGTACATCACGGTTGCGGCCCGCCCCTGTACGGCCAGGTCGATATTGGCCGGGATTTTGAACGCTTCCGAAACCGGGGCCTCCCCTTCAGACGCCGGGGCTTCAGGGCTCTGGAAGTCGCCCACCACCAGCTGGTTGGCGCTCAGGGAAACCTCACCCCTCAGCAGGCCGTCGCTCAGGAAATACCCCAGGTAGTCTTCCAGGCGCCCGCTCAGGTCAAAATCACTGCTGCCAAGGGTGCCCCGCAGGCCTTCGAGACGGGCGGCCTTCGGGTCAAAGCTCAGGCTGGCGCGCTCCAGTTTCACCGGCTGGGAAAAAGAGGCCGCGTGAAACAGGGCGTCAGTGAGCAGAAGGGTCCCCGAGGTACGGGTGTTTTCATACCTCCCGGCCCCTACAGAGGCCATGTCGAAGGCCGTCTGCAGGTCGACCTGCAGCACCCCGCTCAATTCCTGCCCGGGGTCTGCCGGATAGGCCTGGCTCAGGCTGGCCAGGTTGATGGTGCCTTTCATGGCCCCTTCGACCCGGGGGTTGCCGGTGAGCTCCCGAACGCTGCCCTGCATGCTGAAGGCATCCCGGTCTACGGTAAAGCGGGCTTCCGGGAGCTCGAAGTAGGTATCGGCGGTCTGGCCGGTCTCATTCCGCAACCGGGCCAAAAACGAGATATTCTCCACGCGCCTGGGCAGGTTCGGGTATTGGAACGAAGCCTCTTTGGCTTCCATCTGTATGTCAAAGCCCGGGATGCGGGTGTCGTCGTTCACCCCGCTCACGGTGCCTTCCAGGCGGAACTGCCCGGTGGTGTGCACCCCTTCCAGGTTTTTTGTATACGCCTCCGGGATGAGGGCCAAAAAGTTCCTGAAATCGGAATCGGGGGTATGGAACTGCAGGTCGACTTGCTGGCCGTCTTCCAGCAGCTTCACGGTGCCCGTGAACACAATGGGCATCTGGTTGATCGTGCCCTCGTTTTTCAGGAAGGTATAGGTATCTGTGCCGAGGTCGATCCCGATCAGGGCATCGAGGCTCAGGCGGTTTTTGCTCAGGTAATCCACGCTGTCCATCCTGAAGGAAATCAACGCCTCGGTATGGGTGTCGAGCTCCGAAGTCGCCAAAGAGAGGTCCCCCCTGCCGGTATGGCCAATCTCCTCCAGCACCAGGGTCATACCCGAGCCCTGGTCTTCGTAGGAGATCCGGGAAGCTTCCAGGGCGTACTGCTGCAGGTCGAAGCGGAAGCCTTCCGCTGCGCCCGAAGCGTCCGGTCCTGAATCGGATTCCCTGGCGATGAGATAATTGGGCTGCTCCCCTGCATTCACCTTGAGCCGCAGGTCGGCCCCCGTGATGCGGAGCTCCCTGATCCCCATGGGTCCGTCGCCCCCTTTCAGGAGTTCGCCCAGGCCCATTGACAGGTATCCTTCCGAGGCCAGCAGCAAGGTGTCGCCATCAAAAGGGGCCGCCGTGGTGAGCCGTACCCCGCGCAGGGTGATACGGGCATTCGGGAAATCGCGTATCAGGCTGAGATCGGCATCGTCGAAATCGAAGTGTCCGTTGATGGCCTGGTTCACATGTGTGCGAAGGATGGGGCCGATTTTGGCCTCCAGGTAAAACGGGACTGCCAGGAGCAGCAAAAGCAGGAACGCCAGCACCCCGCCGGCGATTTTGAGCCATTTCTTTTTTTTCATAGCACCACTTGGGTTATTGCGAAGGCCGGGTTGGGCCGGGCCGCCTTACATAAACGCGAAAGGGCCCCGAAACGTGTGCGCAGGGCCCCTATTCTGCGTTAAAATTCCAGGGCGAGCTCTTCGGCCGGTTTCAGGCCGAATCGCCTGCGGAATATATATACGAACAAATAGAGGAAAGGGGTGTCGAGCAGGGCGATCATGATCTTGAAGATCACCCCGGCCACGAAAAGACCGTAGAATTTGTCCCAGGGCAATACCCCGAAGACGCAGAGCAGGGAAACCACCGTGAAGGTATCGACCGTCTGGGAAAAAAAGGTGGAAAAATTGTTGCGGAGCCACAGGTGCCTGCCCTTTGTAAGGGCTTTCCAGAAATGGTAAATGGCGATGTCGATATACTGGGCAAAAAGGTAGGCCAGCATGGAGGCAAGCACGGCAATGGGCGAAAGGGCGAATACCCGCCCAAAGGTAGCATCGTCTACGGGCGAACCGGCAATGGCCGGGGCCCAATGTGCCAGCAAGACGATGCCCATCGAAAAAAATGAGGCGAAAATGCCCGCTGTGACCACCTGGTTGGCCTTCTTGCGCCCGTATACTTCCGAGATAAGGTCTGTGATCAGAAAGGTGACCGGATACGGCAAAATGCCCACCGACAGTTCAAACAGGGGGGCCCCGAAAAGATGGACGTCGCCGAAGGGCTTCCAGTAGAAGAATTTCTGGAAGATCAGGTTGGAGACCACCAGGGAGGTGATAAAGAGAGCCCCCAGAAAAAGGTAGACCCGGTATGCGGCTTTCTGGTCGTTGACGTGCACGGCCTAGTGGATTTTGATGGTAAAGGGAAGGCGCGCCTGCACCCCTTCTTGCCGGAGCTGCGCCTTCAGGGCGCGCAGCACCTCGGCCCAGTCGGGCCCGAGCTCTTCTTCGAGCAGGGTTTCCCGTGCCTCGGAATCAGTGCCGCCCAGGTCGTCAAGCAAACGCTCCAGGCCTGTTTTGTATTTCGGCAGGGGCACAATGCGGTAATCTGAGATGCCCGCCAGGCCGGCAGCGGCCTCCAGGGCCTCCGGCATGCCCCCGAGGGCATCGGCCAGCCCCAGCTTCACGGCGTCGGCCCCGCTCCAGACCCGGCCCTGGGCCAGGCTGTCGGCCTGGGCCACGGTAATGCCCCGCCCTTCGGCCACCCGTTCCAGAAAGGTGCGGTAGGTTGTTTCGATCCCTTCCCGCAACACTTCGCGGAATTCGTCGCTCATGGGCTCAAAGAGGGAATAATCGACCGATTGCCGGTGGGTTCCCACCTGTTCGGAATTGATCCCCACCTTACCGGCCAGGCCGCTCAGGTTCGGGATGGTCGCAAATACGCCGATCGACCCCGTCAGGGTGGTGGGCTCGGTAATGATCTTGTCGGCCCCCACCGCCATGTAATACCCGCCCGAGGCCGCCAGGTCGCTGAATGAAACCACCACGGGTTTGTCCTGGCGCAGCTGATTAATCTCGCGCCAGATCAGCTCCGAGCTCAGGGCGCTGCCCCCCGGGGAGTTGATGCGCAGCACCACCGCCTTTACCTTCCGGTCTTTCCGCGCCTTTCGCAGGGCCTTGCGCATGGTATTCGGGTCGATATAGTTCGATCCGCCCTGCCCATAGAGGATCTCGCCCTGGGCGTAGATGACCGCGATGCGGTCGGCGCCTTCGTACTGCCGCTTGTTCTTGGTGTATTTCAGGTATTCTGACAGGGAGACACGCTTGGGAGAATCCCCGCTTGCGCCGCTTTCGCGCAGCAGCTTTTCCTCATACTGGTCCTGGTAAACCACGCCGTCTACCAGCCCGCCGGCCAGGGCCCCGGCCGGATTGCGGGCCGTCAGCCCGTCGGCAATGCGGTCGAGCGAATCGGCAGGCACACCCCGGCTCTCCGCTATCTCATCGCGCATGCCTTCCCAGATCGAGCCCAGCAGCCCGGTCAGCTGCCGGCGGTTGTCCTCGCTCATCTCATTGGCCAGGAAGGGTTCCACGGCGCTTTTGTATTTCCCGTGGCGGACCACCTCCATACGGATGCCTGATTTGTCCTGGAAATCGCCGAAATAGAGCACCTCGGCGGCAAGGCCCTTGAAATCGAAGTTGCCGGCCGGGTTGAGAAAGATGCTGTCGGCCACGCTGGCCAGGTAGTAATCCTTTTGCATGTAAAAGTCGCCATAGGCGTAGACAAACTTCCCGGAGCTTTTGAAATCTGCCAGGGCCTGGCGTATGGCCCGGGTCTGCGAAATCCCGGCCAACAGGTACGGACCGGTCAGGCTGATGCCCTCGATGCGGTCGTCTTCCCGGGCCAGGGCAATGGCCTTTGTAATCTCATTGAGCCCCATCGTGGGGTCAAAGAGCACTGAAAACGGGTCTTCGGGGTCATACCCGCTGTATTCGCTTATCGGGTAGGGGAAATTCAGGTCGAGTACCGAATGCCGGTCAATATGCACCTGCTCGGTCGAGCCGGCCAGGCTCAAAAAGAGGAGGAACATAAAAAATACGATCCCGAAGGCCACCAGGCTCCCGAGTATCGCCGCCAGCAGATTACGCAAAAACGCCATAGCAAATCATATACCGGCAAAGATAACCATTCGGCGGCGATATTCCCGCCCTGTTGGAAGCCTCCTGAAATGGGCCCCCGGTCACCGTTCCCCGGGTTTGCTGTCGCGAAGGCCGACGCCAGATCGCTCTTATTTTGCGTACCTTTCCCCCGTGAAACAAACCCCTGAAACGGCCTACCTCTCCCTGGGCAGCAACCTGGGGAACCGCGCCTTTACCCTGCAGCAGGCCCTGTTCCGCATCGGGGAGCGGGCAGGTCGCATCAGGGCGGTGAGCCCGGTGTACGCCTCGCCGGCCTGGGGCTTTGACGGGGGGGAATTCCTGAACCTCTGCCTCGCCCTTGAAACAGAACTGACCCCGGCACAACTGCTCGATGCCCTGCTCGACATCGAGCAGCACCTCGGGCGCGAACGCCTGCCCGGGGCGGGGTACCAGTCGCGGACCCTCGACATCGACATCCTGTACTACGGAAACAAGGCCGTCAGCCTCGAGGGCCTGGAGCTCCCCCACCCCAGGCTCCAGGAGCGGGCCTTTGTCTTGAGGCCCCTGGCCGACATCGCCCCCCAGCTGTACCACCCCGTGCTCGGCAAAGACACACGCAACCTGCTGCAGGCATGCCGCGACCGGGCCAAGGTGCACAAGACCGGGCTGAAGCTGCACCCAGACCGCACCTCGCTCTTTGCCGACCTGGGCTTTATCGCCATAGAGGGGAACATTGGCTCGGGCAAGACCACCCTGGCCACGAAAATAGCCGGGGAGATGCATGCCAAGCTCATTTTGGAGCGTTTTGCCGACAACCCCTTCCTGCCCAGGTTTTACGAAGACCGGGCGCGCTACGCCTTTCCGCTGGAAATGTCATTCCTGGCCGACCGGTACCAGCAATATATCGAAGACACCCGCCAGCTCGACCTTTTCAAAAGCTTCATGGTCAGTGACTACGATATTTACAAAAGCCTCATTTTTGCCAAGATCACCCTGCAGGAAGACGAATTCAAGCTGTACCGGAGGCTCTTTGGCCTGATGTATTCCGATGTGCGCAAACCCCGCCTGTATGTCTACCTGTACCAGCGCACCGAAAAGCTGCTCGAGCAAATCGCCCGCCGCGGCCGCACCTATGAGCAGGGAATTCCGGCTGAGTACCTCGAAAGCATCCACCGGGGCTATTTTGATTTCATGAAGAACACGCCCCAGCTGCCGGCCCTGGTCATCGACCTGGCCGAGCTCGATTTTGTGGCCAACCCCGCCGATTACCAGTGGATGCTCGACCGGATGGCCGAATACACCCTGCCCGACCCGGGCGTTCATTTTTAGCGATTTTTTTTGAAAAAAGCGGCCGATTGCCTTTCTTGCGCCTCCGTTTTGGGAAACCAAACTAACTCAAACTCTATATCCTGCCCCGGCCCTGGTGCCGGGGTTATTTTTTCCGGAAGGTTTTGGCGAACACATCCCAGAGCACAACGCCCACGGCCACCGAGACATTCAGGGAATGCTTGGTGCCGCCCTGCGGGATTTCGACCACCCCCCGGCAGCGGTTGACCACCTCCTGTGTAACCCCATTGACTTCGTGGCCAAATATGAAGGCATACGCCGTATTGGGTCCGGGTTGGAACGCATCCAGGGAAACCGAATGCTCAGCCTGCTCGACGGCCCAGCACTGATGCGTGGGTTCCAGTTTTTCGATGGCCTCAAGGGTGGTTTTGGCGTATTCCCAGCTCACGCTCTCGGTAGCCCCCAGGGCGGTCTTGCGGATGTCTTTGTGGGGCGGGGTGGCGGTGATGCCGCACAGCCAGATTTTCTCGATGCGGAAGGCATCGGCCGTGCGGAAGACCGACCCCACGTTGTGCAGGCTGCGGATGTTGTCGAGCACTACCACGACGGGGGTCTTGGGGGCCTCCCTGAAGGCCTCCACGTCGAGGCGGTTGAGTTCCTGGTTGCTAAGCTTGCGCATGGGCAGAAAGATTGCGGCAAAGGTACCACTTTAGGCCCGGTTTTGGGCCAGCCCGGGCGCCTGCCAAGTTATCCGAAGATATCAACAGCCTTTGACCGGGCCGGGCGAATCGCGTATTTTCGTTCATCCGCCAATTTTGAACTGCCTTGGGAGCCAAAAGCAAAAAAGAAACCCCGCTGATGCAGCAGTACAACAGCATCAAGAACCGGTATCCGGACGCCCTGCTGTTGTTCCGCGTGGGGGATTTCTACGAGACCTTTGGCTCAGACGCTGAAAAGGCGGCCGACATCCTCGACATTGTGCTCACCCAGCGCAACAACGGGGGCGATATGACGGCCCTGGCCGGCTTTCCGCACCACGCCCTGAACACCTACCTGCCCAAACTGGTCAAGGCCGGGCAGCGGGTGGCCATCTGCGACCAGCTGGAAGACCCCAAACAGACCAAGACCATCGTAAAGAGGGGGGTCACCGAGCTGGTCACCCCCGGGGTATCGCTCAGCGACGAGCTGCTGCAGGCCAAGTCGAACAATTTTCTGGCGGCCGTGCATTTTGAGCGAAACCGCATGGGGGTTTCCTTCCTGGATATCTCCACCGGCGAATTCTTCGTGGCCGAAGCAGGCCCCGAAGGCATAGACAAATGGCTGCAGAACTTCGGGCCCAAAGAAGTGCTGCTTTCCAAAAAACACCGGGCCGAATTCGCCGAACGCTTCGGACCGGAATACCACACCTTTTACCTCGAAGACTGGATCTTCCAGGACGACTACGCCCGGGAAACCCTCACGGGCCATTTCAGGACCACCGGCCTCAAAGGCTTTGGGGTCGAAGGCCTGCCCCTCGGCATCATCGCGGCAGCCTCGGTACTGCACTACCTGGGGGAAACCCAGCACCGGCAGCTCGGGCACATCCGCACCCTGAGGCGGCTGGCCGGCGAAGATTTCGTCTGGATGGACCGCTTTACGATCCAGAACCTGGAGCTCTTCCGCACCCGCGATGCCAAAGGGGTCTCCCTGCTCGAGGTGATCGACAAGACCCGCTCCCCCATGGGAGGGCGTATGCTGAGGCGGTGGCTGGCCCTGCCCCTGGTCGATTTGGAAGCCATCCGCAGCCGGCACGAGGTGGTGGCCCATTTTGTGGGGCACGACGCGGACCTTCTCCGCATCCAGGAACAATTGCGGCGCATGGGCGACCTGGAACGGCTCATCGCCAAGGTAGCCGCCGGGAAGGTGAGCCCGCGCGAAACCGTGCATTTGAAGAATTCCCTGGAGGCAGTCATCCCCGTCAAACACCAGGTGGGGCAGGCAGAGCCCCCGGCCCTGAAAAGGCTGGCTGCGGCCCTTGACCCCTGCGACGCCCTGCGCCAGCGCATCAAGACCATGCTGTGCGAGGAAGCCCCGGTCGGCATTGGCAAAGGGCGTACCATTGCCCCGGGATTTTCGGCCGAGCTGGACGAGCTTCGGGGGCTGGCCCACAGCGGGAAGGATTACCTCGACCGCATGCTGGAACGCGAATCGGCCCGCACCGGCATCCCTTCCCTGAAGATTGCCTCCAACAACGTCTTCGGGTATTACATCGAGGTGCGCAACACCCACAAAGACAAGGTGCCGGGCGACTGGATCCGCAAGCAGACCCTGGTCAATGCCGAACGCTACATCACCGAAGAGCTGAAGGAATACGAAAGCAAGATCCTGGGGGCCGAAGAGCGCATCCTCGAGCTCGAGCAGCAGCTCTTTTCGCAGCTGGTGGTCTGGATGCAGGAATACATCGCCCCCGTGCAGCGCAACGCCCAGACCCTGGCTGAGCTCGACTGCCTCTGCGGTTTTGCCGCCCTGGCACGCGACCACGGCTACTCGGCCCCGGAAATGACCGACGGCACCGACCTGCAGATCGTACAGGGGCGGCACCCGGTCATCGAGCGGCAGCTGCCCGCCGGGGAGTCGTACATCCCCAATGATCTAAAGCTGAATCGCGAGGAACAGCAGATCATCATGATCACGGGGCCCAACATGAGCGGGAAATCGGCCATCCTGCGGCAAACCGCCCTGCTCGTGCTGCTGGCCCAGGTTGGCAGCTTCGTGCCGGCCGAATCGGCCAGGCTGGGGCTGGTCGACAAGATCTTTACCCGGGTGGGGGCCAGCGACAACATCTCCCTGGGGGAATCGACCTTCATGGTAGAGATGAACGAGGCCGCCTCCATTTTGAACAACCTCTCGGAACGGAGCCTGATCCTGCTCGACGAGATCGGCCGGGGCACCAGCACCTACGACGGCATCTCCATCGCCTGGGCCATTGCCGAATACCTGCACGAACACCCCTCGCGGGCCAAGACCCTGTTCGCCACCCACTACCACGAGCTCAACGAGATGGCCGCCACCTTCCCGCGCATCCGCAATTACAACGTCTCGGTAAAGGAGCTCAAAGACAAGGTCCTTTTCCTGCGCAAGCTCGAAGCCGGGGGCAGCGAGCACAGCTTTGGGATCCACGTGGCCAAAATGGCCGGCATGCCCCAGCAGGTTATCCTGAAAGCCCAGAAAATCTTAAAGAAACTGGAGAAATCGCACTCTTCTGAAGAACTCACCGACCGCCTGCAATCGGCCGGCAACGACCTGCAGCTGAGTTTTTTCAACCTCGACGACCCCCTGCTGGAGCAGATCAAGGAAGAAATATTGCACCTCGACATCGATACCCTGACCCCGGTAGAGGCCCTGATGAAGCTCAACGAGATCAAGCGGCTGCTCACGGCCAAGAAACGGGCCACTTCCTGAACCGGGCAGGAGTGCCATTGGCTCCACCCGCCTTTTGGCCTACTTATACTGCTGTGATTTTTTAATTATTTTAGGGAATCCTATTCCAATCCCATGAAAAAGCTGCTCTTTCTCACCCTCCTGTTGTCGTTTGCCGGCATGTCCCATGCCCAGGACCGGCTAACCGGGGAAACCCATACCACCCGCTCCGAAGTCCTGGCCCGGAACGGCATGGCCGCGACCAGCCAGCCACTGGCTACCCAGGTGGCCCTCGACATCCTCAAAAAAGGCGGCAGCGCCATGGATGCCGCCATCGCAGCGAATGCTGTTCTGGGCCTGGTTGAGCCGGCCAGTTGCGGTATCGGAGGAGATATTTTTGCCATCGTGTGGGATGCAGGCTCCAAAAAACTCTATGGGTTCAATGGGAGCGGTAGGGCCCCGAAATCCCTGACCATTGATTATTTCAAAGCACGCGGCATGAAATATATGCCTTTCTCCGGGCCCCTGCCTGTAACCGTGCCTGGCTGTGTGGACGGCTGGTTTGCCCTGCACGACAAATTCGGGAAATTGCCCATGAAAGACCTGCTCGGGCCGGCAATCGCTTACGGTCGGGAAGGCTTCCCCGTATCGGAGGTAATCGCGTATGAAATGGCCTCATCCTATGAAAACTCCCGGGACCAGCCCGGATTTGCCGGGACCTATATGCCCGGTGGGCGACCTCCGGCAAAAGGTGAAGTATTTAAGAACCCGGACCTTTCCAATACGTATGAAAAGATTGCCGAAGGGGGGCGGGATGCTTTCTATAAAGGGGATATTGCCCGGACCATCGACCAATACATGAAAAAACACGGGGGGTTCCTTTCCTACCAGGACCTGGCTGCGCACACCTCTAACTGGGTGGAGCCGGTCAGCATCAACTACCGGGGCTATGATATCTGGGAACTGCCCCCCAACGGCCAGGGGACGGCTGCCCTGCAGATGCTCAATATCCTGGAAGGGTACGATATCGCCTCCATGGGCTTCGGGAGCCCGGAATACCTCCACGTGCTTACCGAGGCGAAAAAACTGGCCTATGAAGACCGCGCCAAATTCTATGCCGACCCGGATTTCAATGAGATCCCTTTGCAGGAATTGCTCTCAGACGATTATGCGGCAACGCGTCGGGCGCTCATCGACCCAGACCGCGCCGCGGATACCTACCCGGCCGGAGACCTCGAGATCGAAACCGGGAATACCACGTACCTGACCGTGGCCGACAAGGACGGCAACATGGTCTCCCTGATCCAGAGCATCTATTCCGAATTTGCCTCAGGGATGGTCCCGGACGGCCTGGGATTCGTGCTCCAGAACAGGGGGCAGATGTTCAATGTGCAGGACCCGGAGCATGCCAATGCCCTCGAACCCGGGAAACGGCCCTTTCATACGATTATTCCCGCCTTTATGACCCGGAATGGCAAACCCGTGATGAGTTTCGGCCTTATGGGAGGGGCCGTACAACCCCAGGGGCATGTCCAGATCGTGGTGAATATCGTGGATTTTGGGATGAACCTCCAGGAGGCAGGTGATGCCCCGAGGATGAGGCACAGCGGCAGTTCGCAGCCTACGGGCTCCACCATGACCAATGGGGGGACCCTGAACCTGGAAAGCGGTTTCGACTATAAATCCGTACGCGAATTGGAGAAAAAAGGACATCGCGTATCCTTTGCCGTGGGCATTTACGGCGGTTACCAGGCCATAGGGGTAGACCTGGAGAATCAGGTCTATACCGGGGCCTCCGAATCGCGCAAGGACGGGCAGGCGGCCGGGTACTGACAGATCGTCTCCCTGTGTGCCTGTCGGGTGCCCGCCTGTCCTTTTTCGGCAAAATATTCTTTGCTTTTCACCAAAAAGTATTAAATTTGCCTCCGCATCTTTCGGGATGTACCTGTTCTTGATTTAATGCGAAAATAGCTCAGTTGGTAGAGCGCCACCTTGCCAAGGTGGAGGTCGCGGGTTCGAATCCCGTTTTTCGCTCGACAGAAAACGCTGCCTGTCAGCGTTTTTTTGTTCCCGCTCGGGTGGTGGAATTGGTAGACACGTTGGACTTAAAATCCAATGGCCATTGCGGCCGTACGGGTTCAAGTCCCGTCCCGAGTACGGATAAGAGGAAAGCCAGTGCATCATGTACTGGCTTTTTGGTTTCCCTGAGCCGAGCCAGGTTTACTTGAGCGAAGGTTGGGGAAATAAAAAGAATAAAAAGCGCATTGCGATTTTGG